>JADJXP010000002.1:1550000-1897642 GCA_016715795.1 Chloracidobacterium sp.
TCGTAGTCGTTCAATGTCGGCGATGTCCTTACCAAACTTGTTCTCGATAAACTGCGTTGCCAGGTATCGAACCATGCCTTCGCTTATCACCCCATAACCATCACCGGCGACCGAAACCGAATTGCCCAGCCACAAGCGCGCCGCAGCTTCCGCAATGTTCATCGCCGTCGTCGAATCCACGGCCGACCGGCGAAAGGCCGCTTCGTCCACCAAGAGCGTCCCGCCGCCGCTGAATCCAGCCCCGCGTCGCGTCGAGACGATCCTCAACGGAGCATCAGGTGCTTTCCCCAGGAACCCCGACATGAAGCTGCGGGCCTCGGAGAAAAGAGCCGTCATCTCGTCACCCCTTTTTTGTCCCTCAGGCCCGGTCCCCTTAGGAGCAAGAACCGAAACGCCGTTCAGCGTTGTGACGCCCCAGTCACCGGCGACGAAGAACGGCTGCACCAGCAATCTGTCATCAAAAGCTCCGGCAGACGCCATTCCTGACGACGCGATCGAAAGTCCGGCCGAGAAATTGACCTTTATTCGAGTAGGTGCTCGATCCGGGCCCTGGGTAAAGAACCAGCTATTCGGCGTCGGATACCAGTACGAGGACGGCAAGAGATGGGCCCCGCCCTGAGTCAATGACGCCGCCCCGCCATTCTCCTTAATGTTCAATCTGTACTCGACGGCGACCGCTAACACTCCGCCGGCAATGATCGGTCCCGGCCTCAAAGAAACGCGTTGCAGGCTCACGCCTGAATTGATCTTCTCCTCATTCTTGGAGAAGTCCGAATCTGCATCATTGAGCCTAACTGTCGTAATTTCTGCGGTCGGCGAGATCCTCAGGGTTAGCGAGGACGCAGGACGCGGCGAGATATTCTTAAGGCTAAGCCGGGCACGGATCGGGATCGACCTTGAGCCGTCGGCCGGCAAGGTAACATCGATATCATATTTTTGGACCTGCCAAGTCGCCGAAGGCTTTGCCGGATCCTGGCCCAATACAAACCCTGCAGCGCAGATAACGAACAGGCAGGCTAAAACAGTATGAATCAGTCTCATAGTCATTTCTCGAAGCGAAACGAATAACGTCAAAACTCCAGCGCTCCGGCCGGAAGCTCTATTTTGCCCGCCTCAAAATAGTGTTTCGTGACATCGTCCTCGATATGATAGACGTTGATGTTGTTCTTCTTTAGATCAACAAAAATGAAGTAGGTGTTTGCTCCGCAGTTATGAGCCTCGCAGGCGCTGGCCTTAAATACGCCATCTTTTATCTGGATCGGCGACTCGACGTTCCAATGCATCGAGGTCCGCAAAGTCCTTGCCAAGCAGCTTCTTCAACCTGTCCCTAAGTTCCGGTATCTTCAGCAGCTTGATATCTGCCGGATACTTTCCGGACGCCTTCTCCAACGTGGAAATAAACGACGGAGTGGCCGGCGACGCCTCGGCGACTGGCGAACGAGTCGGCAACGGCGTCTTTGTCGCGATCGGGACCGCGTTCGTATTGTTCGCGCTGCTGTTCGACGTAAATCTTGAAAGATCGCACCCGAGCACCGCTAAGACAAACGCAAGAATGGCCACAGGATACTTCGCAGGTGATCACCTCAACATCGACGATCTATCTGCGAATGATCGAATGGATCTCCTTCAGCTTGAGCAACAGCGGCTCCAATCGGCCCAATGGAAGCTGATTCGGACCATCGCTTGGCGCGTTCGTCGGGTCGTCATGGACCTCCATAAAGACGGCATCAACGCCGCAGGCGACGCCTGCACGGGCGAAATCTTCGATGAATTCGGCCTGACCGCCCGTTGCCTTTCCAAGGCCGCCGGGTAATTGGAGTGAATGTGTCACGTCAAACACGACTGGTACTCCGAACGATCGCATCACCGGAAACGACCGCAGATCGACGACAAGATTATTGTAGCCAAAGCTCGTCCCGCGTTCGGTTAGCAATATCTTTTCGCAGCCCGCAGCCCGCAGTTTCTCAACGATATTCTCGGCGTCCCACGGACTAAGGAACTGTCCCTTTTTCACGTTGACCGCCTTGCCCGTCTTCGCCGCTGCAACCAGCAGATCGGTCTGCCTGCAGAGAAATGCCGGTATCTGAAGCATGTCCGCAACCTCGGCGGCTTTCTCAGCTTGCCACGGCTCGTGGATGTCCGTGATCACCGGCACGCCGATCTCGTCCTTCACCTGAGCGAGCACCGACAATCCGAACTCCATCCCGTCACCTCGAAAGCTGTCGATCGAACTACGGTTCGCCTTATCGAACGACGATTTGTATACAAGGCCAAGCCCGACGCGCTTACAGACATCACTGATCTCCTTCGCCATGAATAGCGCGTGCTGAGACGACTCAACAACACACGGCCCGGCGATGATCGTCAAACCACCATCGCCAAAGGAAACGTCTCCGACCTGAAAAATTCCCATAGAAGAAGGAACAACGGATTACACAGATTAACACAGATCGTCTGAGTCCCTGATCGGCGCAAATCCGCGTGAATCCGTTGTTTCTTTATTCGGATCTTGCCTCAGCCCGCTCGGGCATCTCGACCTGTTTGTCGCTGGTCACGTCGTGTTCGAGGTTCTCACTGCGGAGCTTGTTATTCCACGCTGCCGAAACAAAGGCGTCAAAGAGCGGATGCGCCGCTAGCGGCTTCGACTTGTATTCAGGATGGAATTGACACGCTATGAAATACGGATGCGTCTCTCGCGGCAGCTCGATCATCTCGACAAACTTACCGTCCGGCGAGACGCCGCTAAAGACCATCCCTTGAGCCTCCAGCTTCTCGCGAAACAGTGGATTGAATTCGTATCGATGCCGGTGACGTTCACCGATGCGCGTCGCTCCCTGATAGACCTCGCGAGCGAGCGAGCCTTCTTTTAGATCGCACTCCCACTCGCCGAGCCGCATCGTGCCGCCATATTCCTCCACGTCAACCAGATCGCGCAGTTTGAAGATGATCGGATACGGCGTTCCCTCGTCGAACTCCGTGGAGTCGGCGTCTTTCATCTTGCATTCATTCCGCAAACTCGATACAAGCCGTTTGCATTCCCAAGCAAATGCCGAAATACGGCGTTCCCGATTTTCTCGCGTATTTGATCGCCCGGAGCATTCCCGGAATGCCGCGTTTGCCAAAACCGCCCGGCACGAGGATAGCGTCAAAGTCTTGCAGGTCGTTCTCATACTCGTCCTTCATCAGGTTCTCGGATTCAACCCAGGTGACATTGACACGAACGTTATTCGCCACGCCCGCGTGGGTCAACGCCTCGTTGAGTGACTTATAGGAATCCTCAAGCTCGACATATTTTCCGACGATACCGATCCTCACCGATCCGCCGCTCGGCTCCTTGATCGTCGCAACGAGGTCTCGCCAGCGTTTGAGATCGGCCGATGGAAATTGCTCTTTCAGGTGAAGGTTATTGACGATCAGATCGTCCAGCCCCTGCTCGTGAAACGCCAGCGGAACCTCGTAGATCGTCCCGACGTCGAGGGCGGAGATAACGGCGTTTTCCTGAACATTGCAGAAAAGAGCGATCTTCTTTCTGAGGTCGGCCGGTATCGGCCGATCCGAGCGACAAAGCAAAACGTCCGGAGCGATTCCGATCTCCATGAGCTCACGCACCGAGTGCTGCGTCGGCTTTGTCTTCAATTCGCCTGCCGCAGCAATATACGGCACGAGCGTAACGTGAACAAAAATAGCGTTATTACGGCCCTCCTCGTTGGCCATCTGACGGATCGCTTCCATGAACGGCAGCGACTCAATGTCGCCGACCGTGCCGCCGATCTCGACTATCAGAACATCCGGCCGATGGGCATTTGCTACCGTGCGAACCGCCGCCTTGATCTCGTCAGTGATGTGCGGAATCACCTGGATCGTTTTGCCGAGATAATCGCCGCGACGCTCTTTCTCGATCACGGAGAGATAAATGCGACCAGTCGTCCAGTTATTAGCCTGCGAGAGCTTGGCGTGCGTAAACCGCTCGTAATGCCCAAGGTCGAGATCGGTCTCGGCCCCGTCGTCCGTAACAAAAACCTCGCCGTGCTGAAACGGCGACATTGTGCCCGGATCGACGTTGATATACGGATCGAGCTTCATCATCTGGACGTTCAGTCCGCGAGCTTCGAGCAAACAGCCTATACTCGACGCCGCCAGCCCTTTGCCCAAACTCGAAACCACGCCGCCTGTTACGAATATGTATTTGGTCATAGCTTTAGTTATCAGTTATCCGTTCTCAGTTTTCAGTTATTCCCGAACCGTCCGCCTTCCCTTCCCGCCTCTTTTCTGGTAGCGTCCATCTTTCATCTGTGTAATAACTTCCTTAGACTTCGCCGCCTCGGGATTCATCAGTTCCTGCAGGCATTCATGCTCGCTCCCAACGCCGTCGTTCCCTCAGGGCGTTGCGTTCAAACTCTTCCGCCGTCCTTGTCTGCGGCCGTGATAACAGCTTCAGCCCGACCGCCGCACCGACGATCAGCAGGACAAAGAACGCAACTCCGATCCAATCCGCCATAAGGTACTAATTAGTAATTCAATAATCAGTAATTACTAATCATCTGTGCAGAGACTCCCGGTTCGATCAGCGTTCGCACCTTTTCGGTCTTCTTCCGTGTCCACACCGACCGATGCCCCGGCCGCCTCAACGACCACGATCTTTGCCCCATTTTCCAAGGCACGAAGCTGTTCGAGCGCCTCAAGTTTCTCAAGCCTCGTCTGCGGCAGCCTTGTAAATTCCAAGAGATACTCGCGACGATAAACATACAGGCCCGCGTGCTTCCTGTAATTCTGAAAAAGCCCCGGTTCGTTCTCAAACGCCTGGTTCCGATCGCCGCCATGCCGCAGGCTCGCTTCACGCGGAAACGGCATCGGTGACCGGGAAAAGTAAAGTGCCCTGCCATCTTCGGCACACACGACCTTCACGACGTTAAAGTTCAACAGTTCGTCATGCAGGCTCGTCAAGGGCTCCGCAAACCGTCGAAATGTCCGCCGTCGGATCGCTCACCAACGCCTGGACCGCACGGTCGATGGTCTCCGGCGAGATCAGCGGCTCGTCACCCTGGACGTTGACGATGATCGAGCCATCGGGCAATGTCGCGGCCACCTCAGCGATGCGGTCACTGCCGGATTGATGCTCGCTCGAGGTCATAACTGCCGGGCATCCCGCTGCGATCACGGCATCACGAATACGTTCGTCGTCCGTAGCGACGATCACGTGCGAAACCGACGTCGCCGCACGCGCACGCTCTACGGTATGCACTATCAACGGTTTCCCGCCGATATCGCGCAGCATCTTGCCCGGCAGACGCGTCGAAGCGTACCGTGCCGGTATTATCGCGATCACATTCTGTAGAGGTTTTTCGCCGTGGTGCTCCACGGGATTTTAGGTTATCTTGATTCGGCCCAAAGAGCAACCATCGAACTTCCTATTCGTGCATTCGTGGCTATTTCTTGCGGCCGGAATTTAGCCACTAATGCACGAATGAAAACGCCGATCCGACCGGCGAACTTTATCGCCGCGCTGTATTCGCTACACTCTCACAGATGGAAAGCGAAGAGCATCTGCTCGACGGACCATACGAACAGCCAGAAACGCAGGCCCCGGCCGGCCCGAACGATCCGCCGTGGACCTCGTTCGAAGCGATTGGCGTATGGTTTGTCAGCGTGCTGTTGATCCTGATGGTTCCCGCGATGCTGCTGCTGCCTTACCTCGCATCGCTCGATCCGCCGGTCACCGACACCGCCGAGATCGTTGAGTTTGCTAAGAGCGATCCGACATCGATCATCCTGCAGGTCGTCGGCATCATCCCCGCGCATCTTCTGACCCTGCTGCTGGCGTGGGCAGTTGTAACCAGATTCAGAAAGCATGGATTTACCGCGACGCTGGGATGGCAACGCGGCGGATTTCGATGGTGGCATTATTGCATCCTGCTCGGCGTCTTTTTCGTGATCGCATCGGTCGTAAGCAGCTATTTTCCTGAGCAGGAACACGACCTCATCCGCATTCTAAATAGCTCACGAGCGGCGGTTTACATCGTTGCCTTTCTTGCTACGTTCACAGCTCCGCTTGTCGAGGAGGTCGTCTATCGCGGCGTGCTCTACTCGGCGTTCCAACGCTCATTCGGCGTCAAGCCAGCGTTCGCCCTTGTCACTGTTGTTCGCACTGGTACACGTCCCGCAATACCTGCCGAGCTATTCGACGATTTTTCTGCTGACGCTCCTCAGCGTGACTCTCACCTGGGTTCGAGTCCGCACCAGCAACCTGCTCCCGTGCATCATTCTCCACACCGCGTTCAACGGCCTGCAATCAGCCCTGCTGATCGCCGAGCCCTATTTCAAACCCGAACAAGTCCCGGACCCGTCCGGAACGCTGGTGCGACTGCTGTGTCCGTTCGCATAAGAAAAATTCACCACAGAGGCACGGAGGACACGGGAAAAAGCGGAGCTCGACTCGCAATTTCTATCGGCATTCTTATCGTTTTCTCTGTGGCCTCCGTGTCTCTGTGGTGAATCCAAACTTTCTTAAACAACCTTCCTCGCCTAAACGCTATCTAACTGTTCGACCGGCATGGTCGCACCGCTATGGCCACTTTCAAAGATCCGCACGAATGTTTCGCCCCGCTCGAGGTCATCGAACGGCTTTTGGAGCTACGCGGGAACTCGGTTTTAGCGAGACACTCTATCTCAACCGGTCGCAGCAGTTGACGGATTTTCTCGACGCCTACGGCTTCGACGCCTACGCCTTCTCGACCAATAACGAAAAGATCGATCTTGACCACCTGACAACACCCGTCGTCCCCGGAGGCGACAACCTCCACACAACCATAACGGCCCATTAGGCCCCGCAATTTCCCAGGCAGCGAGGAACGCTCGAAGCAAAAACAAAAGGCAGGAGAGAGATCTCCTGCCTTTTGTGCGTTCTCCGTCGCATTGGGGCTGTCAGCCTACGAGCAGGTCGACCGCGTCGCGGGCCTTCTGAATTGCCGTTGCCTTAAGGCAACGGTCATGTGCTGAAGAATATCTCGGGCTTTAGCCCAACTGTCGCGCTGGGCTAAAGCCCGGTTTCTTGTGTTACCGACAACCGTTGTCTAAAGCCAACGGCAATACAGAGTCAAGCATTCTCAATCCTCAATTCCCGTAGGCTGATGGAGTGGGCCTGTCGCCGTTCTGTCCCCACGGGAATACGATAAACTGCGAATTCGACGACCGCTGTATGTACCAAGTCCCGTCCGAAGGCCGCCACACGCCGATGTCAGCCCGTCCGTCACCGTCATAATCGCCCGCAATCGGAACGTCGCTCGCCGCCCCGAACACGTAATACGAATAAGTCGCCGTCGCCGAGTTGCGGATCACCCAAAGGCCTGTTGACGGGCGGTAGATGGCAATGTCTGTCTTGCCGTCGCCGTCATAGTCAGCCGGTGCGATACGGTCACCCGTCTGGCCAAATCTCGCCAAACACAGAACCGTTCGAGCTTCGGATGTTGTACCAGTCGCCGACGGACGGGCGGAAGATGCCAAGGTCGTTCTTTCCGTCCCCATCAAAGTCGCCGACCGCCGGCACATCGCCATTGGCCCCGAACTGCATCCCGAAGGTCGTCCCATTAGACGAATTCGTCCGATACCACGTCCCCTGACTTGGCCTGAACACCGTCAGATCTGCATTTCCGTCGCCGTCATAGTCACCCCGGAGCAGGAAGATCCTCAGCCACCCCAAACACCGGATACGAGACCGTCCCGTTCGAGCTGTTCAGGATGTACCAAATACCCGTCGATGGCCTATACATCGCAAGATCCGTCTTCCCATCCCCATCATAATCAGCAGGCGTCAGCTTGTCGCCGTCCGCCCCGAACTGCAGCCCCTGAAATCCGGCGGTCGATCGCTGCAGATACCACGCCCCGCTCGACGGCCTGAACACCGAAAAAGTCCGTCTTGCCGTCGCCGTCGTAGTCGAATAGTGCAGGATCAGGCGGAACTACTACCGGTCTTCGCCAGTCGGAAACGATCTCACCAACTGAGTTGGTCGTTAGCCGAGCCGGACCGCTCCCATTCGTTGAGTTGAACGTATAGACTTCCGCATAAACACCGGTTCTTTGGCTTCCGCACAAGAATCGTGAACCGTCGGGAGACCAGACCGGTAGGTATTCGAAAAACGCGTTGTTTGTGATATTGACTGGCGACCCACCCGATGCATTAATCACAAACACCTCCGACGTAAATGCGTCGTTAGGGTTAGATTGAGAGATATACGCTATTTTAGTACCGTCAGGCGAGAAGGATGGGCCCGTTACAGTAGTCGGCGAAACAGAACTTGTCAGGGTCTGCCTGCCGCCGCCGTCAGCATTCGCCAAGCAGATATTAGGATTCGTGAAAGAGGTTCCACCCGTGGAGCACAGGAACGCTATCTTTGAACCGTCCGCCGAGTACGTGCCTTGATCCTCATCGTTCGCTGTGTTTATCAAGGGCATGGGAGCCTGATCGGAACCATCAGGATTCATCGAGTAAATATCGCATATGCCGGTGGCGGGAGCACACCGTGAGAACATTATTTTTTGCCCGTCAGGCCGCCATTGCGGCCAATAATCGTAGGTTGTCCCCGCGGCGTTCGTAAGTGGAGCCTGGCCCGAACCATCTGCGTTCATTATCCAGATACGATAATTGGAGGATGATGCAATGCTTCGGCTAAAGACGATCCTCTGCCCGTCTGGCGACCACTTTGCCTGATAGTCATGAAGTTGGTTATTGGTAAGTCGGCGTTGATTCGTCCCATCGACATTTGAGGAGTAAATCTCGTAGAATCCATCGCGGGCCGAACCAAACAGTATTGGCTGATCGCCGGAGCCAGTGGCTTCCGCTACCCTATCTAACGCAGCTATCTGATCTGAGGACAGCGGCCCGTCATAAAGACGAAGCCTGGCGATATTCCCCGCAGACGCCTGGGTAGGACTCAAAATATCATCCTGAAAGAGCCGCAAAACCGAGCCCAGAATGAACTCGCCGTCATCATCGGGCACGTCTACCCCTCAAGCTACCGTCCCGATATGCCCTGACCCGCCCAGTTGCCTCTCGCACGACCGCGACCTGAATGTAGGTATCCGCTACGAACGGCACGTTCGCTGTCGGTTCGAGTATGAGTCGCCCGTCTACAATGTAAGCGCCAGAATCGTCTGTTGGATCGCTACCGGCGATCCTCCTTAAACCGCTCGTCTCGTCCAGCCTGAACAGACCAACGATGGTGTAACTGGTTGGGGAGATCAAGTCGGTTATATTTAGGGCGACGCCACTATTGAAAGGAAACCGCAAGGTTTGGCGCGTGTATCCGTCAACCACATCACTCTGAAATGAATTTGCTCCAGATCCGGTTAGATTGGTCAGGACGGGGGGAGAGCCCACCGAACTGCTTAAATTTCCCTGAAATCGGTAATCAGCTTTGGGCGTCTGTCCGTTGACGACACCTAAGCCTAACAGCAACAGGCCTGCGACCCAAAAGGTCGCCGAAGTCGCACGCATATGAAGGGTCCTCCCAAGTTAGTATTATATCTTCTTACGATAACAGAATTCGTTATGACCGTCGAGACCGATGCGACAACCGGACCTTCACGTCAAAATCATGCCATGTAGGATGAACGGGGTCAGGCACTGCGATTCTCAATCGCTGAATTCATTCATGTTTGACCGGCGGCAGGACGTTTTCGCCGGCGACGAAGTTTCTACCGGTTGTCTTCAAATTCGAGGCGGGCGCGTTTTGCGATGCGGCCGCCTTTTTTGCCGGCGGTGGAGTTTTCGGTCGTTCCTGTCGCGTCTCGCCTTCGGCGATCTGGCGGGTAGAGAGTCTGGGCTTCAATGTTCGAGAACGAACAGCTTCGCGGCATCGCTGGGAAAGCGGCCGCGCCGGCTTAGTATTTCACGTTCAACGATTCGATCGTGGTGGTTCATCTGTAGAATTCTTACAGTCGCTTCGGCGCATTCAGTAAGCGGTTCTATGACTGCACCGTCTATTCTAAAATTATCGGTCCAGCGGTCCGTTCGCGGGTTGTAAAACAGGATCGCTCGCTTGGTGCCGGGGACGGCGGCGGCGATGTCGCTGCCTTTGTTTCGATTGCAGAAGACACAAGCCAAGGCAAGGTTGTCGAGGTCGGATGACCCGCCGTGTTTCAGGCTGACTATATGTTCGATTTGATGACAGAAGTAAGAGTCTTCCTCGGCTATCAGGCAATACTCGCAAACATTAACTGCGCGCTTCGCAACCTGCTCACGGATCGCGGGGCTGATATGGCTACTCATTCACCACGAAGTCACGGGCACGGGCCTTTGCAAGCCGCATCAGATGCTCAAGCAACATATAGTAATCGAGTTCGGATCTTTCTGCACCTGTCAGGTCGCTGTTCTTGTCACGCTGCAAAAGATCGGAAACCCGCTCTTGTGCCGCTTTGGAAGGCCGAAACGCGATCACGTTCTTCGGGGTCGTGCCCGACGCAATAAAATCGACAACTTCCTCGTAGGCCTTAATTGCGTTCATAACGTCGGTAGAATAACTAGTTTGGATGATCGTTTCAAGAGATCAAAGCCGATGGGGCCGCCATTCTCGGACCGCCTTGATCTCAGCCATTACCTCTTCTTCCGTCATCGGTTCCCCGGCCTCAGCTAAACGGTCGGCGGCCTCAAACAGCCTGTTTGCCTTTCGGCGGCGGATCTCCGCTTTGAACAGAGAGGACGCCAACAAAGGCTTGAACAACCCCATTTCCTTCGCTTCCGCCGCTAGCTCATCTGGCAGAGTTAAGACAACTTCTGACATAAGACTTCTCCCAGGAAGATCATATCCGATTCTGCAACCCCTTTGTTGTCTGAATTATGTTTGGTTTTCCGCGCTTCGAGAATCCAATTGCGACGGTTTCGGACAGTTTTAGGACCAGAATTCCGTTATTTACTTCTGGCTCGACGAAGCGCAGGGTTGTCGGGATGCGTAGGCGGTAGTGTTGGCAGAAGGGCCAGGCGAAGATCTTCCAGCCGCGTTCTTTTTGTGACCGGAAAGGTCTCGTGCGTGGGTGGGAAGGTTGGTTCGATGGCGATGGCGTCGTCGGGTCGGCTGTAATAGAGCGTCACATGCTTTGGGCTGCCGAGCCGTTCGTAGGTGTAGGCGTTGAGGTAGATCAGGCCCTTGCTGTTGATCGTAACCCTGCGCCTCCTGCACCGGCCGCCTCGACGGCAGCGCCCGAGCGTGAATTTTCAAAATGGTGGTCTAGTGTGTTCATGGGTTTCTCCGTGAGTGTTGGTTTTGTATCTCGTCCTTGATGTTGCAGTAATAGCACGTTCATTCACACTTGTCAAGGCGTCGGAACGCGGGCATCTCTGCCCGCTCGTGGCGTTCCTAAACTAGAACGCGGATGAAACGGATCAAGCGGAAAAAAACGGATATGAAGAACCATTGTCTTATCCGTCCGTATCCGCCCGATCCGTTGAATCTGCGTTCAAGGAAGGACGTTCGTTACGTCCGGGCAAGGATGCCCGCGTTCCGACACCCTGAGTCTTGCCCGCGTTCCGGGTTTTCACAAAAGGATGCAAACAATTCAGCATCCGCAGCGAATATCCTCGCGTCCCTGAAAACGGTCCGTTTTCCTATACCGTGGGTCATACGAAATGCCGTTTGGTCATACCGTTTTCACGGTTTTGGGACGCGTTTCATTCAGAGGGCTTTTACGATAAATAGCGTGCCGTCGTCATCGAGGAATTTTCGTTCGGTGAAATCGGCGACGCCTTTGCGGACGTGGTCGATCATCTGTTTGGCGGGCAAGTGAATGCCGCTGAGGACGCGTTTTGCAAAGCGGTCGGGGCCAAACTCTTCACCGTTGGGATTTGTCGCTTCGGTAATGCCGTCGGTGTAGATGACCATCACCTGTTCGTCGTCAAACCTAATAAAATGCTGGTGATAATGCACGTCGTCGAACATTCCCAACGCCATATCGCCATATTCGACAAAGCGATAATCGCCGTCGGGCTTGATCAGAAGCGGCGGATTGTGGCCGGCATTAGAAAATACGAACGTCCGATTTGTCGAATCAAGAATGCCGTATATCGCCGTGATGAACTGGTTGTCCTCGATCGAATCTCTCAATAGCTGGCTTACCCTAGAAAAGGCAATGTGCGACGCATAACCCGCCTGTATGCTCGCGCGTAAGCTCGCACGAAGAAAGGACATAAGCAACGCCGCCGGAATGCCCTTTCCGACCGCATCGGCCACAACAATGCCGATCTGGTCCTCGAATATCGGCACCCAATCGTAATAGTCGCCCGAAACCTCTTCGGTCGGAAAAAGATAGGCTGAGATGTCAAAATTCTCGACCTTCGGGTCGCGCGCGGGCAACAACTCCATCTGCACCTGCCGAGCGGCCTCCAGCTGGGCCTGGAGTCGCCTTTTCTCGACGACCTGCTCGTGCAGCCGGACCTTTTCGATGATGATCGCGACCTGCGACGTCAACAGTTGAAGTATCGCGAGATCGTCGTCGGAGTAGGCGTCCAAATGGTCGCTCTCGAGGTCAAAAGCACCGATAACACGGTCATTTGAGATGATCGGAGCGACCATTTCCGACCGAGTTCGCTCGCGTGCCGCAAAGTAACGCGGGTCCTTACTAACGTCATGCGAGACGATGGCTTTCCCCGTCTGCGCGACGGTCCCGATAAAGCCTTCGCCCATCTTGAGCCTCGGTTCTATCAACTCAAAACTGATCTGATAGCCACGAATGACCTTTGACTTAAAGACGTATGGGCTCCCGTCCTCGGGGCTGAATTCGATCAGGTAAATGCCCGCCGCATCGTATGGAATCAGCGATCCGAGCGTGTCCATCACGAGATTGAGCACCTCGTCAAGATCGAGCGAACGGCTGATCGTCTTGGTGATGTCGAGCAGCATCCTGAGCTTATCGACAGTTGTCAGGCTTTCAGACGTGGTTTTTGGCTTGGTGCGAGGCATTGTCAGATCGCGGAAGGGCGATTATACATCATCGCCGCTCGTGAGGCCTTGATTTGCCTTGTATTCGGCCCAAAGGCGCGAAACTTTGATGCGGTATTCAACCAGTGCACGGCTGACGACGAAATGGCGAGCGATCTGCTGTGACGTCAGCCCCTCAGCGACCATTCGCTTGATAGCCGTGTAGGGAACTAGGGGCTGGCACCGGTAGAATAGGCCTCCTCCTCAATGGCGTGATTGTAATCGCGAGCGATGACCTTGCCGTCCTTGTTGCGGGCCTCGACCGCCAATCGGCTCGGCTTGTGGCCGAGGAAGACGTGGCAGATCTCTTCCATCAGCGTAGCATTCTGACGATTTCGGCTGTGTGTCGGGTTCAGGATGATGAGGCGTTCGCCGCCCGGCAGCGTGTGCGATGCCGCCCCGCCTGACCACAGATCCTTGCCATCCCCTGTAAGATGCTGACGCGTCTCCTCCGAAAGCAACGGCTCGATCTCATCAAACGACGCGACGAACAGGTTCGCAAATCGGGCAAGGCTGAACGGATCGAGCCTCTGATGATCGAACCGAAGCCCGGCGAATTCACGCAGTCCCAAACCGCGTATCTCATGATGCCTTCCCTTCGGTGTCGGCGGTCGATCGGTCGGGAGTGGCCTCTTACTACTGAACATCACGAGGGGCGTCCGACCGTTTCCTCCCGCGATGATCAGCCCGACAGCAACGACGAAGATCGAAATATACTGCAGGAGATTCCCGAGGAAATTACAAACAGAGCCGATCGTTCGTGCAGGGCTATCGATCGAACTGATCAGGAAAGTAAAACAGACCCATCCTACCAACCAGAAAAAGAAGCCTACTAGAGCCGAGTCCGAGAGCTGCAAATCCAATACCTTTCATCTTTCTCCTCCTCTCGAGCACGGGGCCGAAACGACACGATGATAGTTGATTACAAGCCCGGAGACAACGCTCTAGACGACCTTGAATTCCGAGTCGACGTCCTCGGTCGAGAGGGCAACACGGTAATTCTTTGACTGCTTCTGTTTCGTGATAAGGAGGTCGTCCTTCGTCTTGAGGAGGTCGGCTCGATTAAAGACGGATATCTCAAAGTTGTAACCATGCGTGATCGCATCCTTAGGACAAGCCTCGACACAAAAACCACAAAAGATGCATCTGCCGTAGTCGATGTTGTAGACCTTCGCGTAACGCTCGTCACGGCCGACACGCTCTGAATAAGGGCGAGGATCGTCAACCGCTTCAATATATATACAATCCGACGGACATGCCGCAGCGCAAAGGTAACATGCCACGCATTTTCCTTGCCGTTTTCATCGACATGCAACGAGATGCGCCCGCGATAGCGTGGTTGGACGGTGACCGGCTCATCCGGATATTGAACGGTCCACTTCTTTCGAGGGATCTCGGACATCGTCCGCTTCATTCCCTTGATGACGGCCACGCTCGATCTGATGACGTCTGCGACAAGTGACATATAACCAAAGTGCTTATCGGCTGGCTCCCAAAAGCATCGCCATACCGTTGAAGAATATGATGAAGATGTAATAAACAATCCCAATCAGGAAGAAGAGGGCTCCCAATACCATACCAGCAATCGCCAATCCTTTTCCGCCGTACTCGGCTGGATTATTATTTGCGTTCTTCATTCCCAAGAAACCTGTAATCAAAGCCGCTATGCCCGTGATCGGAGCAAGATAGCAACACAGCGAACCAATTCCGAGGATCAATGAAACGATTGGCAACGTCTTGTTTTGATCTCCCACTGCAGTGCCCAGCGGCGGTGGATTGAACGGCGTGTTCGAACCGATCTCCTGATTCTGCCAAGCGACCTCGGGCGGTGGCGGTGGTGTCCATTGCTCAACGGGTGCCGGCGGCGGTTCGAAAGCAGCCGGAGGAGGAGGCTGAATGATAGTTTCCGGTTCCTCAGCGATCGGCGGAAGAACCGGTTCCGGTTCTGGCTCGATGAACGACGGAGCCGGCGGCTCAGGAACGGAGAATGGCGAAGGCGGCGGCTCGGCTGCTGCGGGCGGAACGTCTGCGACATCGGGTTCTGGCACGGAATCCTGCATGGCGGCCTTCATCTCTTCGTCGGAAACGAACACCGTCTTGAGCGGGTCGGTGCCTGGCAGCTCAAGCTCAACATCAGGGGCGGCGATAGGAGCAGGCGGTATCGACTGGCCCGCAACGAGTACCGGTTCTTCGTCGGGCGGGGCCTCAGATGTCGCTTCCTCTAGCGGTGCGGCTTCGACAGCATGCTCTTCCGGCACCTGTATAGCAGGCGACACTATCGTTGCGTAGGGATCGAATGCCGCTTCCTCGGCCGCCGGTGCATCCTCAAGCACCGCGCCGTCGATCTGGCAAAACCGCATCGAATCCTCAAATTCCTTTCCGCAAGTCGGGCATTTTTTCATCAGCTTCGCACTCCGATCTTAAATTCGAAATTTCAAATCTCAAATTGCCTTGGTGTTCTTAAATCTAACACCTAAAACCCAAGACCTAAAACCGCCTACACCAATTCCAGCTTGCTAAAGAAATACGCGATCTCGATCGCTGCATTCTCGTCCGAATCCGAACCGTGAACGGCGTTCTCGCCGATCGAGGTCGCGAAATCCTTGCGGATCGTACCTTCGGCGGCATCGGCCGGATTGGTCGCACCCATCAGTTCACGCCACGCCGGAACTGCGTTCTCTTTCTCCAACGCCAGCACCACACACGGCCCTGACGACATAAAATCGCAAAGCTCGTCAAAAAAGCCCTTGCCCGCATGCACAGCGTAAAAGCCCTCAGCCTGCTTGCGCGTCTGATGTATCAATTTCATCCCACGTATGGCAAAACCGCCGCCCAATATCCGCGAGATGATCTGTCCCTGCTTCCCCGCCCGAACCGCGTCGGGCTTTATGATTCCAAATGTTAAGTTATTCATAAATGAAAAATAGCGAAGTCCTATTAAAGCAGATGGGAAAGTCCATGTCGAGATTCACAAAAAGCTACAATTCGGCAGCCTCAAGTAAATCAATCGCACATCTGACCGCTCCCGTCCGGGTCTCGACACCGAGCTTCCGGAAAATATGCTCAATGTGCTTGTGAACGGTCCGCGTACTGATGCTTAACAAAACCGCGATCACCTCATCAGTCTTGCCCTCCGATATCCAATACAGGACTTCTGATTCGCGCTGGGTCAGGTTCAAACTATGCAGTAGTCGGGGCGAGAGTTTCTGACGCTCCCGGAGAATTAGGTTGTGCCGTCCCGAGGCTGAATCTGGAACGAGGGCGATCTTTAAGGTCCGTTCAGCCCCGTCTAACGTCATATCGGTCGGCTTATCGTATAAAGGCGATTCACTTAATCTGGCCCGGAGCCATGCCCGCACTGCCAACGGCAACTGTCCGGCAGATTCATATCCACCGTCTTCAGAATGCTCCCGCAATAATCTCGCTCCGCCTCCAGAATCGAACAGGACGTTGCCGTCGCCGTCGACTACGAGCCGAGCCCGCGTTACGCGTTCGAGCAGAGACTCGAGAAGGATCTCTTTTTCACAAAGGCGCGAGTACTCAAGTGAATTGCGGACAGCACTGATGAGGTGCGGCTCAAGAAGCGTCAAAAGAGTCCGGTCGCGTTCTGAAAAATCCAACCTTCCACGGTTGATCGCACAGGATATCGTCATCTCTGGAGAGATAGGGAGTACAAGACCCATCATGTGCGCGCCTTCGACATCGATGAGGAAATCATTATACATTCGAGTCCGTCTGAAGTCGGAATCACTGACGAAATCCGAGATTTTCAGGGCGCCTTTATGTTTCTTTTCTAGAAGTTCATGGATAAGCGGATTGTCGTGCGGGCATTCCGCCATGACAATCGCGAAGCGCTCATACATCTCCGGCGTCAGGACGGTAGGATCGCTATTCCAGGAGTTCTCGACAAATTTGTCGGTGACTGAAAACTTATCAAATGCCGTAAAGTCATTCGATAATAAGGACTGCACGCTGCTAAGCGTACGCGCCGCTAACGACCCGGCGGTGAGGTCAGAATGAAGGCCGGAGATTGCCAGTAACAGATTGGCCGTGTCATCTGAGTTCAGACTCCACATGCGAGAAAAGTGACTTTCGAAGATAAGCTACGCCGCCCGAAGACGTGAGTCAACCCGAAATGCGCATATTTACGTATTGTTTCACGAGGCCGCTATCAAATAACGTGTACAAACTTGGAGGTTAGCGATGAAATTTAGCACCAAATTTATCCTCGCGTTCTCGCTGTGTTTGATGTTCGCACAGATAATCAACGCCCAAGAAAGCTACTTGTATATCGGGAGTTCGAACGGCGTCAAAGTCTATTGGAAGTCAGTAAAGATCGTGGATAACTATGAGGTCAGATACAAGTTTGAAAACAACAACTCCTACGCGGTGGCTGTTTCATATGACGCGAAGTTCAATTGCAGTGACGGCTCTGTCGGAGAAGATGATGGAAGTACCCAGATTAAGGCGTATGGCGAGCAATCCGGCGCCTATGCTGGCCTATGGGCGTACCCATGCGACGGAGGAGCGCGGCCATCGCGAATTACTATGAAATTGACGGTTAAACAAAAGTGAGAATGTTAACCAGCATGAGTCAGGTGGAATTGGGTCCCATTTTTTGCAGTTAGACTATTGATATCGTGGCACCCAACCTCACGTTGACTACGTGCAGCACGTCGGGCCGGGATGGGTCACGCTTGGCCTTTTGCAGGCTAATACTCCCTAAACGCCTTATCCATAAGGAGGATGATATGAAATCGATGCTTCTCTTGCTAACTATTGTAGTCGGATCGGCCTATTCAAGCACTGCGGGAGCCTTAGGTTTTCCAGCTGGCGATCCGACAAACTCCAACTCGATAGAATCTGCCGCAATCACGGATTGGTCCGCTTGGTTTACCGACGGTGACATTGAATATCGGTACGAGGTCGGCCTTAATAAGATGTTGTGGGTTGAATGGATCAACCATGGCGAAAAAGCCGTTCGCTCGTTCACCATGACCATCACACTTGATGATTTCGAAGGGGAACGCTCGACTGCAAAGCAACAGGTCCTGGACTACACATCGGCGGGCGGGAAAGGCCGCACGGTTATCGCCAAAAACTACCGTGTCGAGGTAGTTCGAATCGCCATCTCCGAAATAAAATACGCAGAATGACTGTTAACTAGCAACGACGTTCGATCTCAACGCGTCGTTTACAGCCAAACCAATATCCGCTGGCGACTGAACGACCTTGATTCCAGCCTCCGTTAGTGCCTTCATCTTCTCCGCCGCCGTGCCCTTGCCGCCTGAGATTATCGCTCCCGCGTGGCCCATTCGGCGGCCCGGAGGGGCGGTTTGGCCGGCGATGAAGGCGACGATCGGCTTTGTGACGTTGTCTTTGGCGTAAGCGGCCGCATCTTCTTCTGCTGTGCCGCCGATCTCGCCGATCATGACGATGGCGTCGGTCTCGTCGTCGGCCTGGAATAGCGCGAGGGCATCGGTGTGCGTCGTGCCGATTATCGGGTCGCCCCCGATGCCTATGGCCGTCGACTGGCCGAGGCCGAGAGCTGTAAGCTGGCCGACGGCTTCGTAGGTAAGCGTGCCGGAACGCGAAACAACGCCGATACGGCCTTCTTTATGAATATGGCCGGGCATGATGCCGATCTTGCATTTGCCGGGCGAGATGATGCCCGGGCAGTTCGGCCCGATCATCCGCGTTGGTTTGTCACGCAAAAACTCGTGGGCCTTGACCATATCCGCGACCGGAATACCCTCTGTGATACAGACGACAACTGGAATCCCCGCGTCGGCGGCCTCCATTATGGCGTCGGCGGCAAATGCCGGCGGCACGTAGATCACGCTGGCATTCGCACCCGTTTCACGAACGGCGTCGGCGACGGTATTGAATACCGGCACGCCTTCGTGCGTGGTGCCGCCTTTTCCGGGCGTGACGCCGCCTACGACGTTTGTGCCGTAATCGCGCATCTGCAGCATGTGAAACGTGCCCTCTTTGCCCGTAATGCCCTGCACGATCAGGCGTGTGCTTTTATCGACTAAGACAGCCAAAATGATTCCTCACTTTATCCAAAACTGAGCAAAAACAAAGGCAAAGTATAACACGGCGTATCGCCGTCTGCACATTGGCATTGAGACCCGTTTACGCCTGCCGGATCGTCGGCCTAAATTACAAAATCTTCTTGACATTTACGCATGTGCGTCTTATCCTTGCAACATGCCCTTTTGGCTCAGTAAACAGGACTGCGTTCGCCGATCTGTCGGACACGTGTCCGACAAATTGTTTTTTTGCGCGAAATACTGAAACAAGCCGTGAAAAGGCAGCATAACGTGTGTGTTCGCAATACTTTGCGGCGTTTCAACCGGCATTGAAACAACATGAAACGCGGTGAAACATGTGCAATTTGTGCCACATTGTGGCGCAGGGTACTTGCGAAACTAAACTGAAACTTTCCTGAACAAATCTGCGGCGAATTACGTTTTTAGGATAGCTCCAGGACCGCTCAGGATTGGCCGATCGATGCGACAGCTATATTCATTTTATTCCGACGCCTTTTGGATCGCCCTCAAATCGATCCTCGAGCACAAGCTGCGCGCGTTCCTTACGCTGATCGGCATCATTATCGGTGTCGCGGCGGTTGTGGTTGTCGGAGCATCGATCAGCGGGCTTAAGACGTATGTCGTCGATAAGGCTTCGAAGATCCTCGGCTCGAACCACTTCATGATCACGCGAATGGCGTCGATGGGCCGCATGGCCGATGACGAATGGGAACGTAAGAACCGGCGCAACAAGGACATCAACTGGGCCGAGTATGAGTATGTAAAGGCCAACTGCCAACTCTGTTCCGAGGTCGGAGCTCAAATGAACGGCAACGTGACCATCACGCAGGATGGCATCGAAATGGCATCGGTGCGAGTGCTCGGCGTAACCGCCAACATGGCCGATATCGAGGACAAGACCATCGCGGAGGGCCGTTTTATGACTGATGGCGAATCGACACGCATCAGCAATGTCACGGTCATCGGCTCTGATATCAGGGACAAGTTCTTCCCCAACGGTTCGCCGCTCGGTCGCCAGATAAAGGTGCAGGGCGTCCCGCTGACGGTGATTGGCGTTGAAGGTAAACGCGGCTCATTCTTTGGCGATTCGCAGGACCGGAATATCTACATACCGATCACCCTCGCCGGCCAAATGTTCACCAGAACCGGCGGAATGCAGCTGCACGGCAAAGCCGACAGCGACGAGACATTCAAGGATGCTATCGAAGAGGCACGGACACTTCTGCGCAACAAACGCCAGCTCGTCGGCAGCGAGGAAGACACATTCGGTCTCGTAGATGTTGACCAATTCAGCTCACAGATGGACGTGATAACGGGAGCGATCGCCGGTGTGGTGATACCCATAACGATGATAATCCTGGTCGTCGGCGGCATCGTCGTGATGAACATCATGCTCGTTTCGGTGACCGAGCGGACATTCGAGGTCGGCCTGCGAAAGGCACTCGGGGCGACACGCAAGCAGATATTGCTGCAATTCCTGATCGAATCGGCACTGCTATGCGTTGTCGGCGGATTTCTCGGGCTTGTGCTCGCAACCGGCGCGACCGCGCTCGTAGGAGCTGCTCTTGAGATGACAATGACGATCACGCTCGGGTACGTGGTCCTGTCGGTCGCCGTCTCCAGCGGCATCGGCATCCTGGCGGGCCTCTATCCCGCCTGGAAAGCCGCCCGGCTCGACCCGATCGTGGCATTGACGCAGACATGATAGCGGTGAATGGTGATCGGTGAATGGTCGAGGAGAAAACCCGGCCGTTCACCATTCACCATTCTCCGTTCACCGTTATGAGATTTTCGACATCATTGCCGGTTGAAGTAATGCGGATGGCGCTGGACTCGATCTACGCCCACAAGTTTCGCAGCGGGCTAACGATCCTCGGCATTGTTGTCGGCATTTTAACGGCTGTGGTGGTGGCGTCGATCCTGACGGGAATGCGTGCGAGCATAGTTTCGATCGTTGAGGAATACGGCACAAACAACATCTACGCCTTTCACCTGACGACGGGGCCCGGCGGCAACAACCGCGACGAACGCAACCGCAAACCGCTGACCGACGGCGACGTCAGCGCGATCCTTTCGCAATCTACCGCCATCGAAGACATTGCCAGCGTCAATCCGGGTATCGGCAATTACGGACCGAGCTTTGACGACAACCTGACTTACGAGGGGCGTAACTATCGTTGGGCCCAGTGTGACGGTGTTTCAGCCAACTACGACCGTATCTCAAACCTAACGCTCCGCGAAGGCCGCTGGCTGACCGAGGCCGACGACCTGCAGCGACGCAACGTGCTCGTGATCGGTGTCAACGCCCGCGAAGCGCTCTTCCCAAACCCCGACGAATCGGCAATCGGCAAGGTCGTCAGGATGAACGGCGACACGTGGGAGATCATCGGCGTGATCGAAAAGCGTAAATCGGGCTTCTTTGGCGAGAATGAAGAGGACCGCAAGGTCTTTATGCCCTACAAGACCTCGCGAAAGGTCGCACCGCTGCGTGATTACCTGCTAATGATAATTCAGGCCAAGCAGGGCCAATTGAATGACGCCGTCGAGGAGATCGAGAGCGTCCTACGGCTCCGTCGCGAGGTCAAATACGGCGAGGCGAACAATTTTGACGTCAAGACAGCCGATGCGTTCATTGCCCAATTTGACGGCATTATTGGCGGCGTCGGCCTGGTCGCCATCGCCATCTCGTGCCTCGGCCTGTTGGTCGGCGGCATCGGCGTGATGAACATCATGCTGGTCTCGGTGACCGAACGGACAAAAGAGATCGGCATCCGCAAAGCCATCGGCGCCACCAAGAGAGCGATCGTCTTTCAATTCCTGCTCGAAGCAATGACGCTCACGATGTTCGGCGGGATCATCGGCATCACGCTATCGATGCTGATAAGCAACCTCCTGATGCTCCTCATCCCGTCGATGCCCGCCCAGATCCAGCCGTGGATGATCATCACATCCCTAAGTGTGTCCGTCGGCATCGGCTTAGTATTCGGAGTGCTGCCGGCCAGGAAAGCCGCAAGGCTCGACCCGATCGAGTGTTTGCGTTACGAATAAAGGAAATTAGCCACTGAGATGACAGAGGTTTTTTTGTAGAGTTTTCTGTGATCTCTGTGGCTAACGAATTCATCCGCACTTGCCGCGGGTTAGCGGGAAATCGATTCCTTTGGATTTGCCCTGGATCGTGCCTTCGATGCGGGCGGCGAGTTTGTCGCCGACGGCTTTGTAGATGACACGCTGCGGAAAGTCGTGGGCCTTGTTCTCGAAGATGAATTCGGCCGCCCCCGTACTGATCAGCCTAAAATCGGTCTCGGTAGGATTAGCCTTTGGCTTGGCGACGAAGTAGATGCCGTCGGTTCGTTCCTCGATCCGCATAAACTCCCAATCGGTCGTCTTGCCGTTCTTCACGGTGCGCGACATGCCTATGATCGACGTCCCCTCGACCGCCATCCATTGCTCCGAGATAAGCAGCTTCTTAGCATCATCCCGCCGCTCCCAACAGCCCGACATACCGGCGAAATCCGGGAGCTTTGTCTGAGCCACCGCAGCGGAAACAAGAATCAAGGTAAATAGAAAGGCGGTTATCTTATACATAGTGTTTCTCCGTCTCGGCGTTCTCTGCGTCTCTTATCTCCGCGTTCCTCCGCGTGGAATCTTTTGTTCGCAAAACTCCACGCGGAGAAACGCAGAGATATACGCAGAGGAACGCGGAGAGTTATCAATTATTCGAGTTCGACCGTCTGCTGATACTCAGGGACGATGACGTTCCAGCCGTAGGCGTCGCGGATGTGTTGGGCCATTGCCTCGGCGGATTCGGGTTCGCCGTGCGTTGTGAATACGGTTCTTGGTGCGGATTCGAGGCCAGAGAGCCAGCGGAGCACAGCCTTCCAGTCGGCGTGGGCCGAAAAACCCTCGACCCTTTCAACGTGGCAGCCGACGGGGATCCAGTTCTTCATGATGCGGACTTCCCTCTCGCCGTCCTGCACGCGGCGGCCCGTCGTGCCCGCGGCCTGATAGCCGACAAAAACGATCGTCGCCCGCTCGTCGGGCAGTATCCGCATCGCGTGGTGCAGCACACGGCCACCTGTCAGCATTCCTGAGGCTGAGATAATTACGCGTGCGCCGCGCATATCGTTCAGGCGTTTTGATTCCTCGCGGGTGGACGTCGTCTGCATCGAGGCGGTGCGCAGCGGGTGCTTTTTGTGGGCAAGCAAGCTTGCGTATTCGCGATCGTGCTCCTCGTGCCAGCGATTGTAGACCTGCGTCGCCTGCGATGCCATCGGCGAATCGACGATCACCGGCATTATCGGAATGCGTTTCTGCTCCTCAAGCTCGCGGATCATATACAGCACTTCCTGCGTGCGGCCGACGGCAAATGCCGGTATCAATATCGGCCCGCCGCGCTCCGCTGCCTCATTAATGATCCTCGCCATCTGCGTTTCCGAATCGATATCGCCATGCAGCCTGTCGCCATACGTCGATTCGCACATCAGGTAATCGCACGCCGGCGGCGGTGCCGGATCGTTCAATATTGGCTGATCGTAATGGCCTAGATCGCCCGAAAAAAGAAACCGCGTCGCCCCCATCTCGACCAGCACCTGGCTCGCACCCATTATGTGCCCGGCTACGCTGAAACCGGCTCGAAACCCCTCGCAGACATCGTGCAATTCGCCATCATTCGGAAAGGTCTGCAGCAAGGCAAGCGCGGCCTTGGCGTCCTGCTCGTCATAGAGCGGTAGGGCGGGCGAATAGCTCGACAACTGATGTCGGTTGCGATAATCGGCCTCTTCCTCCTGCAGCCGGGCAGAATCAGGCAGCAATATCTTGAGCAGGTCGGCCGTAGCCCTCGAGGTAAAGACGGGGCCATTGAAGCCGAGTTTCACGACGCGGGGCAGAAAGCCGGTGTGATCGATATGCGCGTGGGTGATGATAACGGCATCGAGTTCACTCGCGACGAACGGCGGGTCTTGCCAATTGCGCTCACGAAGCTCGCGGTCACCCTGAAAGAGTCCGCAGTCGACGAGGACCCGCCGGCCGTGAGCTTCGAGCAGATATTTTGAGCCGGTAACCGAACCGACACCGCCGTAGAAGGTAATGCTTACCATTTGCGAACTAGTAGGCGCGGCCGCCGCAGGTATTACCCGACAGCAATGCCAAACTCTCCGGGAACAAGAATTTCAGCAGCGTTGCCGACGCCTCAAGGCCGCAGGCGTCGCCCTCCGGAATGCAAACGTCGCCGCACGGCTTGGTCCCGGCCGCGCAACCACGGACGGCGCGCATCGGGCTGTTCTCAGGTGGCGGCGTCTCGAGAAAATTGTTCACATTGACCATTCGGACGCAGCTCGCCCCCATGCCGAAGCCGACGATCTTGTCATAGTCCTTCTTGCTGTCGGCCCAGCCCTGGAACTTGACGGCCTGGTTAACGGAAACGACGTTTATATGCGATACCTGCGATGCAAGGCCCTTGTCATCCTTGATCTCAGCATAGATGCCCGCCACGATCTGGGCATCGGTCGCACCGCAGGTTTGGCTGAGGATGACCGTGCCCGCAGCGAGCACGATGAGCATGGATACAATGTAAAAAAGTCGAGTGGCTACGTTCAAAACGCAGATTCGGATCATGATGCCCCTCCTATGGGTGATGGCCCGCGTCAATGACGCGGGCCCGTGTAGATTACTTGCCGCTGTTCGAATTTGTATTCTGCGGAGCAGAGTTGGAGTTCGAGTTTGATTCCGTACTCGTCTTCACCGTCGGGCTCGGGACAACGGTCTCGGTCGCACCTGTCAGTTTGCACGTCTCACCATTGGGCAAGCATACGTCGCCGCAGGCAAAAGTGCCCGGCTGGCAACTTGCAATCACGCGAAACCGCGGATCAAGCAGATCTTTAGAGACCTTGAAGTTGTTCCCTTCGGTGGTGCAGCCGCTCGCAGTCGATGAGATCAGTGCATAGATAGCGTCGCGCTGGGGCGACCAACCTGTCACATTGATCGTCTTCTTGCTCCCTGCGACGGCGATCGAAATGTTGAACTGCCACTCTTGGCGAGTATAGCTCGTTGTTTTCTCGAGTACGTCATAAACGCCGCTGACGATCGATTCGGGTGCGGTCGAGTTGCAATCGATCGTTGTCGGCGTTGGTGTTGTCAACGGAGCCGGAGTCGACGGCCCACCAGCAGTCGGGCCAGTCGGTTGAGTGCCGCATCCGCTCAGTCCGATCAGTCCGGCAGAGATCAGCGTCACGACAGCGATGGGATATTTTGTGAGAAAAGATTTATTCATACAGCCTCCTGTCTAGTCAATGTCTGTCACCATAGATAGCAGACTAAACCGCGTCTGCTTGCCAAAGACCATGCCGCTTCCGTCATGGAGCCAATCAAGTCGCGAGTAATACAGGCCCGAATCGTTATTGTTCGTCAGCCTTCTTTCGGGCCCGCCGCTGACAGGCACCACCCAAAGGTCATCCTTGTCGGCGTTTCGCGCGGCGAAACCGATCAGTTTTCTGTCATCCGATAGAAAAGTATTGTAATAATAAGCGTTTTTCAACTTCGCTACAACACTTTCTCCACTCCGAACGGTCGAAACCAGTCGAATGACCGTTTCGGGCGGCAAGCCCGAGAGTTTGCCTGCCTCCGCGACTATCACTTGCTTTCCATCTGCCGACCAGCCGAGCAGCCGGACGATGCTTGATGAAAGTGGAATTTCGGATGCAGAGCTGCCATCGGTGTTGATGATGCGAACCTTCGCCCCGGCAATGCCAGGCGTGCGCTCGATGACGGCGATCTGAGCTCCATCAGGCGAAAACATTGGGCACGCGAAGGTTTGTGCCTTCTCAGCGTTGTCAGTCAGCAGTCTTTGCGCGCCGTCCCGAACGTTGACTAGGGCGATATTCGCCGCACTACTCGTGTCAGTTACATATAAGACAGTCGAACCATCCGGCGACCAGTCGAAAACGCCTGTTTGCGTAAGATTATACGGCGAGACCGAATAACCTGCGGCCGAAATACCGCCGGCAGACAGCTTTCGTTCAGATCCACCGTTTGGATTTACGACGAAGAGGTCTTTCTTGCCGGCCTCATCGCGTATGAACGCGATCATCGAACCGTCAGGCGACCATGACGGAAGGAAGCCGTGCTCGACGAGCCGCGTCATCGGTTCGTTATCCGCGCCGGGTTTCATCGATCGGACCATGATCGTCGAATCATAAATATGATTGCCAAGGCTCATGTTTTTCTCGGACTGGAACGCGATGCGCGTTCCGTCATGAGCGACGCTTGGCCACAACTTTGAGTTCCGGTCCCGAACTACCGGAGCCTCCGCACCGTCGGCTACCGAGACCCGCCAGAGATTCGATTCTTCTTTGGCCGAACTAAACAGAATAGAGCGCCCATCCGGCGTTGCATCCGCGACACTCGCATCGGTCTCAGACGCTGTTATGCGTGAGCCTACGCCCGATCCCATTTTGGAGACAAAGGCCTGGAGTACACCCTCGACCGCTGACGAATAGAACACCCGCTTGGCATCGGGCAGCCAGATGATCTTATCCAGGCGTCCCGCTCCGCTGATCTCATCGCTGACCTTATCGGAGCCGAGCGTGCCCGTCACGATCTTCCATTCGTCCTTCTGCCGTAATGCATAGATCAGCGAGCGTTCGTCCGCAGCAATATTAATAAACGCGACGTCATCGCGGCCAAAAGATGACACCTTCTCAGTCGCACCGGTGGACGGATCCACGTAATAGAGTTCCTTCTGAAGTTCGAAGTAGATCTTCCCCGATGGGGCCCAGCGTCGAAGTTCAATGTTGCGATCATTGAGCGTGCCAACAAGTTTTGGCGTTCCGCCCAATGCGCTGACGCGCCATATGCCGGACATCCTGGCGGTGTCAGAACTCGACGAGCGGTCTGAGAAATATGCTATCTCGTCACCTTTTGGCGACCAGACAGGATCGGTATTTGAAAACGCATCATTGGTTATCTGAATGGCCTCGGTAGATCCCGTCTGCGTGACCCAGATGTTCTTGCTTCCCGACCTGGTCGATGCAAATGCGATCAGTTTGGCGTCAGGTGAGAAGCGTGCACTGCTAAAAAGCTCGCCCGGCGCACTCGTCCAGCTTGCGACCTCCGCGACCTTGTAGGTCCCCGGCACACGATTCTCCGAACGTCCCGGACCGAGGAAGTAGACCCCGGAAATGATGCCGGCCGCAACGAGCACAAAGATGATCGCATGCAGCAAGGTAAATCTTCGTGTCGTCCTAAAAGCCGTCGTGAATGTCGAGCGTTTGCCAACTTGACCGGCCTCGGGCGAGGGCAACAATTGATCGCCGCTATTACCTCGTTTCGATTCGAACCTGACCTCGTCCCTCAGGTCCTCTATGTCGATCTCGAGGTCCTTGATGTGCTGATAGCGATGATCGCGATCTTTGCGCAGGGCCTTGCCCACGATGCGCTCAAGCTGGCGCGGCAGGGCGGGAGCAATTTCGCGGAGCGGCGCCGGATCGTCTCGCAGTATCGAACTGACCACGTCGAGATGCCCTTCGCCTTCGAAAGGGCGTTTTCCTGTGAATAGCTCATACATCACGATGCCGAGACTGAAGACGTCGCTGCGTGCATCGATAGGCTTGCCGCGCGCCTGTTCGGGTGACATATATCCGACGGTGCCCATCACCATTCCCGGCTGCGTGTTGAACTGTAGTCTTGTCGCCTCATCCGAGTCAGCCGTTTCAAAACGCTGCTCTGTGAGCTTTGCGAGGCCAAAATCGAGGACCTTCACAAGGCCATCGTCGCGGACGATGATGTTCTCCGGCTTAACGTCTCGATGAATGATCCCTGCCTCGTGGGCCGCTCCCAATGCCGCCGCGATCTGCAGGGCGATCTTCAGCGCGTCGCTCAGGCTGATCGGGCCCGAGCTCATCCTGTCCCGCAGCGTCTCGCCCTTTATGTACTCCGTGACGATGTAGTTGTGCCCGTCGGTCTCGCCGATCTCATAAACGGTCAGGATGTTCGGGTGATTGAGCGCGGATGCCGCCTTCGCTTCCTGAATAAAGCGGTTCAGTTTGTCGGCATCCTTGCTGAGTTCGTCGTTGAGTATCTTGACGGCAGCCTTGCGGTCGAGACGCGTGTCATCAGCAAGATAGACCTCGCCCATCCCGCCTGAGCCGATCTTGTCGCGGATCTCATAGTGGCCGACCTTGCCGCCCGTCACCATATGCCAATAACTGCCTTAGCCTCTTTTTCCTTGGGTTAGGACCAAAGAAAGAGTGTAAGACGGAAACCGGTCTGCGCCAAGCGTTTTTAATTGGCGAGTTCGCTCGGGAACCAAAGGACCTTTGGCGGATTTGGAGATTTCGATTGTGCCTTTCTTTCGCGCGCCGCTCTCAGGAGATTCTCGGGCGTCTCGCCGTCGGTGCCGAAGGCCGCCCATCCGACATTGATCTCGACCTCGATCGAATCGGCGTCTGTGATCTTGAGTTTGCGGCCGAAGAAGCCGGTGTGGATCCGTGCGATGATCTCATGCGAGACCTCCTTGGTCGCGGTCGGAAGCACAGCGAGGAACTCGTCCGCTCCAGCCCGTGCAAAGAAATCCATCTGCCGCAGATTCTCTCTTACGACGCCGGCAACAAACGCCAGCACACGGTCGCCTGCCGCGTGGCCGAATCGTTGATTGATGTCGTCGAATCCGCGAATGTCCAAGGCGAGTATCGTCAGTGGACGTTCGTCCGGTTTTCGCTGCGATTCGGCGATCTGATTTTCGAGGACGAGGTAAAAGGAGCGTTCGTTCGGCAGGTCGGTCGTGTTGTCGGTCAGAGCTTTGGCCTGGCTCTGCTCAAATGCGACAGAGCTCATCACCAACGGAGCGATGCGGGTGCAGATCGCCTCGAATGTTGACCTTTCCACCTTACGCGGGTCAAAGTCCTTATCGAAGAAGAGTTGAAGCACGCCGAAAGCCGATTGTCCGCTCTCGAGCGGCATCGCTACAGATGATGCGTCGGTTTGGACCTCGCGGGTGCGGTAGCATTCGCCCGGCAACCCTTCGCGGGGACTGATGACCAGGCCGCGATGCTCCGTGGCTGTCGAGCCTTCGGCCTGAAGGACCTCTAGCCGGTCGGCCGCCGCGTCGTAGACAAAAAGCAATATGGTCTTACACGGAACCAGCCCGCGAATGCGGCTCGCGGCAAGGCGAAAAGTGTCGGCCGCGGACAACGAACCGGCAAAAAGGTCTTTTGCCTCGTCGAGCCCCGAAAGGCTAGTTTCGAAACTCGGCATCTCGTTCACCTTTTCGGTGTTCGTCGATTCGCGACGAAATTGCAGCAAATGCAGGCCGACGGTTACGCCGAGAAACATCACGATAATGACGGAGAAGCCTCTCGTCTTTATGCCAATATCAAGCTCGGAAACGGCCAACAGATAGCTCGCCGCGATCGCGCCCAGCGCGATACAGACAACTATTGCAGGAGAAAACACCTTGCGGGCGTGGCGCGCAGGCGCGGTTTCGATGGGAACTTCCATGCAAGCTTGTGAGAAATGACAGGCCGGGATGTGGGAAGCGGCCCCTTTATAAAGATAGCGTTGACGGTGGGATACGGTCAACAAGTATTTCCCCGGCAGATCGGCATAAAATGACCCAAAAAAAAGAATCAAAAAAAGTTCATCTTTTGTGATTTTTAGGTTGACTAAACCTTCGCGGCTAACTATATTATCGTTTGCTTCGGAAATGAAAGAGTTCCGGAGCAAACGGCTGTGTTCGATCAGCCGGGACCTGGAAACAGGTGATTTATTCTTTGAGAAAAAGACAGGAGTCATTAAATAAAATGAAAAAGGTAATTGCACTTTCAACAGTTCTCGGTTTGAGCGCTCTGGGCATGGCTTGCGGTGAGACCCCGGCCAACAACGCCACGAACAAGCCGGCCAACACAGCCCCTGCGGCGAGCCCGGTCTCGAGCCCGGCCAACACCGCTCCGGCTAACACCGCTGCGAACCACACGGCCCCGGCCAACGCGAGCAACACCACCGGTGCCAAACCCGCGAATGCCGCTCCGGCAAACAACGCTGCCGCCAAGCCGGCAAACAAGTAGTTCATTTACGAACTAGATCTGAAGAGCACCTTGTCACCGACAAGGTGCTTTTTCTTTTCCACCCATATTCAAAACTCTGCTTTTCGCGTTTGACTTCCCGTTAAGCGGTGAATATATTGTCGAGTGTTCCCCAAATAAGCTTTATGTGGAACCGTGGGCGGTGCTTGCATCGTTCCGAAACAATTAGATCTAATCTTTGAGAAAGACAGGAGAATCGATTCTTATGAAAAAAGTAATTGCACTTTCAGCAGTTCTCGTCATGGGTGCCCTCGGCATGGCCTGTGGCGAAGCTGCCAATACCAACACTGCAGTGAACAAGGCCGCTAACGCTGCCAACGCTGCGGCCAACGCGATGAACGCCGCTGCCAACACGATGGCTAACGCAGCCAATACGATGGCAAACGCCGCCAACAAAGCAGCCGACGCAGCGAACAAGGCGACCGATTCGGTCAAGCCTTCGAACGCCGCTCCGGCAAACAATGCAGCCGCCAAGCCGGCAAACAAATAGTCTGCACGAGCAGGCTTGACGAAGGCTCGGTCGTTCTAGACGTCCGGGCCTTTCTCTATCAGTTGTCAAAGATCAACTGACGCAACTCCTTCACAGACGTGACGGGCCGCTGACATACAAAATTCTCACAAACATAGGCTGTCGCTTCCCCCTCAACCGCCGCGCGGCCCTCGAACAGCGGCATGGCAGACGCATCTGAGGCTGGATCAGTGGTGATCGCAAAGACAGCGTCTGGCAAATACCGCGACAAGACCTCGCGAGCCAGGTCGCTGTCTGCATCGCCAACGATGACGATCTCCTTTGTGTCAGCGAGATGAAATTCGAACGCCGAAAGCGCGCGTCCGAAACCCTGCGGATAGCGCCGCATCTGCGACGCAGCGAGCCGCAATGTCGCCGAGGCAAACTGTTCGTATTTGTCATCACCCGTCAGCTTCGTCAGCGGCAATAGCACATCGGCGGCAACAGAGTTGCCCGACGGCGTGGCGTTGTCGTAAAAGTCCTTGTTTCGAACGACAAGCTCTTCATGATCGTTCGATGTGAAGAAGAATCCGCCGCCTTCGGGGTCCCAGAACTCCATTATCATCGTGTCTGCCAACCGTCGGGCCTCTACCAAATAACGCACCTCGCCGCTTACCTGATACAGCACTAGCAGCCCGTCAGCTACATTCGCGTAATCCTCTACGTAAGCGTTGAGTTTCGCTTCGCCGTCCTTCCACGTCCGCAGCAGGCGGCCGTCATCTTGGAGTTCATTGAGAATAAAGTCCGCGTTGCGCTTCGCTAGCGCTAAGTACTCGTCGCTGCCGAGCGCTCCCGCAGCATCCGCAAATGCCGCCAACATCAACCCGTTCCAAGCAGTCAGTATCTTCTCGTCACGACCCGGCTTAACGCGTGCTTCGCGCCGTTCAAACAGTTTACGTCGGGACGCATCACTCAATTCAGAACCGGGAGCCGTAGCGACCGGATCCTTAATATTCAGAATGTTATGGCCCTCAAAATTACCTGAAGCCGTTACGTCAAACTGTTCGCAAAAGGCCGCCGCTGCATCTTTCCCGAGCACCGCGTCGACCTCTTCCGGCTTCCACACAAAGAACTTCCCTTCCTCGCCCTCGCTGTCAGCATCCTGAGAGGAATAGAAACCACCTTCGGCATCGAGCATCTCTCGCCGCACGTATTCAAGCGTCTCGACGGCAATGCGGCGATAGAGATCGTTGCCGGTTACCTGATACGCGTGCAGATAAACGCGGGCCAGCTGGGCATTGTCGTAGAGCATCTTCTCAAAATGCGGCACCAGCCAGATCGCGTCGACCGCATACCTATGAAAGCCGCCTCCGAGCTGATCATAGATGCCGCCCAAAGCCATCTTGTCGAGCGTAAGAGTTACCATCTCGAGAGCCTTCTTCTCGCCGGTGCGATGGTGGTACCTGAGCAGAAACTCGATCGACATCGCCTGCGGGAACTTTGGTGCTCCGCCCCAACCGCCGTTGGTGGCGTCAAACGTGCGGACGAACGACGCAAAGGCCGAATCAAGCATCGTGTCTGACAGTCCGCCGGCAGTCTCGACGATCGACATTCTCCTCAGTTCGCCGACAATATCATTCGCCGAGTGCTCGATCTCGTCGCGCCGCTCCTGATAGGCTTCCGCAATGCCTTTCAGGATCTGCTGCCACGACGGCATACCGTAGCGCGGACTCGGTGGAAAATACGTCCCGCCGAAGAACGGCCGCTTGTCCGGTGTCAGAAAAACATTCATCGGCCAACCGCCGCGGCCCGTGGTTAGCTGCACGAAATTCATATAGATCTGATCAACGTCCGGCCGCTCCTCCATATCGACTTTGATGTTGACGAAATGTTCGTTCTGTATCGCCGCCGTCGCCTCGTCCTCAAATGATTCATGCTCCATCACATGGCACCAATGACACGCCGAATAACCTATCGACACAAGAACCGGCTTATCTTCATTTCGCGCCCTTTCAAACGCCTCATCGCCCCACGGATACCAGTCCACCGGATTGTGTGCGTGCTGGAGCAGATATGGCGATGTTTCGTCGATCAGCCGGTTCGTGTGTTTAGGTTCGCTCATTTATGACCGCCATTTTCCGGTCAGGGGATCACGATAGCTGTTGTACTTCTCGCGTCGGGCAGCTTCGAAATCGGGCGGTGAACTCGCCCCGACGGCGCGTTTTTGGTCGTTGCGGATCAATTCGCGTATGTATTCGCTGACCGATCCATACCGGTTCTCGATCCGTCGCCTGACAAAGCTGCCCATCGCCTCGGGCAGCGAGATATTGAATGTCGTTCTCTTCATCACTGGAACACTCCTATCAAAAATTGGCTAAAATGGCCGTCTGTGGCCTAAATGATGCATTGCGTGGCACAGACAGCTGCGACGAAACAGCCGGTGGAACGCCAGAACTCATGGCGTCCAATGGAGTTACGCGAACGAAACATTCCCGTGCAACGGTGTTCCACCGTTTTGCAAAAAAAACAAATATGTTTCGCACTTTCCACCGCCGTCTTTGTCTAACAGATAAGCTAACATGCGTTGCAAGTGTTGTCAAGTGTTTCATATTCGCAAGGCGGCTCTAATCGATTTTGAAGCCGACCGATTGTTTGCTATATTTGCACGCATAATGACCGCGCGCTGCATCTCAACTCTTCGCCCCATCCAGCAGCGTGCGCACCTGTTTGCCGGCGACTGAGTAGCGACGTTCGGAACTTTTCATAACCACCTTGATCTAAGATATGAACAGCAACAAAGAAAGAACCACGCGTCGCTCGGAACGAGGCCCAACGGCTACGGCAAAGCATCCGATACATCCGTATTTCACCTCGAATTCGGCTGAGGAGACGATCCGGCGCATGCGCGGTGTGCGTGAGCGCATCGCGAAGTTTGAGGAAGACCTCAATGCCGACCGAAAGTCGAACAAGAGTTGAATTCTATCTGCCGGTTCGCTCGGATAACGCAGCTTATCAGTCTGTGCTGGACTGGTTGGCAATGGATCTCGCGCATTCGCGGGGCGGCTCAACAACAACCACCCCTTTTGCCGGACTATTCTCGTCACCAGAAGGCTCGGATCTGATCAGTGATGCGATCCGTATCTTGTTCTGCGATTTCGAGTTGGACTTAGATGATCCCGAACACCGAACCGAACTTTTGGCTTACCTTGAAACGACCAAGGCATACCTAATGTCAAAACTTGAGGAAGAGGAGATTTGGGTTGTCTTCTATTCGATCGCGAGGGTAACTTCCTAAGGCTGCAGCTTACGGAGAATATCATGACACCATCAACAGAATTACAGCGTCCCGTTATTAATACAGAACTCCCGGGCCCGAAGTCGCTCGAGATCATTGCCGGCGACGAACGGTATGTGACGCCGAGCTATCCGCGGCCGGATTACAAGCTCGTCGTCGAACGGGCCCACGGCGTGTGGGTCGAGGACCCGGACGGAAATACCTTTTTGGACTGCAATGCCGGCGTCGCCGTGTGCTCGACCGGACATTGCCATCCTGAGGTCGTCGCGGCGATCACAAAGCAGGTGAATGAGTTCATTCACTTCTGCGGCACCGATTATTTCTATCGCCACATGCCAGAGCTTGGAAAAACGCTCGAACGCATCTGCCCGATCGACGGGCCCACGCGAACGCATTTTGCCAACAGCGGTGCCGAGGCGATCGAAACAGCGCTAAAGGTCGCGATGTATCACACGCGGCGACAGAAATTCGTCTCGTTCTACGGCTCATTTCACGGCCGAACGCTCGGAGCGTTGAGTTTGACGAGTTCAAAACGTGCCCAGCGGCTTGGATTCATGCGGCAGGCGTTGGACGTCGTCCACATTCCGTATCCAAACAAGTTTCGGCATTTCGCCACCGATATGCCGACCGATGAAGATACGATCACGCGCGATGTCGTCAACTGGCTTGAGAACCGAGTTTTCCAGACCACAACGCCGCCGGAAGAGGTGGCGGGCATTATCTTGGAAGTCGTGCAGGGCGAGGGCGGCTACATTCCCGCACCGACGGCGTTTGTCAAAGAGATTCGCCGCATCTGCGACCAGCACGGCATCATGTTGATCGTCGACGAAGTGCAATCGGGCATGGGCCGCACAGGAAAAATGTTCGCTCTCGACCATCACGAAGGCGTCAAGGCCGACATCATGTGTCTCGCCAAGGGCCTTGGCTCCGGAATGCCGATCGGCGCCTGCATAGCCCGGGCAGACATTATGGATTGGCACAAGGGTGCGCACGCATCGACCTTCGGAGGCAATCCGGTCGCCCTGACCGCCGCGATGAAGACCATTGATCTTCTCGAAGGCGGCCTCATCGATAATGCCCGTGAAGTCGGGGCCTATCTCGAAGCCGGACTTAACCGTCTCAAGGGTAAATACGACTGTATCGGCGACGTTCGCGGCCTGGGCATGATGCTGGGCGTTGAGATCGTCACGGACAAACGATCGCTCGCACCGGCACCGGAACTGCGTGACAAGATAGAATATGCCTGCTACGAGCGGGGACTGATAATCCTCGGCTGCGGCGCGAACGGTATCAGATGGTCTCCGCCGCTGATCCTTGCAAAGGAACATGTAGATGTCGCCCTCGAGATATTTGACGAGGCCATCGCCGCGTCGATCTAAGCTCGCAACACAAGAAAGCTGGAAGGCACAGAGATAACTCTCTCGTTATCTTTGTGCCTTTTCTCTTGTTCTTCTAAAAAACTTCTAATTTTCTCTTGACTTAATTAAGCTATTACTTTATTATCATCCACATGGATACGTTTACGGCTATCGCGGAACCGACTCGACGAAATATTCTTGAGTTGCTCTCGGCTCACGGCCAAATGCCGGCGACCAGTATTTACCGGTGTTTCAAAGCTAGTGCACCCGCGATCTCGCAGCATCTTAAAGTATTACGTGAAGCTAAACTCGTGCATGTCGAGAAACGTGCCCAGCAGCGTATCTATTATGTGAATCCCGAACCGATCAAAGAGTTGGAGAAATGGATACGACAATTCGCGGCGATAAAAGAGGCCGAATACAGCCGCCTCGACGCCGTGCTTGAGAAAATGAAGGCAGAGGAGCCGATGCTTCCCTTTGCCGAGGAATAAGACAAACCTGGAGGACGACCAATGTCAAACAAGACCGTAATCACCGCCGAAGAGGGCAAACAGGAACTTTTTATCATCCGCGAGTTTGACGCGCCGCGAGAACTGCTCTTTCGAGCACACACTGAGGCCGAGCTTTATGAACAATGGGTAGGCCCGGACGACCTGACGATGACCATCGAGAGGATGGAGGCTGTCGACGGCGGTTCGTATCGCTTTCTGCACGAGCGTGACGGGCATGTCTATGCGTTTCACGGCGTGTATCACGAGGTACTGGCCCCTGAACGCATCATCGGCACATTCGAATTCGACGGACTGCCCGAGAAGGGACATGTGATCATGGGCACGACAAGATTCGAGGACCTCGGCGGTGGCCGTTCGCGGCTCGTACATCAATCGGTTTTCCAGTCTGTTGAGGACCGCGACGGCATGGTCGCATCGGGTATGGAACGCGGAGTTGTCGATGGCTACAACAAACTCGACAGCGTGCTTGAATCGTTGAACGCAAAAGGACACGCAAACTAGGAGGAGCTATGTCACAACAGATCACGCCGTTTCTGATGTTTAACGATCAGGCCGAGGAGGCGATGGAATTCTACACTTCACTGTTTCCAAATTCGCGTGTTGTCAGTTCGATGCCCGGCCCCGGCGGTAAGATTGCGGGAGGCACATTCGAATTGGATGGCGTCGGGTTCAACTGCTACAACGCCGGGCCGCATCCGAACTTCGTGTTTTCGCAGGGTGTTTCATTTATGATCTACGCAGAAACGCAGGAGAAGATCGATCATTATTACGAAAAGCTGAGCGAGGGCGGCGAACAGCAGCCCTGCGGTTGGCTCGTCGATAGATTCGGCGTTTCCTGGCAGGTCACGCCGACGATGCTAATGAAAAACCTGACCGACCCCGACCGCGAAAAAGCCGGCCGTGTCGCTCAGGCGATGTTCAAGATGACAAAGATCATCATCGCCGACATCGAAGCCGCCGCCGGGTAGGAAAGCTACCCACGAAACACACGAAAGGCACGAATAAAGAGGGCTTCTCTATTTCGTGCCTTTAGTGTATTTCGTGGGTATTCTTCTTACGCTTTTGCTTTTTTGATCTCTTCGACCAGTACGGGCACGGCCTCGAATAGGTCGCCTACGATACCGTAATCCGCGATGTCGAAGATCGGTGCTTCGGCATCCTTATTTATCGCGACGATAGTGCCGGAATTCTTCATGCCGACGATGTGCTGGATGGCTCCTGAGATGCCGAGTGCAATGTAGAGCTTCGGTGCGACGGTCTGGCCGGATGAGCCTATCTGGCGGTCGATCGGCAGCCATTCGCTGTCGCAGATCGGGCGTGATGCCGCGATGTCGGCACCGAGAGCATCGGCAAGCTGCTGGGCGACCGCGAGATTCTCCTGCGATTTAATGCCGCGGCCAACGGCGACGATGATCTCGCTTTTTGTAAGATCGACCGAAGCTTTTGCTTCCTGGAACGGTGCTTCAGGTGTCATGCGAACGTCACCGACGGTCACATCCATCGTCTCCACCGCCGCACTTCCCCGTTCGGCGCTGTCACCGCGAAATGCTCCCGACTGGAATGTGATGAAGTACGGCGCGTCGCCGCCTATGGCCACGTCGGCATCGAGCTTGCCGAGGAAGATACGCCGTGTCAGCACCAGTTTGCCGCCCTCGCTGCGATAACGGATGCAATCCCCGACGACTTCGCGTCCCAGCCGGGCCGCAACCTTTGGTGCGAAATCGCGCACCTGATATGTGTGGGCCATCACGATGTATTGCGGATTTACGGCTTTGATGACCTGCTCCCACGCATCAGCGTAGGCGTCGGGCGTGTAGGTGCCGAGTTTTTCGTTCTTTGCGACGATGACCTTTTCGATGTTATAGCCGGCAATGTCCTGCGCCAAAGAGCAGTCTTTATCACACGGCAGAACGGCCGTGATCGAAAGGCCGAGGTCTTTGCCGATAGCCTGCGCCGCCGCGATCGCCTCGAGCGACGTCTTATTGAGAACGCAATCTTTGTGTTCGATAAATACGAGGATGCTCATATTACACGCACCTCCGAGCGAAGTTTTTCGACAAGCTCGACGGCACCGGCCTTGGCGTCGCCGTTGCCGAGCATTTGCGTCTGCTTTGTTTTGAGCGGCATATACACTTTTTGTATGCTCGCGGCCGAAGCGAATGGCTCGATCGCAGGTGTTACCTCGGTGACCGGCTTGCTCTTCGCCGCCATGATGCCTTTTAGCGATGCGTATCGTATCTGCGAGATGCCCGATTGAATCGTCATCAACGCCGGCAACTTATACGTAAACCATTGATACCAGCCGCTTTCGAGTTCGCGTTTGACACGGAGCGTGTCGCCGAGACTTCCTCTATCTACCTCGATGACAATGGTCGCATGCGGAATGCCGAGGAGTTCGGCGAGTATCACGCCCGTCTGCCCGTAGCTCGCATCGTCGGATTGCAAACCAGAAAGGATCAATTCGGCATTCTCGTCACGGATTGCGTCAGCGATCGTCTTTGCGACCTGGTAGGCGGACAGCGATTTGCTGTCCTCTACAACGATGTGGATCGCGCGGTGAGCTCCGCGTGCGAGGGCGTCCTTAATCACAGACTTTGCCCCGGCCGGCCCGAGCGTGCAAACAACGACTTCACCTTCGCCTTTTGCCTCGACGGTTCTCAAAGCCTCCTCAAGCGCGTAGCCATCAGACTCATTTGTCTGCTGGGCCACGTCTGCCTCGTTTATCCATTTCTCGTCGCCCGCAATGCGAAGCACCGCGTCTTTATTGGCGACTTGTTTCATTAGAACGATTATTTTCATCTTAAAGTCAGAACCGCCTGCGGTAGCGGGCGGTTGAAGTTAGTTTAGTGACGTTGCCGAAGAATAACGGTCAACCACTCGCTACCGCAAGTGGTTCTGACAACTACTCGGCGTACCTTTTGAATATCAAACACGCATTCGTCCCGCCGAAACCAAAATTATTCGACAGCACGTAATTGACCGTAGCATTGCGAGCCTCATTGGGAATGTAATCGAGGTCACAATCGGGGTCGGGCGTCGTGTAATTGATCGTCGGCGGCAATTTGTTCTCGAGGATCGATTTGACGGCAACCACGGCTTCGATGCCGCCTGCGGCACCAAGAGCGTGCCCGGTCATCGATTTGGTCGAGCTGACTGGAATATTGTAGGCGTGTTGGCCAAAAACCTTCTTGATAGCCAGCGTTTCGAACTTGTCGTTGTATGGCGTCGACGTCCCGTGAGCGTTGATGTAACCGATCTGCGACGGCTCCAGTCCGGCGTCATCCAAGGCACGCTGCATTACGCGAATCGCGCCAGATCCCGTCTCGTCCGGCATAGTGACATGAAACGCATCGCCCGACATACCGTAACCGACGATCTCGGCGAGGATATTCGCTCCGCGGGCCTTCGCAAATTCCAGCTCTTCAAGGATCATCAATCCCGAGCCTTCGCCTATGACAAAGCCATCACGTTCGAGGTCGAACGGCCGTGAGGCGTGCTCCGGGTCGTCGTTTCTCGTCGACAGAGCCCGCATCGAAGCGAAACCCGCGACCGACATCGGCGTGATCGCACTCTCGGCCCCGCCGCAGATCATCGCGTCGGCATCGCCGCGTTCGATCAACCTGAAGCTGTCGCCGATGGCGTGTGCCCCCGCGGAACACGCCGTTGCGGTTGCCGAATTGGGCCCCTTCGCTCCGTGGCGTATCGATACATTTCCCGCCGCCAAATTGACGATCGCGGAAACGATAAAAAAGGGTGATACGCGATCCGGACCGGACGTAAGCAGTTTTTCATGCTCGCGCTCGATGGCCCAGAAATCACCGATGCCGGAACTGATATATGTCCCGACCATTTCGGCGTTTGACTCGTCGATCACGAGGCCGCTGTGCTTCATGGCCTCGTCCGAGGCCGCAAGGGCGAAATGCGTGAAGGCTCCCATCCGGCGTGCTTCCTTTTTGTCAAGGAAGGTCAACGGATCAAAGTCTTTGACCTCGCATGCAAACCGCGCCGCAAAGCCCGTCGCATCGAACTTGGTGATATTCGCCGCCCCGCTAACCCCTTGCATTAGCGCGTCCCACGTCATCGCCACGTCGTTACCGACAGGCGTCACCAGGCCCAGTCCTGTTACTACTACTCGACGCTTCATATCAATGGATAATGAAAAATTGACAATCGGCGATAAGGGGCGGGCCCTTCATCGTCTGTTGCCCATTGTCCGTTGTTCGTTATCCCTTATGCTGTTCGACGTAGGCGTAGGCGTCACGGACGCTCTGGATCTTCTCAGAGTCCTCGTCCGGGATCTCGATGTCGAACTCTTCCTCAAAGCGCATCACGAGTTCGACGAGATCGAGCGAATCCGCGCCGAGATCCTCGATGAAACGAGCGTTCTCGGTCACCTCAGCCTCATCGACTCCGAGCTCGTCAACGATTATCTGTTTGATCTTATCCTGTACTTCTGACATATTTTCTCCTGTTTATAGAGTCTCTAACGTATTGCGTAAACTTTCCGTGTCTTCAATATTACTATAAACGGCGTCACGGTCTATCTGGCGAATGAGCCCTGTCAAAACCTTTCCGGGCCCGATCTCGATGAATTTCGAGATGCCATTGGCTTTCATTTCGGCAACCGATTGCAGCCAGCGGACGGGTGATGACACCTGCCGTGTGAGCTTGTCCGCGACAGCAACGCTATCTGTGCTCGCGGTCGCATCGACGTTGTGGACGACCGGGAACAAAAAGTCGCCGTAGCTCACTTCTGCGAGATCGCCTGACAGCCGTTCCTGTGCCGGCATCATCAACGCACAATGAAACGGGGCACTCACGTTGAGCTTGATCGCCCTTTTCGCCCCCTTTTCTTTCAGTATCTCGCACGCCCGATCAACAGCCTCAACATTGCCCGCGATCACTACCTGCGAAGGTGAATTGATATTCGCCGGGCTGCAAACCTGTCCTTCTGCGGCCTCCTCGCAGCCCTGCTCGACCGTCGCAACGTCAAGCCCGAGGATGGCAGCCATCGCCCCAGCGCCGATCGGGACGGCTTCCTGCATATACGTCCCGCGTTTTCGAACCGTCCTGACCGCATCGGCGAGATCGAGTACGCCTGCCGCTACCAGGGCCGAATACTCACCGAGGCTGTGCCCTGCAACAATGTCAGGCTCCGGCATTCCCGCCTCGCGTGCCGCGCGATAAGTGGCAAGCGAAGCCGTCAATATCGCAGGCTGTGTATTCGCGGTAAGCTGGAGGTCAGCCTCATCACCTGCGAAACACATTTCCGAGAGCTTGAACCCGAGCGCATCGTCGGCTATTTCAAAAACCTCTCGTGCAGCGGCCGACTTGTCGAACAGGTCCTTGCCCATCCCGACAGCCTGACTGCCCTGACCGGGAAATATGTATGCGATCTTCATAGTCAGAACCGCCTGCGTAGGCGGGCGGCCAGTTCCGCGGCTTGCGTCCAGTCAATGGCTCAGTTGCGCGACTCGCAACGAACTGACCGCCCGCTTACGCAGGCGGTTCTGACTAGAACTGGATCACGCTCGCGCCCCATGTCACTCCGCCGCCGAATGCCGTGAGAACGACAAGGTCGCCCTCTTTGACCTTGCCGCTCTCGATGCATTCGTCCAAGGCGATCGGGATCGAAGCCGACGATGTATTGCCGGTCCGCTCGATATTTGAATAAACTCTTTCCTCCGACACACCGAGCCGCTGGGCGACCGCATCCGTTATCCGCTGATTGGCCTGATGCGGGATTATCATGGTCACCTCGTCGATGCCGCGGCCCGCTTTAGCGAGCATTTCGAGCGAGATATCGGCCATCGACCTCACGGCAAGCTTAAAGATCTCGTTGCCCTTCATCGTGAAGTAATGCATCCGATTATCAATTGTCTCGTGTGACGTGCCATATCGCGTCCCGCCCCCGCGAGCATAGAGTGACTCTTCATAACGACCGTCAGAACGGATCTTTGTTGCAAGAACACCTTTGCCCTCGGGCACCGGCCCCAGAACGGCCGCACCGGCACCGTCGCCGAAGATCACGCACGTCGTGCGGTCGGTGTAATCAATGTACTTGGTCAAAACTTCCGCCCCGATCACGAGAGCGTAGCGGATCTGACCCGTGCGGATCATCGATTCGACCATCGAGATACCATAAATAAAACCGGAGCAGGCCGCAAATACATCCATCGCGGCAGCATTCTCGCAGCCGAGTTCAGCCTGAATGAGGCAGCCGGTTGAGGGCAATATTTGGTCCGGCGTCGTAGTAGCACAGATGATGATCTCAATGTCCTTAGGCTCGATCCCCGCACGTTCGATCGCTCGGCGGGCCGCCCGCACTGCAAACTGCGACGTGTACTCGTCATCCGCCGCCTTGTAACGCTGCTTGATGCCCGTGCGCGTGGTGATCCATTCGTCAGATGTTTCAACGATCTTTTCCAGGTCGGCATTTGTGAGGATGCCCTCCGGATAAGCGTGTCCCATCCCGATGATGCCCGCGTTAGACATAAAAGTCTCTAGAGTTCCTAGAGTTTATAGAGTTCCTAGAGTCAACTGCAAACGGTGAACCTCTATAAACTCTACAAACTCGGTGAACTCGATGAACTTATTCGCTTTCTTTTCCTTCGATGATCTTGCGCCCTTTGTAGGTACCGGTTTCGCGGTCGATGCGGTGCGGCACTTTTGCCTCGCCGGTGTCTTTATCAAGGTAGAACTGCGGCGCTTTCAGCGCGTCGTGGGCACGGCGCGTCCTTGTTCGGGCATGTGAATGTCGTCGTTTTGGATTTGGCATAACTTAAATCAAATTTTTGAGTCCGGCCCATCGTGGATCGATCTCGTTCTTTTCGCAACTACAATCTATCAAATTACGGTTCCCGCCGCATATCGGGCACAAACCGCGACAATCATCCTTGCAAAATATTTGCTCCGGCATCGCCAGCAATATCTGTTCGCGAACAACCTCCGCAATGTCTACGCGGCCGCCGATAACGAGTGATTCGTCCAGGTCGTCCTCGCTGATCTCGGTTTCGGGCCGGTCGGTTTCGAGGCTCGCGTCAACGAATACGTCGCGAAACGGTATCTCAAATGCCCGAGTGACCTGCTCCAGACACCGCGAACAATCGGCCTCGACCGTCGCCGTGATCATCCCGCCGAGATAAGTCCGCGCATCGTCGCGAAAAACCTCACCGTCAAACACCGCCGGTCCCGTCAGCCGGGCCTCGCCCGCGAGGTCGATCTCGTCATCTGCAAACTCCGCCCGCAAGGGCTTTTGAGACGTAGGAGCAATCGCGAGATCAATTATCATTTGTCAAATCTGCCTGCCGTATGCGGCCGCGGGCCGCAAAAAGGCAAAAGTATGATTATAGTGCCTGAAAAAGGCGTGTCAACCGCCATACGGACGGCTCAAGGCGCACAATCAAACGCCCTGCCGTTGAATCAAGAAAAAAAGGCCGCAAGCGCCGGAAATCCGTAATCGTAAACGCCATGACTAGAAATAACATCGCCACTAGGTAGGACCCCTTTGAACGAATACAACGTAGTAGTGAAGAACCTAGCCCGTTCCTACCTGATCGTCAGGGTCGTGAGCGCGCGTTTCATTTCGCGGGCGCTCGGGAATCTAACATTAGGATCGTGCGCAAGGCTTTGCAAAAAGAATGCTGCAAACGGATCATCATCCTTGAATACGGGCCGGACTGTCATCGACTGGAGCAATTCACGATAGGTCCTGCCGGCATAGGGGCGTTTGCCGTAGAGACATTCGAAGCCGATGACGCCGATGGAAAATAGGTCGCCGCGTTCGTTCACCTTTTCGCCGTGAAGCTGCTCCGGCGGCATATATCCCAGTGTGCCCAAAACCGTTCCCGGAACAGTGACGCTGTTCGCGAATTCGTTCTCATTCAGCCTCGCTAATCCGAAATCCAAGATACACACTCGAACCAACCCATCATCTTGCTGTGTAACAAATACGTTCTCGGGTTTGAGATCGCGGTGAATGATGCCGGCTTGATGGGCAGCATCAACACCGTCGAGCATCTGGCCGATCCATTCGACCATCGTCCTCGCGTCAAGATTCCCTTTTTGGGTCAGGATGCTTGCCAATGTCGAGCCGTGGATCTTTTCCATAACGAGAAAAGCGCCTTCGGTCGAGAGCGATCCATAGTCAAAAACGGTTACGATATTGCGATGATTGAGTTTCCCGGCGATGTGGGCTTCGCGTTCAAAGCGGCGCTGTGCTTCGCGGTTTCCAAATAGCGAGCCGCTTAAGATCTTTAGCGCGACCGTTCGGTTTATTCGAAGATCGCTTGCCTCATAAACGGCTCCCATGCCGCCTCGTCCCAGCAGTTTATCGAGGCGATATCTATTCTCAATAGTCCTCTCAACCGGCAAGGTGAAGGTCAATTCCGCGCCGTCAGTTGGACATCTATCGTCACAACGATCGAAGCAACGTCCGCAGCGGGGACACTCTTTCAGCAGGTTAATATTGCTTTCATCCAGCCGCGATAGGACTTCGTGTCTGATTCGCTGATCGCTGCGCATTCTATCTCTTAGCACAAGGTTTTCGTTGACAATGGCAACCTGGTTCGCGACGGCGAGGAGAAGCTCTTTTTCACGCGCGGTGTACGCGGTTTCGGAAAGCTTCTTTCCGAGCACAAAAAGGCCGGCGAGTTTTCCGTTCGTTCCATGCATCGGCACGACTAGATTGGCGTCGATCCGAGTAAGCCATTCTCTTTCGTCCCGCGGTATCTGATCGATAACAAGCGATTGTATCTCGACGGCCGATTCCTGATGACGCATCGTATCAAGCAATGCCGAGTCGGCCGGAAGTTTGGCCTTGATAGAATTTGAGCCCGTCGAATAGCTGAGCGAAAATGTGCTGTTCCGCGTGTCTTCGAAGAAAAAGTAGATGCAGACCGGGTGCATAGCAGCCTCGATCTGGTCACTCACAAGGCGAGACAGCGTGCCGATCGAATCGGACGATTTCACTCGTTCGATCAGATTGCGCAGAAGATGTTCGCCGTCGTACTGCGCCCGAAAAAAACGCTTGTCGATCCACTCATTTAGGCGAAATCGCGACAGCATCGCAATCCCCACAGCAAGAGCGACGCACAAGTAAAAGAACGCGGAATTACGAAGGAGAATTTCCGGCAACGTTCGATTCGGGTCGGTAACAATATTCCAAATAATTCCAGCAACAGGCAGCAACACCATTAAGCGCAGTCCGTTTTTTGCGAAAAGATACCGCAGACCGAGCCGAATGATGAACGAAATCGGTATTACCCGATGACGAATCACCGCGTAGGCGAATACGGGTGGAGCAAGAATATAGAAAATGTTCCCAGCAAAGTCGCGCCATATGCCAGCAACGAATACAGCCTGACCGACCAGCGATTCAACCCACGGTAATACAAGTTGTATGAGTATGAAGGGCGCAAAAATGATCGGAATTGTGATTGCCAGAAAGAACAGTCGCCTCTTACCAAGCTCATCCGCGTCTCGATAGTTGGACACAAGGGCGCCGATGCAGGCCACATTGTATACCGGATAAAACATATCGCCCAGGAAGAGCGGAGTCGTGTAGAAGACGTTGAAGGCCGCGAAACCATTCCACGCAAGCTGTTGACCGATCTCGGTTGGTATAACGTAGAGGAGAAACGGCAGGTAGATCGCAAACTCGAGTTTTGGAAAACGTTTGACCAAGCGAAGCGGCTGCGGAAAAAAAATAAAAAAATTGAGCAGAGCGACCGCGTTAAGGAGGCTTAACAGATAGCCGACCAACCAAAGTGACGCCAGGCCGATGGATGTTTCTTCAAATATCACGAAATGGATCGGAGACATCGACATGGCACAGAGCAGAAAGGCGATCGTGGCGAGGAGCGTGAGCTTATTATTTGGCTTGAACAGGAATAAGAACAGTGCGGTGACGATCAGAATTGCGGGCGTCAATATTCCGTTTTCAAGCGTATTGAGAAAGTGGTCCATTCCGGGCGGTCTTGGCGTGATCTCGCGAGCAAAGATCTCGCCGTCGCGTCGAAAGGTAAACGCATGCGGCACGCCCGGGTCTAACTGGCGGACATACAACCGGAACCTGTTGAAGCCGTCGAGGACTTTACCATCGATTTGAATGACCTCATCTCCCATTCGAACCTTGTCATCGTAAAATAGCTGCGGGGCCGTAACGCGCAGGACGCCGTCGCGTCCCGCCGCAGCGTACGGCATATCATTTTTTTCGGTCAACAAATTGTAAACGTTGAGGCAACACCAGGTGGCGACGAGCAGGAACAAAAGGAAAATCGATATCGACCTAAACTTGTTTGGTCTTAGATCGTACGGATCGGACCTATCGGGAATGATTTCGGTCGGAGATTCGTGATCGAGATCTGCTGCGTCGATCGGCAAAATCAAAGTCGCATCCGGCTCGACCGGAGTCATTGCCTTTGTTTCGCTGTCCCTATTCGCTGACTGTTCTTTAGCTGTATCCCTATGAGTCGGCATTAGAACATCCGAACTTTCGAAATCACACAATATTGGGTTCCAAGATGGGGTTAGGATAACACAGGCTTACCCTGAATTGTGTGTGATGGGAGCGATAAGCGGATCGTATCTGTTTGTGGAAAGCTAACTTACGTCGATCTCGTTAGTCTCGCAAAAAAACGTCGACGGCCGGTCCGGCGTCCTCGCCAAGCTCCGACTCACGTCGGCTGGAAAAGAAGGCCCGCCGTAGATGAAGCCCGTGTAAGCCTGAACCAGCGACGCGCCGGCGGCGAGCTTTGCCAGGGCGTCTTCGGCTGTAAAGATGCCGCCGACGCCGACGATCGGCAATTTGCCGCCAGAGTAGCGATCGATGGTCGAAATGACCATATTAGACCTCTCAAACAGCGGCCGTCCGCTCAGTCCGCCGTCGCCGAATCTCGCGACATCGGATGTTTGCAATCCGTCGCGCGAGACGGTCGTGTTCGTCGCGATGATCCCGTCGATCGCAAAACTCAGACAAACATCTACCGTCACCTCGATCTCGGCTTCTGTCAGGTCGGGAGCGACCTTGACCAAAAGCGGTTTTCGACCGATCTCGCTGTTTTTTGCGGCCAGGGCCGAAAGCAGCGGTTCAAGGCTCTCCGCACGCTGTAGATCGCGTAGATTTGGGGTATTTGGCGAGGAGACATTGACCGCGACGTAATCCGCCACCGGCTGCATGATCTCGAAGCAGGCAAGATAATTCTCGACGGCTCCTTCATTCGGGATATCCTTGTTCCTGCCGATATTCACCCCGACGATGCAGCGGCGGTCGAGTTTGGAAAGGCGTTCGGCGACGGCGTGAGCACCGTCATTATTGAAACCGAGCCGATTGATCAATGCTCGATCGGAAGGCAGGCGAAAAAGTCTCGGTCTTGGATTGCCTCGTTGCGGCTGCAAAGTCACCGTGCCTACCTCGACAAAACCGAATCCAAGCGACGCAAGCTGTTCAACGACGACTCCGTTCTTGTCGAATCCGGCCGCAATTCCAAGCCGATTTGTGAATTTCAACCCGAACAGCTCTACAGGCGGCAGTCCGAACGACGCGTCATCGACATAGAACGGCGACGCGAGGCCCATTTTCATTGCCCTGATGCCGATCTCGTGCGCCCGTTCGGCATCGAGGCCGAACAACGCGGGCCGCGCAACTTTGTCCCAGATGAATGACATCGTCCGTTTGATTCTAGTTAATGTAGGACAAACTTTGAACTTTGCACGGCTGTTTGTTACGATTTGCATCGAATGGCAGATGAATTTCACCTGGTCGAAAAGTCGCGGATCATGGACTCGACTTCGATGAAGCGTGCCCTGCGCCGCCTTTCGACCGAGATCGCAGAAACTAATCAAGGAGCCGACGACCTCTATCTCGTAGGCATCCGCCGACGCGGAGTTCCGCTCGCCGAACGCATCCGCGACAAGATAGAACAGATCGAGGGCGTCAAACCGCTCTACGGCATTCTTGACATCACGCTCTATCGCGATGATCTATCGACCGTCGGTGCGAATCCGATCGTGAACCGCACGGAGCTCGAGGAAGACATCGACGGCAAGACCATCGTCCTGATCGACGACGTACTCTACACAGGACGTACGATCCGGGCGGCCCTCGACCAGTTGATGGATTTTGGCCGGCCAAAACGTGTGCAGCTCGCGGTCCTCATCGACCGCGGCCGCGAACATCGCGAGTTGCCGATCCAGGCCGATTTCGTCGGCAAAACCGTTCCGACAAAACAGACTGAGATCATCAAGGTGATGTTAAAGGAATTTGATGACGTTGAGGCCGTCGGTATTTTCGAGAGACCCTAGTGAAGAAGCCATACCGCCGCAGAGACCTTCTCGGCATCCGCGATCTGAGCCCGGCGGAGATCGTCGGCATTCTCGATACCGCCGAAACATTTACCGAAATATCGAGCCGCGAGGTCAAAAAGGTTCCAGCTCTTAGGGGCAAGACCATTATCAATCTCTTCTTCGAAGCCTCGACACGCACCCGAACTTCATTTGAGCTTGCAGCAAAACGCCTCTCGGCGGACGCCGTCAATATCAGCGTCTCGTCATCCAGTCTGAGCAAAGGCGAAACGCTGCTTGATACGGCGTTGAATCTCGACGCGATGGCTCCCGATTGTATCGTCGTCCGACATTCGTCAGCCGGCGTGCCGCATCAGCTCGCAAAGGTCTCGCAGGCCGCCATCGTCAACGCCGGTGACGGGTCGAACGAGCACCCGACACAGGCATTGCTCGACGCGATGACGATCCGCGAGCATAAGAAACACATCGACGGCCTCGAGGTCGCGATCGTCGGAGACATCCTCCACAGCCGTGTAGCGAGATCTAACATTCACCTATTGACCAAACTGGGGGCGAACGTCCGCATCGCAGGGCCGGGAACGCTCGTCCCGGGCGATCTTGCGTCCTTCGTCAGTGACGGCCTCACCGTCTGCCCGCACGTTGAGGATGCTCTGCACGGAGCTGACGTAGTCATGATCCTGCGGATACAGCGCGAGCGGCAGGACTCGGCCTACTTCCCGACATTAAGGGAATATTCGATACACTACGGCCTCACCAATGATCGGCTCGATCTGGCGAGGAAAGACGCCATCGTCCTTCACCCCGGCCCGATGAACCGAGGTATAGAGATCGCATCTGACGTTGCTGACGGCTCGCGCTCGCTGATCCTCGACCAGGTAAAATACGGCGTCGCCGTGCGGATGGCGGTGCTCTATCTGGCATCAGGAAGCCCGACCGGAAACTGAACTATGAAATTGCTGATCGCGAACGGCCATCTCATCGATCCCGCCGCACCTGAGAATACAGGTACGTCCGTTTTGGTCGAAGCTGGTAAGGTCGTGGCGTGGATCAAGCCCGGAGAGGCTGTTCCGGCGGATTGTGAGGTGTTTGACGCGAGCGGCCTGCTGGTTGCTCCCGGCTTTATCGATATGCATGTGCATCTGCGCGAGCCTGGGCAGGAGCATAAGGAGACGATCGCGAGCGGCTGTGCCGCAGCGGTCGCGGGCGGGTGGACGAGTGTTTGTCCGATGCCGAATACCCAGCCGGTCAACGACAACGCCGCGATCACTCGTTACATGATCGAGCAGGCTGAGCGGGCAGCAGTCGCGAATGTCTTCCCGATTGGAGCGATCACCAAGTCTTCCGACGGTTCTGAACTGGCTGAGATGGGCGAAATGAAAGCCGCCGGTGCCGTTGCCGTTTCAGACGACGGGCGGCCGGTGCCGAACGCAGGCATAATGCGACGAGCGATGCAATACGCACGCGATTTTGATCTGCCGGTCATCGACCATTGCGAAGACAAGTCTCTGTCGAGCGGCGGCGTAATGCACGAAGGCAAGATATCACTCCTACTTGGCCTCAAAGGTATGCCCGCACTTGCCGAGGAGATAGACGCCGTCCGTGACATTCTGCTCGCGAAGGAGACCGGCGCCCACATTCACATCGCACATGTATCGACACGAGGAGCGATCGAGGCCGTCCGCCGTGCAAAGAACGAAGGCATCAATGTCACCTGCGAGGTCACACCTCACCATTTTACTCTGACAGACCGAGCCGTGGAGTGCGGACACTCATGTCCGCATGAGCGTCGCTTCGACGCGAACCCGAGCGTCGCGAGCGGCAACTTCGTCGGAGGAACCGACGATGCGGACAAGAGTGTCCGCACTCCCTCCGCCTACGACACCAACACCAAAATGGCGCCACCGCTCCGCAGTGAAGAACATCTCGAAGCGATCATCGAAGGCATCCGTGATGGCACCATCGACGCGATCGCGACCGATCACGCCCCGCACCATGCCGACGAGAAAGCCCTCGAATACGACCGAGCACCATTCGGCATTATTGGCCTCGAAACGGCGATCGGATTGGCATTAACTGAACTTGTCCATAAGGGCGTCATTAGCCTCGAACGGCTCGTCGAGATGTGCGCGACAAATCCGGCCCGCATTTTTCGCATCGAGGGACGCGGCACGCTAACGCCCGGCTCGCACGCCGACGTGACCCTGATTGACCCCGCCTTAACTTGGACATACACTAATGCCGAATCGCGTTCCAGATCGCGGAATACACCGTTCGACGGATGGCAGTTCAACGGCGGTGTCGTCGCAAGTATTGTCGGCGGGCGTATTGTCTATCAACGCATGGAGGAAAAATGAAGACTGCTGTCGTAATTTCGTTCGCGATACTCATGCTCGGTTCTGCGGCTCTCGCCCAGAATAGGACCGTTTATACAAGCACCAGAACTAGCGACTGCAAGCAGAAAAAGACCGGCGACGAATCCCATGCCGATTACGTGGGCATCTGCCGCGGTGTTGGCGGCTACAAGCTCGAGGTGATCGAGGGCGACCTGCGGCAAACGATCAACGTCATCTCGCCTGCCGGTAAGCGTTCGAGGCTCGACTTTACTAGATTCTTTGCCAGTTTTTCATATATCGGTGAAAAGCTTGAATGGCGAGTCAAGCGCGGCGTCCCGATCGCCCTCATCTCGCGATATTACGTTGCCGATCCCGAGACCGGCCGGCAGAGCCGATCGGTGTTGTTTGTGACGAAGATCAGTCCCAAGGGCTCATGCGTCGTCGATATCGTCGAGGAGGTCTCAAAGCAGAACGACAGGGCCCGTGAGATCGCCGACGCGGCAGCCGACAAACCGTGTAAAACTACCGAATAATTATCCTCACGTATGGAATTCCTCACTGATCCCCAGGTCTGGATCGCTTTCATCACGCTGACGGTGCTCGAGCTTGTTCTTGGCATCGACAATGTGATCTTCATCTCGATCCTGTCGAATCGGGTCGCTGTGCCCAAGCGCTCACAGGCCCGTTTTATAGGGCTCTCGCTCTCGCTGGTGATGCGCGTCGTTCTGCTGTTCTCGCTTGCGTGGGTGATGGGCCTGACGACGCCGCTATTTACGGTCGCGGGCTATTCGATCTCAGGCCGTGACCTAATACTGCTGATAGGCGGCCTGTTCCTTCTCGCGAAGAGCACTCATGAGATACATGGCTCGCTCGAAGGCCCCGAGGGCGATAGCGGAAAGACCGCCGTAGCCGGCTTTGCATCTGCCGTCATCCAGATAACGCTCCTGAACCTTGTTTTCTCGCTAGACTCGATCATCACGGCCGTCGGAATGGTGAGCACAAAGCCCGTCGCGGAAGGTGGACTCGGCGAAGCGGCGATTTGGATAATGATCGCAGCAGTTGTGGTGTCGATCGTTGCGATGATCGGGCTTGCGAGTTCGATCGGGGCATTTGTTCACCGGCATCCGACAGTAAAGATGCTCGCTCTCTCTTTCCTTCTTATGATCGGCGCATCGCTCATCGCAGAAGGCATGCACTTCCACATACCGAAAGGCTACATCTACTTCGCGATGGCATTCTCAGTGTTTGTCGAGATGCTTAATATCAGGCTGCGGAAGAAAGGCCCGCCCGTAGTCCTCCACAGCGAATTCACGCGGGAAGACGAGGCACCGGCTCGGCCGGCAGGCTAGTCTCTTTGGTTGAGTCGATTATCGTTCGCAGGGCCTGGCAGTCCCGGGCTCGGTTAGTGGTGTCGTTTCTACCTGCCACTTCTCCTGCCCCAGACTTGTTATACGCGCTGTGTAGGTCGTGACAGCGGCTAATGGATTGCCCGGGACGTCGGTCCGTGATTCTACGCCGATGCGAGCCCAGTAGAAGTCCTTGCAGTAATAAACGTCTATATCCGTGCTGGTTCGCTGGTGTTTTGTGAGCATCTGATCCCGAATTGCCATTTCCATTGCTGTCGGCGGCCTCACGCGATCGCCATACCCCGGCAATGTGAAATAGAAAATAGCCCCGCCGACGATAAGGATCGGTACAGCGACAAGAGCCAGCAGCCTTGCATAGCTTCGCTCGCTCTTGGTTTCTTTCTTTAAGGTCTCAAAAAGCCGATTCTTCTCGACCTGACCGCCGATCGACGGCCGCTCCTCCTGAGGCGGCTCGACCTTCTTTTCGTCATCAAAGATACCGTGCTGAAACTTCATCGCGTGATCAGAATATCAGCCGTAGAGGACACAGAGATCTCTGAAAAATGCAACACCATCAACCATAGTCAGCCAGTCAGTCCATCGACCCCGCCCTCCGTATTCTCTGTCAACCGCTACTTCATTCCCAGGCTCATGACCAGAAACGCATAGATATCAGCCTGCTGCTCTATCGCGAGCGTCGTCGGCAATCCCGCGCCGTGGCCGCCGCGTGTCTGGATGCGGATCAAGACCGGAGCATCGCCGGCTTGAGCGTGCTGCATCGCGGCCGTGTATTTGAAGCTGTGTGCGGGAAACACGCGGTCATCGTGGTCCGCCGTAGTGACCAGCACCGGCGGATATTTCGTTCCCGGTTTTGCCTGATGATATGGAGAATAGGCGTACATCGCATTGAAATCAGCCTCATCCGTCGGGTCACCATAATCGCTCCGCCACGCCCAGCCGATAGTAAATTTATCGAACCTGAGCATGTCCATCACACCAACCTGCGGCACAGCCGCAGCAAAGAGGTCAGGATGCTGGTTGAGCGTCGCACCCACGAGCAGGCCGCCATTCGAGCCGCCGTTGATCGCCAGCTTGGGCGTGGACGTGTATTTGTTGGCGATCAGCCATTTTGCCGCCCATGCAAAGTCGTCAAAGACGTTCTGCTTCTTAAGCCGCGAGCCGCCCTTCCACCAGTCCTTGCCGTATTCGCTGCCGCCTCGCAGGCAGGCGACCGCATATACGCCTCCCATCTCGAGCCATCCGACACGGGCTATCGAGAAGCCGGGCGTCATCGGGATGTTGAATCCACCATAGCCGTAGAGCAGCGTCGGATTCTTGCCGTTCAGCTTCAGGCCTTTCTTATAGGTCAGAAACATTGGGATTTTCGTGCCGTCTTTTGAGGTATAAAAGACCTCTTTGACCTCGAACTTCGCAGGATCGAATTTCACCTTCGACTGACGAAAGACCGACGACCGTCCCGTCTTCATATCGTACCGATAGATCGTGGGCGGAGCATTGTAGCTCGAGTACGTATAGAAGGTTTCAGTATCGTTTCGCTTTCCGCCAAATCCGCCCGCCGTGCCGACGCCGGGCAGCTTGACTTCACGGACGAATTTGCCATTGGTCTCGTAGATCTTGATCTGCGTTGCAGCATCGTGAAGATAATCCAGAACGAACTGATCGTTGATGAACGAGACACTTCCAAGCGTATCGGCGGATTCGGGAATCACATCTGTCCAGCCCTTTTGCGGTGCAAGCGCATCGACCTTAACGACCTTTCCGCGCGAGGCGTCCTTGTCGGTCTCAAAATAGAAAACCGAACCGTCGTTGCCGATAAAGCTCCAGCTGTTGTTGAGGTTTTCGACAAGCGGCATTATCGGTGCCTTCTGCATGGTCAGGTTCTTGAAATAGACCATGTTCATCCGCTCGGTCCCTTTGCCAACGGTGATGATGAGCCAGTTGCCGTCCTCGCTGACCTGCGCTCCGCTGAAGTATTCCTTGTTGTCAGGCCGCTCATACACGACAAAATCGTCACTCTGCGGCGTGCCCATCTTGTGAAAATACAGCTTCTGGTAATAGGTCGTCGCCTTCAGTTCCTGCCCCTTTTCGACCGGAGCATAACTGCCGTAAAAGAAACCCGAGTTGTCATTGAGCCATGAGAAACTGCCATAACGGTTCGGTGCGAGTCTGTCAGGGAGCAAATCGCCGGTGTGCGTGTTCATGAACTTCCACTCGCGCCGGTCCGACCCGGCGACAGCAACACTGTAGGCCCAGATCTTGCCGTCGTCGGTGAACGATGAACCGCCGAGTGCCGCCGTGCCGTCCTTTGCGATCTTGTTCGGATCGAAGAAAACTGTGCCCGGATCGTCGATCGACTTGGCCTTGTAGAGCACCGATTGATTCTGCAGGCCGTCGTTCTTCGAATAGACATAGAAGCCGTCGGTGACCTTCATCGGAGCCGAATAGCGCTCGTAATTCCAAAGTTCGGTCAGACGGGCCTTGATGGCGGCACGTTGCGGAATAGCCCCAAGGTAATCGAAGGTTAGCTTATTCTCAGCTTCGATCCAGGCCCGCATCTCAGCCGATTCCGTGTCTTCCATCCAGCGATAAGGATCCTCAACCTTTACGCCATGAAAATCGTCGACTTGGTCAGCGCGGCGCGCCTTTGGATATTCCCACGTCTGCGCGCTTACGGGCAGCGCGGCAAAAAAAGCCGCCAGGACCAACAAGACGAGACTGCGTTTCATCATAACCTCAAAAAACTCCTTATTTCTTATAGATAGGATAATTCGAGTATAGCCGAAAGCATGTGCTTAGGCGTAACTGAAAAGCAAAGGGCGAGGCCTCGTTCCCCTCGCCCTGAATGTCCGCATACGGTCGCGGACGATTCGCAGTCCCGCCTATTTACGGGTCCATCACCTCCGGGCCGGGCCCGGCGATGAAATCGAGGTCGGCGATGTTGTCTGTGAGGGTGACAACGCGGCTTGGGGTCTGGAAGATGAAGCGGCGTTGGCTGACGGTGACAACATACGTCTCGCCCGTGGCAAGGCCGTCGAATGAGTAGTAGCCGAACGAGCCCGTCTGGACCACTCTGGGCTCACTCAGGCCGTTGCCCGTGACGGTGACCGTTGCGTTGCGTATAGGCCGCCCGTCGGCTGTCATCACGCGGCCTGAGATCGAGGCTTGTGCGGCCGTTGTCGCAAAGAACTCAAGGCCCCAGCCGCCCGCAAAGCAGCCTGATATGGACTCAGGTGCGTGCAGCGGGTTGCCAGCGTCATCGCGGATGTAGAGGTTCCATGTGCCATTGGCGTTCGTCAGGCCGTAGTTGCCAAAGAACGTCTGTGTGCCCGTGCCGCCTATGGTCTTTGCCCGGCTCAGAGTACGGCCCCGGTGGTGCCGCTCCCGGGAAGTTAGTGACAGGCGACTCCCACGTTGTCGGTTCAAAGTTCCCTGATGCAAGCGGCCCTGCATTTGGGCAAGACGCCCGTACCGGCATCCGTAAAGCTGAGCGTCACGGGGTTGCCCGTCGGGATGGCCAGTGCTCCGCCCGAATCGCCCATGATCACGAACTTCTGCCCCAGCGGGCCTACCAGCAGGGCGTCTATGTTGTCAGGCACCGTGTATGACAGGTCATACAGCGTCACACGCATCGACCCAAGGGCCAGCGGGGCATTCGAGACGGTGAGTTGTGACGGATACGGAGCGACCGTTCCGGCCAGCGTTACGCACATCGGGTCGGCATTGCGGAACTGGCTCGCCGTGTCGTTGATGTTCAGAACGGCGTTCTGGGCCTCAGGCATGTAAGAGTGGCCCTCTGCCTCGCGGCCCGTGAATGGCCCAGTCAGATGCAGGTTAACCGTCTGGTTCGGCTCAGGTATCACATCGCCGCACACTGTGACATTTACCAGCTTCAGCGTCTCCATCGGGTTGAACGTCACTACCTGTCCCGTGACCGTTATGTAGTCTATCCCCGAAGTACAGGCCGGCCCGCCTGTTGCCGTCCCGTCAGAGGTCGAGAACGTCACTGTATTTGTGCCTGACAGGTCTCCCGTTCTCACTATCTCGATCACGGCCGTCTGTGATTCGTCCTCTATATACGTCAGAGAGCCGAATGTAATGAACGGCGTAGGCGACGGTGTAGGCGTCGGCGTTGGTGTCGGCGTCGGTGTTGGCGTCGGTGTCGGCGTCGGTGTAGGCGTCGGCGTTGGTGTAGGTGTCGGCGTCGGCGTCGGCGTCGGCGTCGGCGTCGGCGTCGGTGTCGGCGTCGGCGTCGGCGTCGGTGTCGGCGTCGGCGTCGGCGTCGGTGTCGGCGTCGGTGTCGGCGTTGGAGTTGGCGTCGGCGTTGGCGTCGGCGTCGGCGTTGGCGTCGGTGTTGGCGTCGGTGTTGGAGTTGGCGTCGGCGTCGGCGTCGGTGTTGGCGTCGGTGTCGGGCTTGGGGTTACGAAGGGTATATTCACCGTGAATGTCTCCACAGTGCCCGTTGCTACAAAGTTTGGCCCGATGTCTGCCACCTGCGTCGGCTGAACCACGATCTGATACGTCCCGTTATCGGCAAAGTCCCACGTCCCGCCCGGCGGGATGATCCCGTACTGGGCCGTCCGAGGCGTGCCGTTTGTCGGATTGTCCACGATAAAGTAGGCCGCAGGCACGTCAAACCCGCCCGGGCCGGTGACCCTGATGTCACCGCCGTCGAGCGAACTCACATTCATCCCCGCATTAAAGCCCGTGTCCGTGTATGTCACGTCAAAGAAGTGCATCACACCGCCCGGTGCCGTTATGTCCACTGAATTCCCCACCGCCGTCGGTGCAGGATCCGGCGGTGTCGGCGTCGGTGTCGGCGTCGGTGTTGGCGTAGGTGTCGGCAGCGGACACTTGCCGGCACTTCCTGCGTTGTATATGCCCAGCACCTCGGCCGGTGCCAGCACGCGGTTGAATACCTCTGCCTCATCGATCCGGCCGGGGAAATATCCGCCAGACTGCAGCCTGCCGACATAGAACGGCTGGCTGTTGTATTCGATCGTGAAGCCCGAGTTGTAGTTGCTGGTAATGAACCCGGCGGTCGGCTGCGGAACGCCGTTGATGTAAAGTTGGGCGTCATTGATGTTGCCGTTCGTGTTCGCCCACGTAGCTGTGACGTGGTACCAGGTGTTTGGGGTCGGATTGAAGAGGACGGCCCAGTCGGCGTAGGCACCGGCCGTGAGGTTATTGACCTGCAGGTTGAGCGTCCCGCCGCCGTCGTACATGAAGTACGAGTTCCAATTACCAGAGCCGAGTTCCTTCGCAATGATGCCTCCCGAAGCCGCACTCGTTTTATAGATCCACGCGTCTAGCGAGAACGCGCTTGGCCGCAGGCTCGGGCTGTCAGGGGCTTCGAGCCACTGGTTCGTGCCATTTAGGCTCAATGCCTGCCCGACCATGCCGGCCGCAAAGCCCGCTCCGCCCTGCAGCGTGCCGTTGTTAAGGCCGGTCGCATCGCTCGCGTTGTTCTCGGCCTTATACCACGCCACCATCCCGCTCGGTGCCGGATAACACGTCGGACTTGGTGTCGGCGTCGGCGTCGGCGTTGGCGTTGGCGTTGGTGTTGGTGTCGGCGTAGGTGTCGGCGTCGGCGTTGGCGTCGGTGTTGGTGTTGGTGTTGGCGTTGGCGTCGGCGTCGGCGTTGGCGTCGGTGTCGGCGTCGGCGTCGGTGTCGGCGTCGGCGTTGGGGTCGGGGCCAATGTGCAGGTTCCGGTCAATATCGACTGAACACGGGTTGGTGCGTATCCGACAACGATGTCCTGGATGCCATCGGCGTTAAAGTCACCTACCACGATGGACGCCGGCGGGCCTGGAAGTGCATGCGACACAGGAGACTCAAATCCCGTGTTGGCCGCATTCCTAAGCAAGATCGAGAGATTGCTGCTGAATTCAAGGGAGGCAATGTCCTGTTTACCGTCTCCGTTGAAGTCACCGACTGCGACCCTCACCGGGAATGCCCCAACAGGAATATTCTCCGCCGGTTCAAAACTAAGCGCTACCGACGAGGTCCTATACAACACCGACACGGTATCACTGCCGCTGTTTGCAGTAATGATGTCAATTCTTCCGTCGCCGTTAATATCGGCCAGGGCTACCGACTTCGCGAAGGTGCCAACGCCGAAGTCCACCGGCGGATCAAATCCGGTATTCCCACTGTTTCTGACCAATACCGAAACATCCGCACCATGCCTGGCCACAACGATGTCACGCATTCCATCACCGCTAACGTCGCCAACGGCCACATCCTCAGGCTGGCTTCCAACCGGCAAACTGACAGGAGTGTCAAAATCCGGGACACCGACCAGCGTGCGCATTAATACCGCGACGGCGTGAACCGATAAGCCTGCATTACCGGTGACCACGTCTTGTCTGCCGTCGCCGTTGAGGTCACCGATCGCGATCGACCTTGGTTCCTGAGACCCCGATCCTACCGAGAATGAGCCGGCTGACGAAAAAGTTGTCGGGCCGCGAACGAGAGCCGTCACGGTATTCGCGAGGAAGCCCGAATTTGCGGCCACAAGATCCTGTCTGCCGTCACCATCAAGGTCGCTGCCGCCGACGTCCTCAGGACCAACCCCGACCGCAAAAGGGCCGAGGAAGTCGAACCCGGTATTTAAGACGTTCCGCTGCATAACCGACACGCTATTAAACTGCCGTTTAGCGATCGCAAAGTCCTGCCGGCCGTCACTATTGAAGTCACCGACGGTCATCCCGTATGTTTCTGCGTTCTCCCCAACGGATGTCGGTGTGCTAAAACCTGAGATACCGCTGCAAGCGGCGGCCGTTACGGTCAGCGTGAATGTCGTCGATACCAGCCCACCCGGCCCGCGGGCATATACCGTCACCGTATGTGTTCCTACGGGGTGCGCGTTCGTCACTCTGACAACACCTGTGCTCGGCACGACTGTGAATGTCCCTGTAAAATCTGACGTCGTCGAAGCGGTCGTGAACGACGTTTGTGTGGGTGGTACGGACGGCGTAACCGTCGTATTCCCGCCGATGGCGACCGCCGTGTCCGGATACGCCCCGAGCGTCGGGGCGAGTATCCATCTTGCATACAACGTCGTATTCTCGTTTATCGTAAACGTGCCGCCCGGCACACGGACGAACCCCGATCCGTCCGGCTGCGTGTTCCAGTTTTGGAAAACGAAACCAGTCCTCACAAGCCCGCCCGTATTACCCAGCACCGTCACCGTTGAGCCAGCGTTGTAGGGGCTGTTCGGATCGACTGGCGGCATCCCGCCCGTATTCCCATTCCCGTCATACGTCACCGTGTACATCGGCGTAGGACTTGGCGTCGGTGTCGGCGACGCGACGGGATTGACGGTCATAACACCGAGTTGGCCGGGTTCGAAGATGAGGCCCGGATTGCTGCCGGCTCCGTTGAGGTCGCAATAGGTCCAGTTTAGGCCGCTGTCGAGCGAGAACCGGCATGTATAGCGGTAGGTTCCCACCGCGGGTGCGGTGAACGAGCCCTGATACTCGTCGTCGTTGCCGACCTGGACGTTGAACGTGCTGGGGAAGAACGTCCAGCTGGGCGACGTACGCGGATCGGTACCGTCCGGCCCATAGCCGACTTCCGCCGTTACCGCCGACGAAGCGCCGCCGGCCTCGGTCACGCCCAACTCGAATATTCGGCCAAAGATCGACGGGGTCATCGTGCCGGTCGTCACCGAGAAGCTCGACGGCGTCTGCAGCACGCAGTAATCGCACTCGTTATTCTGGCTCTCGTACGAGCCCGTATCGCAGTTGCCGTTAAATGGCCGTCCGAGGCCGCGTTGATCGATCGTAAGCGTCGTTCCGCATCCGTTAGTTCCGAGCGGGGTGGTATCGAGCGCCGGGCTCTCCTGCAATATCGCGTGCGTCATCGTCGGGCCGCCGTTATCAGCCAGCGGGCCAAGGATAGGATTCGGATTCACAATATCGGTCCCGACGACGCCGACCGTGCCGGCTGTATTGCCAAAAAGGTTGAAACCTGTAGAGTTAACGGTACCAAAGAAATCAGGCCCGACCCCTGCCGTATTGCCGGCAAAAAGTGAACCTCGGCTCATCACGACTCCGGTTGCCGAGACTCCGCCACCGCCGCCGCCCGCGACACTGTTCTGCGTTATCGTGCTGTTGGTGATATCGAGCGTGCCGGTGCCAGTCGAAATACCGCCACCACGCCTATTTACTGTTGCGGTGCCCACCGAATTGCCCGAGAACGTACTGTTTATTACGGTTGCCGAGTTATTGTTGAAAAAGAGCCCGCCGCCTTGGGCCGAACTGCCGCCGACCGTCTGATTGGACGAGATCGTGCTGTTCTCGATCCGCAGGGATCCGTCAATGACAGCGATGCCCCCGCCGCCTACCGAACTCGCCGCGTCACCCGTCGCAATGTTGCTCGATACCGTGCTGTCGACAAGCGTCAGGCTCGGGGACGATCCACCCCCGGAACTCATATATATCCCCGCGCCGTTAGCCCCCGCCACGCCTGTGGTAGATACCTGATTGGCCGTGACCACGCATCGGGTCAGCGTCAGCTCACCAAACGACTGGATACCGCCGCCCGAGGCAAAAGTATCATTCCCGACGATACGACCATGACGAATCGTCAGATCCGACATAGACACGACCGATGTTGGGCCAATGTTAAAGACACGATTCGTCGCCACGCCCGGAGCGTTCGCAGCTTCGAAGATGGTCGACGTCGCACCGGCACCGACGATGAGCACACTCTTTGAAATAATGATGTTCGGCTGAGTGTAGATACCCGCGGCGACGAAGATCGTATTGCCATTCACCGCCTGGGTGTGGGCGTACTGCGCAGTCGCGCACGGACTGCCCGAATTTGTGCAATCGCCCGTATCAACGCCTGTCGTTGCGACATACCGGTCCATCGGCGTAGGCGTAGGCGTCGGCGTCGGTGTCGGCGTTGGTGTCGGCGTCGGCGTCGGCGTCGGTGTAGGCGTTGGCGCGACTGGCTCGGACAACGTCACATCGTTGCCTGTGCCGCCTACGTAGCTGACGGTCAGGTTTACACCGTTTACGGTAACGATGGCTCCTTCGGCGAGGCCGTTGAACGTGCCGGTCACGGCCTCGGCATCATCATTCGCGATGATCACAAATGTCTGTCCCGGCGATGATGTCAGCGTCCCCGAAGCGTTGAGCGTCGCGCCGCCGAGCGCAACGGTGCCGGTGACATTCAATTGGTCATAGCCCGTGCCCGCGGTCGGGCCGTTGATCTCGACGGTGAATTCCGAGCCTGCCGTAAAGCTTATGCTGCCGGTGTTCAAAATGCCGGGGCTCTCGCCCGGCGAGACCTCGCCGTCATTAACGGTCACCATGTCCTCGACCGTCCCGGTGCCGGCAAGCGTGCCGTCGTCCTCGACCTCAACGTAGGTAAGGAACGAGCCCGTTACGACGATCGTGCCATCGCTGACGACAGCCCCGTATGTAAATGTGGATGTATCGGTAACCTCGACCGTGCCGCCGCCGGTCACGATCAGTCCACCGCTGCCGCCGCCGTTGTCCTCGATTGGGCCATCGACCACCACGACCGTTCCCGACGTCACGTTGAGCGTACCAGTGCCGTTGCCCGCATCGGGCCCGACATACACGCCGCGTTCCGCATCGAGTGTCAGCGACGATGTCACCTCCAGCGTGCCGTTATCGACCACGAGATGCCCGGGCGTCAGCACAACCGGCCCGGTGCCGAGATTATCGTCCGAACTGATGCTCAGCGTACCACTGTCGATAATTAACGTGGGGCCGTGATAGGTATTTGTTTCCGAAAAGACCACTCGTCCGCCACCGGTCACGATCACGCCTCCGGTACCGCCGCCGTTATCGTCGATCAGGCTTTCAATATAGAATTCGTTGCCCGGAGTCACAGTGAATCTGCCGCTCCCTACGCCCAGGTCCGGCCCGACCCAGACGCCTCGGTACTGGTGCAGCGTAAACGTCGACGTCACCTCGATCGTTCCGCCATCCACTACGATATCGCCGTCCTCAAACGCTCCCGGGGCGGCGCCGAGCCGCGTGTCCGAATCGACCCTGATCACGCCGCCGCCGCGGACGATCGTCTTGCCGCCGTAGGTGTTCATGCCGGTGACGGTAAACGTCCCGCCCGTCACCCTAAAGTTCGACATCGCTCCGCCGATGGCGCCGGCGAGCGTGTTCATCGTCCCCGTCGAATAGACTGTAAAGCTCGTACCGGTCTCGACCGTTCCCGACATCGTCGAATTGACCGAGCCGCCGGCCAGCGAAACGCTGCCGGTCGTCGTTATCGGCCCAGTGAGGTTGATCGTGCCAAACGGGTCCGTCGAGGTGCCGATCACGAGCGAAGCGTTAGAATCAGGCAGCCCGCTGATCTCGATGATGTCGGCCGCGTTGCCGCGGTTTATCGTGAGGGTGCCGCTCGGCGACCTGAGATCGACGGTCACAAACGTGTCACCGGTTATACGCGAGGTCGAATTCATCGGCGTCCCGTCGTCGCCGATCTTGGCCGAGGTCGGCCCGGCCGGCAGATCGAACGTCCGGTCCGCGGCGATCAGACCGTCTTCGATGCTCTCAAGCCCCGTGTACGCTATCGGTGCAGTCGGCGAACCGCCGATAAACATGCTGCCATCGGTCTGGTTGGTAAATGTGTGCGAGACACTCGACGGCGTGCCGACCAGCGTCATAGAATCGCCCGTGCCCGCGCCGCCGTGATACGCAAATCCCAATGACGGCAGCGACGAACACGCCGATACATCGATGGTCACCGAATCATTGCCGTCGAGCGTGTCAAACACGATCTGGCCCATCACCGCGCCTATCGACACGCTGACCGTATTCGGGTCAACCTGCGTCACACCCATTCTGGCTTGGACCGTGTTGCCCGGGTCGGTGATCACCAGCGTGCCCGAGCTGCACGAGATCGTCAGGCCGTCCGCCGACGTCCCGCCGTTAACATCCGTGATCGTCAGCCCGCCGGGGCTCAAGACAACCTCAGTCTCAGCGGGCGTAGGCGAAGGCGTTGGCGTCGGCGAGGCCGCGTCGGTCATGAATCCCCAGAGCACTCCGTCACCGAACGTCCCGCCGCCATTCTGGGCGATGGCGCAGTAGAAATAGAGCGTCCCGGGACTCAAGCCCGTTACCGGTTCCGAGACGGCCACGCCGGTAGTGCCGGAGCCGATGGTTATTCCCGCCACGGGGACCTTTGTCCCGAAGGTGTCATCGCAGCCGCCCGGCGGCGCGGTATCAGAATACCTAAACCACACGGTCGTAGGGTTGCCATTCGGGTTGACGGTCGCGTTAAAGGTGGCACTGCTCGATGTGACGGCGGTCGCGTTTGCCCCTGTAATAGCCGGTAGAGCCCGCGGCGTGATGCTGAAGTCGTCAATAGCCAATCCGTCGTCCGCGCCGGATGCATTAAGATCGTTCCACCGGATCCATATGGTCGCGCCATTTGCCAGCGTAAGGCCCGACAGGGTACTGCTTTTCACCGTTCGGTTTGCGGCGAGATTTCCGTCCAGGGCCCCTGTGGAACCGGTGGCCACGGGCGCGACAAAGTCGAACGGGTTAGCATCTGTCCACGTGCCGGTCGTCAGGCTTGTCGCGTCGAGGCTGTACTGGAAATCAAGCCGGTCCTCTCGCCCCGTCGCCCCTAACCGCCACTGCTCACCCGTGAAGTTGATCAGCAGGGCATTGACCACAAGCCCTGTGTCATTCGTAAACGAAGCCCCGATAGTAGGGACCAGACTCCCACTCAGCAATCCGCCGAACGCGCGGTCCGTTGCCGCCGCCGCCCCGAAACTGTAGGTGTCGCCAGTGGCCGAGGAACCCGTTCCTGCGGAATAGATCGTATCCGCACTCCCCCCTGACTCGTTGAACGCCCATCCAGCCGGCACCGTACTCGACGTACCGCTGTTCGCGAGCGTGTCGAAATTCTGGGTGTAGGCCGTGTTGATCGCTGACAAGCTGATACCCGAACCGAGCATTACTTCGTCAATTGGCTCGAAAAAGATCAGAGGCCTTGGTTCCCAAAACCTCGGCCGGTCCGGAAGGCGCACCTCGGCCGCGTCAGCCATATCCGTCCGATTTGTCCCAAACATCGCCTCAACAGCCCATCCGCCGTCGAAACTGGCGGTGACGGTCACGGCTGCGATCGCGATCAGGACGAGAGAAACGGCTACGGCTCGAATCGACGGGCGTTTGCGCGACATTAGGTAAAGACCTCCGGTTGTCCGTTGCCGATACGCTCAGCCCTCGAATGGCATACCGGCAAAGCAGCGACAATCGGTAATCAAAACTGGTGATTATTAGTAACGACCTAATTTTCGCGCAAGATAAACCCGCAAGTCAAACCCTTCCGATCCCGGGTAGTGTCTAAGACACTACCCGATCCCGAAAATGGCCCAGGTCCGTCTTGCCGGCTCCCTCCTACGCCTCTTTGCGTCTTTGCGTCTTTGCGAGCCCCTTCTTCCTCCGTCTCTTCGCGTCTTTACGCGAAATCCCTCGCGCCAAGCCGCAAAGCCGCAAAGGAAAAACCACTCAGTACCAGAAAAAGGGCGAGGCCGGTGAGGCCTCGCCCTTGGATGATGTCCGCTGTGTGCGGAGCTATTGGTTCTGGCTGTCGTCGGGCAGAGCGATGAAGTTGAGATCGGCGATGTTGTCCGTCAGCGACACGATCTGGCTCGGCATCTGGAAGAAGTATCGCCGTCCCTGTACCGTGATCACATACGTCTCACCCGTCCTCAGGTCATCGAAGTTGTAGTAGCCAAAGCTGCCCGTCTGCACGACGCGAGGCTCGCTCAGGCTGTTGCCCGTCACCGATACCGTCACATTGCGTATCGGCCGCCCGTCGGCCGTCAGCACGCGTCCTGAGATCGAGGCGTTGGCCGCCGTCGTTGACAGGAACTCAAGGCCCCAGCCGCCGTTGATGCAGCCTGAGATGGCCTCTGGTGCCAGCGGCACGCCCGCATCGTCGCGGATCCACAGATTCCACACGCCGTTGGCGTTCGTCCCGCCAAAATTGCCCGCGAATGTCTGTGTTCCCGTGCCGCCTATCGTCGATCCGGGCTCAGAGTACGGCCCTGCGGGTGCCGCACCCGGGAAGTTGGTCACAGGCGTCTCCCACGTGGTCGGCTCAAAGTTGCCCGTCACCAGCGGCCCTGAGTTTGGCAGTACGCCCGGCCCTATGTCTCGGAAGCTCAGCGTTACGGGGCTTCCCGGCGGTATCGGCAGAGCTCCGCCCGCGTCGCCCATCATCACGAACTTCTGCCCTCCGGGCCCGACCAGCAGTGCATCGATGTGATCCGGGAAGGTGTATGACAGATCATACAGCGTCACACGCATCCCCGCGATCGATGCCGGCCCGCCTGCCACCGGAATAGGTGCCGGATAGGCATCAGCCGTCCCGCCCAACGTCACGCATATCGGGTTCGTGAATCGGAATGCAGACGCCGTGTCGATGATGTTCAGCACTGCGTTCTGCACCTCAGGTGCAGCCGCTGTCGTGCCTTCGTCCTCATCTCCACCGCCGGGCCTCGTGAATGGCCCGCTCAGCGTCAGATTCACCGTCTCGGTCGCCTCCGTCAGCGTGTCGCCATAGCACGGCACGTTCACGTTCTTTGACGCCTCCGTCGGCAGGAACGTGACGTTTGTGTTGACGTTCTGATAGTCGATGCCCGCTCCCGGTGCCGCTCCGCCGACCGCTGTGCCGTTCGACGTTGCGAGGTTCACCGTATCCGTCCCTGTCGTGTTGAAGTTACGCACAAGCGTGATCACTCCGTTCATCGACTCATTGCAGTAGTACGTATTCGCACTAAAGCGTATCTCCGGCGTCCCGCCCGGACTCGGCGTCGGCGTCGCCGGCGGCGGCGTAGGTGTCGGCGTTGCACATGAGCCTCCGGTCGTATAGTTCACGTTGCCTGAGAATGCCCGCGGCGTGAACTGCGTGCCCGCAAAGGGAACGATACCGGTACGTGACACATCGGTGAACAGCGTAAGGTCGCTGTTATTGAATGTGGTTGTCGCAGTCGTCCCCGTGCCCTGATACCTAATACCTGCCCCTGTGGTGATCGAATGCAGGTAGATCGACGTCGTCCCGACAGGAACATTCAACGGTGTCGTAAGCACCACCGGAGCATTAGTCGATGTTCCGGCAGTAGTTACGGAAACCGTTTGCGATAGTGTCCATCCCGCGCTGCTGCTCGTGAAGCCCGCGTAAGGTCCGGGACGCGTCCAAACCTCAACACTGGCCGATGTCCCTACCGCACCCGAGAAAGGAGTGTCGAACGATGTCACCGTGAGAGCGGACGACGTTGGCGTCAGCTGCAGGAAAATACCACCGCTACCGTTGTTAGGAGGCAGGGTTGTGATACTGCCCGATCCGCCCGGCGGACACGTCGGTGACGGACTCGGGTTAGGAGTCGGCGTCGGCGTTGCCGGCGGAGGCGTCGGCGTCGGCGTTGCCGGCGGAGGCGTCGGTGTCGGCGTCGGCGTCACCCCGGGACTCGGTGTCGGCGTTGCCGGTGGTGGTGTCGGCGTCGGACAGCCTCCGCCACCGCTCAGAGTTGAGATCTGCACGGCGTTGAGATAGGTTGTCGTGTCAACGCCACCCTGCACCATCAGTTTGCCGCCGGCGAGGCCACCGGCCGGAGCCGCAGCCTTGGTAACGACGGGATTCCCATAGCTCCAACTGTTCCGGGCGATGTTGTATATCTCCACCGAGTTCACAAGCGGAACGCCGGTAAAGAAGGTGGAATCACCACCCATAACCGCAAAGATCGACGTACCGTCGGGTGATGCCATTACTTCGGCACTTGCCCGAGCGGTCTGAAGCGGCGCCATTGTGGACCAGGTATCCGCAACCAAGTCATAGCGATGGACCGCAGCCGTCGTCGCTCCTGCAATCCCACCTATGTAATAGGCGAAGTTACCGACAACCACCGCTCTTCCGTAAGTTGTCGCTGTGGGCATCGACGCACCCGTGCTCCACGTATTCGCAGCAATATCGTAGATGCGTGTTATTGCCGTCGGGCCCGGATTGCCGCCAAAGACGTAGACCTTGTTGTTATAGGCAACCGTGGCACCGCTCACTGCTGCAGGCTCGGGGGCACCGGTGGACCATGTGTTCGTTGCAATATCGTAGATCGCATTCTCCGTAATATGCGCAGGCGTCGCGTTGTATCCACCCGGCACATAGATCTTGCCATTCCAGTAGGCACCCTGAATGTTCTGTTTACCCGTCGGCATGTTCGCTAACTGCGTCCAGGTACCAGTAGTGGGGTCCCACCGCCACAGATCGTTGAATCGGGTGCTCGCAACGCTATCACCTCCACCAAATACATAGACGAAGGTGCCGTCGCTCACCGCACCGTGACGGTATCGGGCTGCCGGGCCAACAATTCCGTTGGACCATGTTCCCGGTGTCCCGCTGCCCGGCACACACGTCGGAGACGGACTCGGCGTCGGATTCACGCTCGGGCTCGGATTCGGGCTTGGCGTCGGTGAGGCCGGCGGTGGTGTTGGCGAAGGTCCGCCGCCGCCTGCTACCAAGCAGAGGTTTGCGGATGACAGTGTTCCCGTGTCGCCGCCCGCATTGTCGCTGACCGTCAGCGTCCAGTTGCCGTTCCAGCGCCTCAGGTGCCATGCCGTCAAACACTTCAAGGCCTGCACTGTCCGCTGTCGGACGCACCGGCCCGCCGAATATAGTGTTCAGCGATACCGCTTCGCCCGGCGTCGTTACGCACTGGCTTGCTGAGTAGTCGCCCGCAGGCACAGGATTGCCCGCTACCGTGTGGAACGTGTTCGGGAACCCGTCGCCAAAGTTGTACGGCCCGACAAGATCATTCGATGACCCAAATCCAGTCGGCGGACACACCGTATTGCCGCGCCGCTCGACGATCGTCGCCGTCGGTCCGCCGCTCGGTGCTTGCAGCGTCATCTTGATGTCGCCGCCCCATGAGTGCGCCGGGCCCCACGTCCAATCCCTCAACTGTGCTGAGGTCAGCGTCCCTGTCAGTCCCGATACCGTGATGGTAATTGGCACGCCGCCTGGCGAGTTATCAGGTATCGCAATCGGCAGCCCGCTCGCCGGGAATGTCTGTCCCGCACATCCCGGAGGAGGTGTAGGCGTCGGTGTCGGTGTTGCCGGCGGTGGTGTCGGCGTCGGTGTTGCCGGCGGTGGTGTCGGTGTCGGCGTCGCCCCGCCCGCAGTCGTTATCCATGCCCCGGCTGAAAACGTCTCACTCGTCGGCCACGGGGTTGTCAGCGGTGGCAGATAGGTGCTGCCGACGAAATCCCATACATGGATCGGTCCCGAGGCGTCGTCCTCTACCATATATGCCTTGCCGTCATGACTGACGGCCAACCCATCAATGTCCGTCCGGCCAGCCGGATATGGGGCTATCAGGGTGCCCGTCCCATCCGGATTCATCCTGAAAAGGCCGCTCCCGAGGGGAGACGTATCGTCATTAGTGCAATAGAAGGTTCCTGTATTCGGATCAACATCAAAGCCGCCGCAATCGAAATCGGCGTCCGCATAATCGATCACCACCGTCGCCACAAGTGTCGTCGTGTTGATCGACCAGATCGCCTCATTTGCAATGTTCTTGGTAGCGTAGAGCGTCCCGTTATAGAATGCCAGGCCAACCATGGCCTGGGCAGCTCCGCCGGCATCTACGATGGTGCCTAATGAAGTAACCGCTCCACCGACAGGCCATTCGAGTAAGGTGCTCCCGCTATTGAAATAGACCTTATTGTTCACGGCATCATACGCTGCCCCCCAAACCTGGAAGCCCGAGAACGCCGGAATATTGCTGCTGTTAGTCACATTGATCAGCGCAGCCGGTATCGTGGCGTCATCAACGCCCGCAAAGAGCGGATTTGGCCCCTCAGGAGCACGTGTGGCAACTGATCCCAGCGGCAGTGAACGCTCTTGCGAGGGCTCGCTCTCCGCGGCCAGCGCACGCGCCTTTTCGATCAGCGTTTCAGGGTTATCCTGCTCTGCCGCAACAGCGCCGGACGAAACCGGCGACGTGATCGTCATACCCGGAAATCCGTAAGCCGCTGCACTTTGCGTGAGCCAGCTCCATCCACCAAACGGTGCAGCCGCAGCGAAGGTCGCAACTGCGATAAGCACGGTCATGATCACGACCGCACGCAACGATTTCTTCGATCTAAACATGGAACACTCCTCCTCTTGCTTGTGAAAAACAACTGAGACCGGATGGCGATAGGCTCGAAACAGAGAAATCTGCCATCACCGACCGCGGACACTTAAATTCTTAATTTCGCAACAATTATATGCCTTTCGCTCAGGGTGTCAAGCGCTCAATTTGCGAAGACATCGAAGAATGCCGAGCAGTACTCTTGCCAATCGCTGGTCAATGGACTAGACTTCCACGCATCTGAGATAAAAGGACGGAACAAGTTGCGTTGCAGTAGTGCAACGGGCTTGCATTCCAGCCGCTCCCGTGATAACCTCATCTCACTTGGCAACCGCCATACGGAGCGAGCAAATGAACGGAGAACCATCACAAATGAATATGGACAAAGGTAAAGCGATCGAGTCTGCGTTGCTGCAGATCGAGAAGAAATTTGGCAAGGGCGCGATCATGCGGCTTGGCGAAAAGCCGCATGAGGACGCCGGAGCAATATCGACAAACTGTCTCAGCCTCGATGCAGCAATAGGCGTCGGCGGCTTTCCGCGCGGGCGTATCGTTGAGGTTTACGGGCCTGAGAGTTCGGGGAAGACGACCCTTGCGCTATCGGTCGTAGCGTCGGCACAGAAGACCGGCGGCGTGTGTGCATATATTGATGCGGAACATGCAATGGACCCGGAATACGCGACCAAACTCGGTGTGAACATCGACGACATGCTCATCTCCCAGCCTGACTCGGGCGAACAGGCGCTCGAGATCGCTGAGACGCTCGTAAGGTCCAATAGCGTTGACGTGATCGTGATCGATTCGGTCGCCGCGCTGGTGCCGCGGGCGGAATTGGATGGTGAGATGGGCGACAGCCTGCCGGGCCTTCAGGCGCGGCTAATGTCGCAGGCATTGCGTAAAATAACGGCGATCGTGTCGAATTCCCGCACCTGCTTTATCTTTATCAATCAGCTTCGCGAGAAGATCGGCGTATTTTTCGGCTCGCCGGAAACAACCACCGGCGGCAAGGCGTTGAAGTTCTACGCCAGCGTCAGGCTAGATATTCGCCGCATCGGCGCGATCAAGGACGGTGACAAAGCTGTCGGCAACCGCACTCGTGTAAAGGTCGTGAAGAATAAGTGTGCGCCTCCGTTCCGCGAGTCTGAATTTGACATCATGTACGGCGAAGGCATCTCGCGCGAAGGCGACCTGCTCGATCTCGCGGTCAACCACAATATCGTTGAGAAAAGCGGGGCATGGTTCTCTTACAAGGGCGAACGCCTCGGCCAGGGGCGCGATAACGTCAAGGCGATGCTCAAAGAAAACGCCGATCTACTTGAACGGATCGAAGATGACGTAAAAGCGGCCTTGGGCTTTTCTAAACCAGAAGCCGAAGCTGCGGCGGTAGGAAATTGACCACAAAGGCACGAAGGACACAAAGGATTCTCGGGAGGATTCGGGGTTGAGCGGTCCAGCGGCAGCTGAAACATTTGAAAAGGTTACGGAAAGGGTTGAGCAGTTGTCTCACCTGGTAATCGGTGCTGCGCTGAAAGTGCACAAAGAACTCGGTCCCGGGCTGATCGAAAGCGTCTACGAACGGTGCCTTTGCTACGAATTGCAGAAGGCGGGCTTGGTGTATGAAAGGCAAATGGCCGTGCCGGTCGTTTACGACGGAATGAAGCTCGATGCGGATCTCAGACTGGACATCTGGGTTGAAAAGTCTTTGATAATTGAGGTCAAAGCCGTCGAAGCGACGTTGCCCATCCATCAGGCCCAGTTGATGACCTATCTCAAACTTACAGGGAATCGACTGGGTCTTCTTATCAATTTCAATGTCCCTCTCCTCAAGAATGGAATAAAGCGAGTCATCCTTTGATTCTCACTATTTCCTTTGTGCCCTTCGTGCCTTTGTGGTGAATATCTTTACGGATTCCCGCCGAGTTTGCGGTTGCTTTTCATCATTGGCGGAGTTCCGTTCACCGGCGGTTGTGCATTTGCCTGATCGAGCATCTTACGGATCTGCTCCGGCGACGGAATGCCGGGCGTTGGTTTTGCGCCCGGCTTTAGGCCTTTTTTCAGTTCCGCTTCGCTCGGAATGCCGGGCGTCGACCTAGTGCCCTTTGGCAGCACAAGATTCCCGTTGGTGGGTATGCCCGGAATAGGTGTGCCCGTCATTGGTAGCGGTGTCGTCGACAGGCCGGGCGGCATGTTTGCCGGGTCGATCTTGATCTCCTGCGGAGCGATATTGGTGTTGGTCGCAGCGTTATTCGAACCGCCGCCGCAGGCGACGCAGCCGGTCGCGACCACACACATGAAAAAGATCACTGCTTTCTTCATAGACTTTCACACGATTATAGCCTGCGGCCGAGGTATCATCAATCCTGAACGAGACGCTCATTTGACAACCAAAAACCGCTTATTTACACTTACAAATTCGTGTCTGGTCGATGATCGGATGCGTCGCGCGGCCAGGTAGCTCAGTTGGTAGAGCAGCGGACTGAAAATCCGCGTGTCGGCGGTTCGATCCCGTCCCTGGCCACCACTTCTCTTTCAGAACGCACGTTATGATTACAAGCCGCCGCTTGGCATTGATGCTTGGCCTCACCGCCATACTCAGTTCGGTGGGCATCGCTCAGGATGATGAACGCAGCGTCCATGTCGGCATCAAGGCCGGATTCTCGGTCCCAAAACTGGTCGGCGGCGGCGATCAAGAGATCACCCGCGATTACAAGTCTCGCATGGCGCCTAACTTCGGCGGCTTTGTGGATGTGGGGCTAACGCGGAACGCCTCGATACAATTCGAGGTCGATTACGCACCGCAGGGCGGCAAGCGCAACGGCATCCAGCCTGTGACACAGGCGATTCCGGGCCTGCCTCCACTGCCTGCCGGACAATACTACTTTGCTAATTTTAACAACACCGCAAAGCTGAATTACCTCGAATTCCCGGTGATGCTCAAGTATCGGGTGCGAAAGGACAAGCCAGTCGGCTGGTACGTCAATGGTGGGCCGTACGTCGGATACCTTCTCAAGGCGAGGACCGTGACAAGCGGCACCAGTCCGCTATACCTCGATAACGGCGGCACGATGCCGGTGCCAGGCTTTCCGCCGATCCCATTCGATGCCAAGACCGATGTCACCAACGAACTGAACCGCTGGAATGTTGGCGTTACGGGTGGAGGCGGCGTGACATTCAAACGGGCCGGTGACAACTACTTCTTCATCGACGCCCGCGCCGCCTACGGCCTGACGACGCTCCAGAAGGACACCGTCAACGACGGCAAGAGCCGCACCGGCAACCTCGTCCTCTCATTTGGCTACGCATTCAAGGTCAAATAGCCCCTCCATACAGCTTCGGCATCATCTCTTCTGCGTCTTCTGTTTATCTGCGGCTCAATTCTTTAGATATATGCGGGGAGAGTTTCGCTCGGCCCACACCTGAAGGTGTCTTCCGTTCTCCGTTTTCAGTTATCGATTACGTTCCATTATCCTTCCGTTATGGAGCCTCTCGCTAGTTTGATCAGGCCGCGTGGGCTGGATGAGTTTGTGGGGCAATCTCATCTGGTCGGCGATGAGAAGCCGCTGCGCCTTGCTATCGAGCAGGGCCATGTGTTTTCGTTCCTCCTTTGGGGGCCGCCGGGCACGGGCAAGACGACGCTCGCGCGAATTTACGCGACGGCGATAAATGCTGAGTTCTATGAGCTTTCGGCGGTGTCGGCGGGCAAGGAAGACATTCGGCTCATCATTAAAACGCAGTCGGCCGACGGACGGCCTCGCGTCCTTTTTCTCGACGAGATCCATAGATTTAACAAGGCGCAGCAGGACTTTTTGCTGCCGTTCGTCGAAAGCGGCGAGTTGGTGCTTATCGGCGCAACTACCGAGAATCCGAGTTTTGAGGTGATCTCCGCCCTGCTGTCGCGGATGCGAGTGTTCGTACTCAATGAGCTAGGCGACGCTGACATGGCCGCGATCATCGAACGAACCGGCAAGAAGCTCGACAAAAAAGCAAGGGAATGGCTGATCCAGATGGCAAACGGCGACGCGCGTCAGGCCATCACGATGATCGAGAACACGTCGGAACTGTACGACACGATCACGGTCGAAACGCTCAAGGAGACTCTCCAGTCCAAGTTCCTTCGTTACGACAAACGCGGCGAGGAGCATTACAACGTCATCTCGGCGTTTATCAAATCGATGCGCGCCTCGCAGCCTGATGCGGCCATTTACTATCTCGCCCGCATGATCGAATCGGGCGAAGACCCTAAATTCATCGCCCGCCGAATGGTCATTTTTGCGTCCGAAGACATCGGCCTCGCCCAGCCGACGGCATTGGTCGTCGCAAACGAAGTGTTCCGTGCGGTCGAGACCATCGGCCTGCCCGAATGTGTCCTGAATCTCGCCCACGGTGTGGCATATCTGGCCAACGCAGCCAAGGACCGTTCGTCAACGGAAGCGATCGGCAAGGCGATGGATGACGCGAAGAAATTCGGCAACCTGCCCGTCCCGATGAAAATACGCAATGCCCCCACGCGTCTGATGAAGGATCTCGGCTACGGCAAGGATGAGGGGAACGACCCCGAGAACGACCTGATGCCTGAAAAGCTGCGAGGGCGAAAGTATTTCTAGCTTTTGACCTGTCCTGGATTTATTGCGTACATTTGCTATACTCTGAACAGAAGATCATTTCGGTCATTGGTCATTTATGAGAGACTCAGATCCGAAGACCCAAACTAAACAGGCAATTCTCGACGCGACGGACAAGCTGCTCGCAAAATACGGCTATAAGAAGATGACGATCGAGGACCTCGCGCTGGCGGTCGGCATCGGCAAGGGCAGCGTTTATCTGCACTTTTCGAGCAAGGAGGAGATCGCGCTGTCACACATCGACCGCATTATCGACCGTCTAAAATCGAACCTGCGCGAGATCGCCGCCCGGCCCGGCAGGGCCGAGAGTCGCCTCAAAGACATGCTCATCGAACGGGTGATGTATCGCTTTGACAGCGTACAGCACTATTCGCAGAGTGTGAATGAGCTGCTGTCCGCCGTTAGGCCAAAGCTGCTCGCTCGGCGCAAGGGGTATTTTGCGGAGGAGGCCCAGATATTCGCCGCCGTTATCGCCGAAGGCCAGCAAGCGGGTACCATCCGCAAGGGCGACCCACGCGATCTGGCGGTCACATTCCTGTCTGCGACAAACGCCCTGTTGCCTTACAGCCTGAGCGTCGTCGAACTGGGCGACCGCGGCGACGTGCTTGACCGAACAACAAAGACCGCCGACGTGCTCATCCGCGGCACCAGCCGGAAATGAAGACGATCGTCATACTCGCCAGATTTGTTGTGATCCTGATCGTGGCCTTGGTGCTATTACGCTTCATTGGCTAGCGTTTCCAGTAATTCTTGATCTTTAGATCAAGCATCGGAAAGGCGCAGTACTCGACATTTCGCCCCGTCTCGCGCAATTTTGTGACCATTGGGATCGCAGCGTCCGCATTCCGAGTGTGGACAATGATCGTCGCTGCTCTCTGAAGGTCAGCTCGCTCGTTGAGGAATTCGCAGATGGCGTAACCGGTGTTGGCAAAATCGTCGTGATCGTTTGATTCGTAATGATGCGGCAGCAGGTCGTGATCGAGAAAGATCGCGTCGTAGGTGCCGTCGGTAAGCAGCTCCTTTGCCTCTTCGACGGTCGCCGCTATCTCGATCTCATCGCCCGCAAACCTCTTCTTGAACCATCGATGCCGCCGCTCGTCATCGTCAAGCAGCATAACGCTGATCGGAGCGCGTTCGGCACTGAGATCGGCGAGCTTTAATTTGATCAGAATACTGCGTATCAGGCCCATGGGATTCCAAATTTCAGATTCCAAATTCCAAATCAATGCTATCTTACGAATCTGGAATTTGGAATCTGGCATCTGAAATTTGCCGGTGGTATAATCCAATCTCGTCGGCTGCCCCGATGCCCCAGGAAAAGATACAAAAGAGAGACTTGAAAGCCGTTCCAACCCGTGTGTTGCCGTCTGACGACTCGCCTGGCTTGACCGATCTCTGTCCAAAATGCGGCGGCACAGGACTCGAGATCGTACCCGACAAGGGAGCTCGAATCTGCAGCTGCCGCAAGCTCAAGGCCCAATCGGGGCAATTTGAGCGTGTGGGCCTGCCTAGACGGTACGACAATTATCATTTTAACAACTACAAGCCACGGAATGAGTCTCAAACGAACGCACTGATGGCGTCTATCGATCTCGTGAAAAACTTCCCGGTTGACCGCGGACTGCTCCTGATGGGCAATGTCGGAGTCGGGAAAACACACCTGGCGGTTTCTATCTTGAAAGGGCTGACGCTCGAACGTGGTGTCGCCTGTCGGTTCTACGACTTTGCAACTCTGCTCAAGGAGATCCAGGACTCGTATAACTCAAATACTCATACGTCCGAATTGGGCGTTCTGGCACCGGTCCTTAACGTACCGGTTCTCGTTCTCGACGAACTGGGAGCATCGAAGCCCACCGAGTGGGTTCGCGACACGATGGCCCATGTCATCAACACCCGCTACAACGACCGAAGGCTTACGATCTTTACGACCAACTATCTTGACCAACGTCCGACCGACCGCGACGAGGTCCTCGAAGACCGCATCGGCACACGACTGCGTTCACGTCTCTATGAGATGTGCAATACGGTCGTGATGCTGGGTGAGGACTACCGGAAGAACTTTGACCGCGCCGCAGCCCGGCAGAAGAATTCGTAATTAGTAACTGCCGGCAACGATCGTCGACCTAACACCGCTGGCTTCCTGTGCGATCTTCACGCCAACGGATGCACCGATGCGGGTTGCTCCCGCCTCGAACATCGCGCGGGCGTCGTCAATTCCCTTCACGCCGCCTGATGCCTTGACGCCAAGGGCTTTGCCGACGGTGTGACGCATCAGGGCGACGTCGTTGGCGGTGGCGCCGCCTTTGGCAAAGCCGGTCGAGGTCTTAACAAAATCCGCACCGGCGTTCTTTGCGGCGAGGCAGGCACGGACCTTTTCTTCGTCGGTGAGCAGCGCGGTCTCTATTATCACCTTACAAAGGATGTGGTTCTCATGCGCGGCCTCGACGACGGCCCTAATATCATCCTCGACCGCGCAATCATCGCCTGATTTGAGAGCACCGATATTGATGACCATATCGACCTCAGTGGCTCCGTTAAAGATCGCCCGCCGGGCCTCATAGGCTTTTACGTCCGGCAGCGTCGCACCGAGCGGGAAACCGATCACCGTGCAGACCGGGACGCCCGAGCCCTTCAGGAATTCTGCAGCCTGCTTGACCCAGCCAGGATTTACGCACACCGAAGCAAAACCATAGTGAGCCGCCTCATCACACAGTTTCTTGATGTCGGCATATGATGCCTCGGGCTTCAATAACGTGTGATCGATCAGCGAAGCCCAATCATGCGCCGTCGCCGTCTCGCCCAAAACGATGCCGATACGCTCGGCACCGGCATCGACGATCCGCTCAACGTCGGCACGGCAAAACGTCGGGCAGTATTCCTCACCCGTCAGCTTCGCCAGCACCATATCGGTGATCTGGTCGATCAATTGGTCATAGTTGCCGCTTCCCTGCATTACCTAATGTATTGTCTTTCAACAGCCTCGATTTTTCCAACACGCTTTTGTGCCGTTCCTCGGCGAGTTCGGTCGAGAGAAAGGCTTCGACGATAGTTTTTATTTCTTCGAACGAGTTTTGACCCGCTCCGAGCGTGAGGACATTCGCCCCGTTATGCTCGCGAGAATTCTTGGCTAACGCCACCGAATAGCACTGTGCCGCGCGGACGCCGGGCACTTTGTTCGCAGTCATCGCGCTGCCGATCCCAGCCCCGTCGATAATAATGCCGACATCCACCTGCCTGCCGGCGACCGATTTGGCGACGGCGTGAGCAAAGTCGGGATAATCGACCGCATCTTCATTCTCAGTGCCAAAATCGCGGACATTGAGGCCGAGGTCGCCGAGAAAGGACTTTAGCTGCTCCTTCGTCTTAAACCCACCATGGTCCGAGCCGATCGCGACCGAGCGGACCTTGACGGCGCTTTGCCGCGCTTCCTTTCTTATCAGTTCGAGCTTGAGGTCACCGGCCAGGTCGTCGGCAAGCGGGGTGAACTTGGCATTAATGGCGATGCGAACACGCGAGCCGGGTTCGAGGCCGCGAAGGTCGTCTTCGGTGATCAGCGATTTGGCAGATTCGTCGCGGTCCCATTCGCGGCCGAGCTTTTCCTGGAGCGAATTGACTACGACGTGCTCGACCTCGCCACTGCTTACTGCCGCTGCCGACTGGCTTTCGCCCTCGGTTGGGACACTCGCGAGCACCTGTCGGACAAGTTCACGAACGCGGTCGCGTGTTTCTTTATCGGTCATTATTTGAAATGCGTCTTACATTTGAATATTATTCCAAAAACCGATCCTTTCAAACTGCGAGGTAATAATGGCCACGGAATCGACACAGATGGCAACGTCAGAGTTCACCAATCCCAATCTTGAACCGCTCTTCACCGAGGAGCAGATACGCGAGCGAATTCACGCCCTTGGTGAGCAGATAACGCGTGATTACGCAGGCAAAGACCTCGTTCTGGTGAGCGTTCTAAAGGGCTCGTGCGTCTTTCTCGCCGACCTGATGCGCGTGATCGACCTAAAGCTGACGATCGATTTCATGTCGATCTCGAGCTACAAGGACCAGATGAGATCGACCGGCGACGTCGAGATCCTGAAGGACCTCAGCAACCCGATCCGCGGCAAGGACGTGCTGGTCGTCGAGGACATCATTGACACGGGCCTGACGCTCTCGCGCCTGCTCGACATCCTCGGCTCGCGCGGAGCGAACTCGATCAAACTCGCGACATTCCTCGATAAACCCGAACCGCGGATCAAGAAGGAATTGGTCGTCGATTATACGGGATTCGTCATTCCCAACGAATTCGTGGTCGGGTACGGTCTGGATGCTGCCGGCCGGTACAGAAACCTGCCGTTCATCGCCGTTGTAAAAAATCCCGCAGAAGCCTGATAGGCGGATTGACCTCGGCAAACCATTTCCGTATAATCTGTATTTTTCGATTTCGGCGTCACACCACGCCCGTCGAACGGAGCTAAACACAATGAGCTACGCAATTATTAAAACGGGCGGCAAGCAGTTCGCGGTCGAGAGCGGACAGACGCTTCGTGTGCCGACGATCAAGGACGCCGAGGACGGCAAGAAGGTTGAGATCGCCACGCTGATGAGCGGCGGCAAGGTCGCGACGGGCACCGTCAAGGCGACGGTCGTCAGCAGCGGCCGGGCGGATAAGATCATTGTCTTCAAAAAGAAACGCCGCAAGCAGTACAAACGGACCCAGGGCCATCGCCAGGGCTATACGGAGATCAAGATAGACTAATGGCACATAAGAAAGGAGTAGGTTCATCACGCAACGGCCGCGATTCGAATGCTCAGCGGCTCGGTTTGAAGAAATTCGGCGGCCAGCACGTACTCGGCGGCAACATCCTCGCTCGCCAGCGCGGCACCAAATGGAAGCCCGGCAACAACGTCGGCCGCGGCAAGGACGACACGCTGTTCTCGCTGATCGAGGGCTTTGTCAAATTTGAGGACAAGGGCCGTAAGGGCAAATTCATCAGTGTCTATGCCGAGGGCTCGGCGGAATTAGCACCTGCGGCTGCATAACCCATTCGCTGATTTTGGATGGAAGCACACGTCGAAAGGCGTGTGCTTTTTGTTTTTTTCACCTTCTGACATTTTTTTTTCGCGACTCATTTTTGTGGCCCTTGAAACCACATTTAACAGGGCACAAATCGGCTGAACCGGCTAACTGATGAGACATTTCAGGTTGCCGGATTTCCCACATTTTTATCCACAGGCGGCTAGCGGGCTTTTCCACAGGATTTGCACAGAACACTGATAAAATAAGGCCAATAGTTAAAGTACTTTCTACTTGACATTGAAATTATCGGGTGTAAGATAGCTTCAAAGTCGAGGTTGTTACGGCGATCTCGACCGGCACCGAGAGGTGGCTGCGACGCGGTGACGCGACGTAGCGAGGGCAGAAGGAGCGGAATGCCGCTGCTTGGTACGCTCGGAGCCGAAGCCGAAAGGCTTGCGAAGGTCGGCAGGCATGCCGGCCGGAGTCATCCGGATAAAAACGGGTGACGCTCCTCGGAAGTAATTAACCGAGTCGAGTGCGAAGCCGCCCGAGATGCAGCCTCCTTCGGGAAGATGTGCAGCGGGCCTCGTTGCCGGGGACGTAACCGGCGGTGGAGGAAAAGCCACCAGAACAAAAACCTAATGGCACCGGCGTGAGAACGCTAACTGACGGGAAACTGGAAGGGTGCTGACCGGAACCGGCTCTCCGCAGAGCGTGATCGGGATACAAATCGGCGACGGGAACGTGTACATGTGATCGTCGCCACTCTCTAAGGTGAAGCCTCGGCGAATCGAAGAGAGTCATAAAATAGGAGCGTCGCGAAGGGCAACCGGAACGACGCTCTTGTTTTTTTGGCGCTATCCGTTGTCAATCTGTGGAAAGCCTAAAGTTTGAACTGTGACCAGCTTTGAACTCTAAACTCCGAACTCTAAACTACTAACGTGTTCATTGACCGTGTAAAGATCAGGATCAAGGCCGGAGATGGTGGGAACGGCGTGACGGCGTTTCGGCGTGAGAAGTTTGTCCCGCGTGGCGGCCCGTCTGGCGGCGACGGCGGCGTCGGGGGCAGCGTGTGGATCGAGGCGGACGAATCGCTCAATACGCTACTCCACCTGCGCTACAATCCCGAACACAAGGCCGAACGCGGACGCCACGGCGAAGGATCGAACCGGTCCGGCAAGGACGGCGCGGATCATGTTGTGAAGGTTCCCGTGGGAACACAGGTGTTTGAGGCTGATTCTGACGACATGCTGTTTGACTTTACCGAATCCGGCCAGCGTTATCGTGCCGCGAAGGGAGGCAAAGGCGGATGGGGCAACGCCCACTTTGCGACGCCGACGAAACAGGCTCCAAAGTACCATTACGACGGCCGGCCCGGCGAAGAAAAGGAGTTGCAGCTCGAACTAAAACTCCTTGCCGACGTCGGCTTGGTCGGCTTTCCGAACGCCGGCAAATCGACGCTGATCTCGGTCATCTCGGCCGCAAAGCCGAAGATCGCAGACTACCCGTTCACGACGCTTGAGCCAAACCTCGGCGTGGTGGACATGGGTGATTTTCGCACCTTTGTCGTGGCCGATATTCCGGGCCTGATCGAAGGGGCCAGCGAAGGCGCGGGGCTTGGCGACCGATTTCTACGGCATGTTGAGAGAACTAAGCTATTGCTGCACCTTGTGGATGTATCGTCACTCTCGGGACGCGACCCTGTTGACGATTACGAGATCATCAATCAGGAGCTTGCGAACTATGACCTTGAACTCGCCGAGCGCCCTCAGATCGTGGTTGCAACTAAGATCGACGCGATCGACGATCCTGACCGGTTTGAAGCCTTGAAAAAGCGTGCCAGAAAGGATGGCAAACCGTTCTTTGCCATTTCGTCAGTCACGAATAGAGGTGTAAAGGAACTAGTCGCGGCGGTAGGAGAGGCCCTGCGAAGCGAGGCACCGGCGAAATGAACCGAAGGATCGCATTCTACGGCGGCTCATTCGACCCGATGCATCGCGCCCACCTTGCTATCGGGATGGAACTCCTTGAGCGATTTGCTCTGGATCAATTCGTATATATTCCGGCATTCCGTGCTCCGCATAAGACGAGGAGCAAGCCGACCTCGGCCTATGATCGTTACGCGATGCTGTGCCTGGCGACGCAGAATGTACCGCAACTATCAGTCTCGCGCATGGAGATCGAGATGCCCGACAGGCCGTTTTCGGTTGATACGCTCGCCAGGCTGAATACCGAGTTCGCTGGTGACAACATCTTCTTTGTAATAGGAGCCGACTCGTGGCGCGACATCAACACATGGCGCGAGTGGGAGACTGTACTTAGGGCCGCCAACATCATTGTGGTAACGCGTCCGAGCGTCGAGATCGGATCTGACCATGTGACGGAAGAGATCCGGGATCGAATCATTGACCTCAGAGGCGGCGGCGAGTATGCACCTTCTGACGAGCTCCGCATTTATTTTACGGACGCAGTCAATCTCGATGTCTCGGCCACCGATATTCGCCGCCGGATCCGTGAGAATGACTCTTCATGGCAGCGTGAGGTGCCGGCGGAGGTTGCAAAATATCTCGAAAAATATCAGATTTATACGTGATGGAAGAAACCCAGGAGCGCTCACTTCAGCGCGAGGCCGTGAAGATCGAGATCGCCGAACAGCCCACGCCATTCTCGGATCTCGACCCCGAAGTTCAACTTGCCGTCCGCTGTGCCTCTGAGAAGCAGGCATTCAGCATGGTCGCTCTCGATCTGCGAAATATTGCCAGCTTTACGGAGTTCTTCATTATCGCCAGCGGTGCCAACCAACGGCAGGTACAGGCGATCGCCGATGAGATCAGCGAGCAGCTAAAGAAGCAGCTAAAGGTGCGGCCGATCCGAATCGAAGGCTACAGCGGCGCCGAATGGGTGCTGCTTGATTATGGCGATTTTGTTGTGCATATATTCAACAAGGAATCGCGCGAGTTCTATGATCTCGAACGCCTGTGGCGCGACGCGGCACGGGTCGATCTGCCCGAGGATATCTGATGAGATTTCGCTTCGTCTGGGTGGCCAAGACGAAAGATCGCAACTGGCTGGCGCTGCAGGGTGAGTACCTGCAGCGTCTTTCACATTTTGTCCGATCCGAAATCGTTGAGGTCCGTGACGGCACACCGCCGAATGCCAGAGATGCAGAGGGAAAACGTATCCTTGAGAAGCTGAATCCAACATCCTTCGTCTGCCTCCTGGATGTCCGCGGCAGAGGGCTCGCGTCCGACGATCTTGCACGTGAGATCGAGAAATGGCAGAACGCCGGGCACAAAGAGGTCGTCTTTGTCATCGGCGGAGCAGATGGCGTGGCCGCGGACGTTGCCGAAAGGGCCAATGACGTGCTATCTTTATCGTTTATGACCTTTACGCACGAAATGGCTCGTGTCGTAATGTTAGAGCAGCTTTACCGGGCATTCACGATCATCAAGGGGTTCCCGTATCAACGATGAGTAAACAGAACCTGAAGGAAGTAAAACAGAAGCTGATCGCCGAGCGCGAACTCCTTATCCAGAAACTGAACGGCAACGACCTGTCGATCGATGATTCGGAGACACCCGATCCGGTGGATCTGGCCGTTCGCAATTATTCAAAGAATGTGATGCTGGCCGTTTCAGAGAATGAAAGCCGACAGCTTACGCTGATCGACGAAGCTATCTTGAGAATTGCAGACAAGGAATACGGCGAGTGCCAGAATTGCGGCAAGGACATCCAGCCAAAGCGGCTGGCGGCCATTCCTTGGGCACGCTATTGTCTCGATTGCCAGTCGCTGCTCGAACAAGGCCTGCTAGACGAGGAATGATCCTCGACCTGCCTGATGGGGCCAGTTGACTCCATTCTCTCCCTTGCATATCCCCAGCAATGTGCTGTCTGCGGCGGTGCTGTCGAGAACCGCTCGGACGGCTGCGCCTGCTCGGACTGCTGGGCCTCTACCACCGTCTTCACCGGCGACGAGATGCTCTGCGAGAAATGTGGGGCATATTTTGGCCCGCAGGCTGCTCCGGTGGCTGTCAGATGTCACAAGTGCGACGAACATCACTACGATCGGGCATTGGCGGCCGGGATCTATGAAAAGGCACTGTCGGCATCGATCCTCAGGCTCAAATCCTCACCATCGATCCCCAGACGGCTGCGACGCATGATACATTCTGCCGGAATGCGGTTGGATCCCGCAGACCTGATCGTACCGGTGCCGCTCTCACGAATGCGTCAGATCGAGCGCGGCTTTAATCAGGCGGACGTAATAGCTCTTGAATTGTCAAAGACCCTGTGCGTGCCCGTCGACCGGCATTCGCTAATTCGACGGGTCCACACGCCGATGCATCGAGCAGCGATGGACCGGAAAGCACGCGAATTGACGGTCGAGAACGCCTTTTACGTCACTCGGCCCAACGTCATCGAGGGCCGCACGATCCTGCTCGTGGACGACGTATTCACGTCGGGAGCCACGGCATCAAGCTGCGCAAAAGTCCTTAAGAAACGAGGAGCGGCGACGGTGGATATCTTCACCATCGCACGCGCCGTCATGGATTAAGGCCTGTCTACGCTGGGCAGCGGCACGTCGCCATCCATGCCCCATTGCACAGCCATCAGCGTGCCGTTGGTGCTTCGCTGGGCGTACCAGATGCCCGTTGAAGGCCGGAAAACGCCTATATCATCGCGGCTGTCGCCGTCGTAATCGCCGACCACCGGTATGTCACCATCGACGCCCCACTGCGTGGCGACAAAGGTCCCAGCCTGGCTGTTGCGACGATACCAGATCCCGCTAGACGGGCGAAATACCGACACATCCGCCTTGCCGTCAGCATCGAAATCGCCCGGGGCAGGCAGGTCACCAGTTGTTCCCCACTGGAATGCTGAAAACGCCCCATTCGAGCTATTCAGTCGATACCAGATGCCGTCGGTGTCTCGCCAGATGGCGATGTCACACCTGCCATCACCATCGTAATCGCCGATGACCGGCCGGTCGCCGAGGCCGCCGAACTGCGTCGTGATCAGGCCGTCATCACTGGATCGCTGGATAAACCAAAGCCCGGACGACGGCGTGAAGACCGCCAGGTCGCCCTTGCCGTCGCCGTCATAATCGCCCGGAACCGGCGTGTCGCGATTTGAGCCCCAATCGTCGGTGAATACGGTATTGTCGCTGCTGCGATAATAGAGCCAGAGGCCGCCGGACGGGCGGAAAAGCCCAATGTCCGTAATATTATCGCCGTCGTAATCCTCAGGGACCGGTATGTCGCCTGCCTGGCCAAACTGCTGCTGCCGGACCGTTCCGTTGGAACTGTGCAGGGCATACCAATTGTTGTTGCTAGGCCTGTAAACGGCAACGTCGGATTTGAGGTCACCGTCAACGTCAGCCGATGATGAGACGCGAACGATCTTGTAGATCGGCCCGCCCTCGCGGATCATATAAAGCTCGCCGGCCTCATCCTCGCCAAAACCGACTATATTCAGCGAACTCGTATTATCGATGACCGTCTGCTGATTGTTGTTCCACAGGAAGACCTCGCCTGAGCAGTAATCGGCATAGACATAACTGCCGAACGGCAGGGTGTTCCTGATGCCGCGATAGACAAAACCGCCCGTGATCGAACATCGCCCGCCGCTATGGCTGTACTGGAAGATCGGCGGCGTGTGGACGATCGGATTTGCTCCGCCGGCACATTGCGTCGGGTTCAGGCCCGTGCAGTTGTTACCCTCGTAAGCACGCCAGCCATAGTTGCCGCCCAGCGTAATGATGTCAACCTCTTCGATCTGCCCTTGTCCCACGTCCGCAGCCCAGAGTTCGTTGTTGCCGCCGCGGTCAAATGCCATTCTGTATGGATTGCGCATTCCGATAGTGTAGATCTCGTCCGCACCTGCGATCCCGACATAGGGATTGTCGGGTGGAATGTTGTATTGGGGCACCTGTCCCGGCGGGATGTTGTTGATATCGAGCCGAATGACCTTGCCAAGCAGCACGTTAATGTTCTGTGCGTTGTTTGGCGGATCGTTGCCGCTGCCGCCATCGCCGGTACCGGCATAAAGGTAACCGTCAGGCCCTATGAGAACTGTGCCGCCGTTGTGATTCGATGCTCCGGGGTGCGGGATCGTGATTATTACGTTCTCGGTCGTGTCTGCCACATTCGGGTTGCCTACGCTCACCTTATACTCAGCGATCTGGATCGCGCCGTCGCCGGTCCGCGTGTAATAGACGAAGAACCGTCGATTGATCGCGTAATCCGGGTGGAACGCCAGTCCCAGCAGCCCGCGTTCGCCGCCCGAGATGATCCGCGTGCTGATGTTCAAAAAGTCCGTCGCGGTCGTCGCTCCGGGCTGCAGCACCTTGATAATGCCGTTTTGCTGAACGATGAACAGGCGATTTGTCCCGTCGCCTGCATTTGTCATAAAGACGGGCGAGGTCACGCCCGACAAAAATTGCTGGAGCCGTATCTTCAGCGGGGCCGGAACACCCTGGCCAAACGCCGCAGCTCCGAGCACCGCTGAAAAACAAATCGCCGCAAGCGGCCTAAATAACTTCATTTTCATCCTGATCCTCATTAAGACAGATAATCGATAACGGGTCGATGGTTCCGGCACCTTTGGTGGTACTTCGGTAAGCCATTTGCAACTATTTTCGTGCTTTTACGCCCAAACCGCAAGGTTTGAAACCGTTTTAACCTCTACATATATCTTATGCTGTCCGGCCCCTCGAATTCAATCGAATTCTCAGAGGCGATACCGCACCTTTTTTCGCCGCAGTTCAGCATCCTCATTGTCGAGGTTCTGCAGCCGCAGCGTAATGTCAGCCGTCATTCTAATGTCGTCCTTCTCGCCGCGCTCCAGATGATAATGCCCTGCCGCCGCGATCATCGCCGCGTTGTCCGTCGACAGATGCTTTGACGGAAAGTAAACAGGCACGCCGAGACGCATCGCTGCCGCCTCAGCCTCAGACCGCAGGGCGAGATTGCACGCCACGCCTCCTGCAACAACGAGGGTCTTGGGATCGAGCGTGCGAGCGAGCTTCTCCATCGTTCCGACCAGCGAACGCACAACGGCCGCCTGAAAGCTCGCGGCAAGGTCGCGTATATCCGTCGTCGGTTCGGCTCCCTCTGCGACCGGTTCCACCCCATTCTCTCTCATATACCGGGCGACGGCCGTCTTCAGTCCGCTAAAGCTTAGGTCCGGCCGGCCATCGGATATTTTTGCGGTTGGGAAACGGACCTTCGCGCCGTCGCCGGTCCTTGCCAGTTCCTCGATCACCGGCCCACCGGGATAGCCGAGGCCGAGCATCTTTGCGACCTTGTCAAACGCCTCGCCGGCTGCGTCATCGCGGGTTCGCGACACGACCTTGTATTGGCCCTCACGCGGAATATGAAAGATATTTGTATGCCCGCCAGATACGATCAGTGCAAGCGCCGGATATTCAACCGGCGGATTTTCCAATGCAACGGAATAGACATGCCCCTCGATGTGATTCACACCGACGAACGGAATGTTTCGGGCCCAAGCCAGCGATTTTGCATAGCAGACGCCGACAAGCAAGGAACCGATCAGGCCCGGCCCCTGCGTGACCGCGATGGCGTCGATGTCGTCAAGCGTCAATTTCGCCCTGTCGAGTGCCTCGGTAACGATCGGTCCGATCTTTTCGAGGTGCTCACGCGAAGCAAGTTCCGGCACCACGCCGCCCCACGGACGGTGCAGGTCGATCTGCGATGCGATGACCGATGACAATATCTCGCGGCCGTCGCGAACGACCGCTGCGGCTGTTTCATCGCATGAGCTTTCGATTCCGAGAATTAACATCAACTCTTTATGTCTATCTTGTTGAAGCTGCTAAACTTATCGGTCACATTCGGTTTTGGAACGTTCCCGCGTGTTCCGCCTCTGTTCCACCCCTGAGTGGAACGCTGTAAACTATCGTATCTATTGATCTTAACATCGCTTTTTGGGTCGTGTTCCACAGATTTCGCGCAAAAATGTTATTTGGCCTCAAACTAGTATCGGCAACGGGTTTTGACGATCAAAACACGCTGCCGATGATTGTTGCAAGAGTAGCACGACTTTGCACAGAAGTCAAGATATTTGTGATCGTCCCGGAGCCAGCGGCTGTGCCGCCCTATTTGCGGAGGAGCTACGCTCCTCCGTCGGCTTAACCAATTTTCCGCGGCTTGCCGTCGCCTAACGCAATGCGGCGGCAAGCCGCCAATTCTGAGGCCAGCAAGCGGAGCAGCAAGCTGCTCCGCAAATAGAGCGGCGAGGCCGCCAGAAACCACGGAAGATCAACTTACTGCTTATTCGTCATATATTTGAACGCCATAGACGCTATATCGTCCAGCGCGCTGCCGTCGCGGTCGCTGTCGAGCATGCTTGACGCCATATCGATGACTGCGTTTCCGGAAGACTGCTGCTGAGCGGGCTGGGCAGCACCGCCAAGAATACCGCCGAGCAGGCCGCCGAGGCCATCCGCACCGACATTCTCCTGCTGTTTTCGCTGGCCGAGATAGCTCATCACGATTGGGGCGAGAAACATCAAGATCTGGGCCACGGTACCGATGTTAAGGCCCGATTTCTGGCTGACCTCTTCGGCGACCGCGCCCTGCGAATTACCAAGGATGTGGCCCAGAATGCCGCCTGCGTTTGCCTGCGGCGGCGGGGCGGCCTGCTGGTCACCCCCAAAGATCAAGCTTCCGAGCCCGCCAAGGTTGCCAAGGACGCTTCCGTCGCTGTGGTCCTCGTCGAGAGCGGTGTTAAGGCTCTCGGCCCCTGCGGGCGTGGCGGCATTATTTGCCAAACCGTTAAGAATAGCCGGCAATGCTGCCTGGATCGCGGTGCTGACCATCGAATTGTCGGCCCCGACGCTGCGGCTTATCTCGTCAACCGCCATATTTCCCTGCTCCTGCCCAAGCAGGTCCTGTAATGAGAACATAGTTTTTCCTCCAAAAATTTCGATAAATTATCGCGTGCGGTAATATTACCACAAGTCGCGGATCGAATCTCTGCGTTCTCTGCGAAATCGGACTGGTCTTCGTTGCGGCTTTGCGGCTTGGCGGGAGCGATTTCCCGCAAAGCCGCCAAGGCGCAACGAAGACGCAAAGAAAGAGAGATCATCGACCCATACTAGAATGCCTGTCTTCCGACGCCGACGAAAACTCGCCCTGACGACGCTTTTCGGCGCTCTTGGAATCGCCGTGGCCGGTTTGCTGGTCGTTGGCGGCCTTTTTTGGCTGTTCTGGCCTGAAGGCGAGCGAAAGCCGTTCCGTTACGCTTCGACCATAGCCGGCACCGGCAAAGAGATCGGCGAGCCGTTCGGTATCGCCGTCAAAGGCTCGGATATCTACGTCTCCGACGGCCAAAACGACAAGATCTGGCGTTTCGACGGAAAAATCCTTTCTGTGTTTGCCGAAGGGCTCGACACGCCCTCCGGCATGGCCTTTTTGCCAAACGGCGACATGATCGTTGCCGACACAGGCTCGCACAGTATCAAGTCCATCAGTCCAAAAGGCGAGGTTTCGGTCGTGGCAGGTGTTCCCGGCCGAACGGGTGCGGCTGATGGTAACGGGCCACAAGCCTTATTTGACGGGCCTATCGGCATTGCCGTCCACGGTAATAGGATCTATGTCGCTGATACATACAGCGACCGGATCCGCATGATCGCTGACGGCAAGGTCACTACGCTGGCCGGAGGCGAGACCGGATTTGCCGACGGCCTTGGCGGCGAGGCAAAGTTCGACACGCCGACCGGCCTTGCCGTATGGCAGGGGAAATTGCTCGTCGCTGACAGCGGAAACAGGCGAATTCGCATCGTTGAACCGGACGGACGCGTGTTGACTTTGGCCGGAACGGGCGAGACAGATCTTCGCGACGGCCCCGTGGCTGAGGCGGCGTTCGTCCAGCCGACGGCTCTCGCTGTTCACCGTGACGGGACGATCTTTGTCGCTGACGGCAATGCTATTCGCGAGATCGGCGGCGATATTTCGCGGAGTGTAAAAACCATCTCGCACGACCATCGCGGCGTCAGAGATGGCGACCTTTATGATGCGAGATTCAACCGTCCGTCCGGCCTGACCCTTGACCGGAACGGCGATCTAATAGTTGCCGACAGCGAAAACCGCCTGCTAAGACGGCTTTCAGCGACAAACAAGGGGACGCCGATAACGAGCGAACAGATCGCCGCGATGCGTGATACAGCTGACGAATTTCGGAACGCCGCTCCGGGACGGTGGCCGTATGAGCCCGGGACAACGCGTCGTGATATCGCGGGAACGCTCGGCGAGCTTCGGGGGGACGTGTCGGCCGACCCGGAGCATCTGTGGTTTCACAATGGCCTCGATATCGCGGGAGCGTATGGCGAGACGGCACGATTCGTTCGTGACGAAAAGGTATTGCGGCCGATAGCCGCTGAGAATTTTAACACCCTCAGGGAGCTGCTCAGGATGCCGACGATGGGCTATATTCACCTGCGGCTGGGCCGCGACGCTGCCTCAAAGCCATTCGCCGATACCAGATTTCAATTCCAGCGAGATCCGCTCGGACGGCTGTCCGGCGTTCGTATCCGGCGAGGAACAAAGTTCAAGGCCGGTGACGCTGTCGGCACGCTTAACTCAATGAATCACGTCCATTTGATCGCGGGCCGCAGCGGTTCGGAGTTGAACGCACTTGACGCGCTCGACCTGCCGGGCGTATCTGACACTCGGCCGCCGGTAATCGAGGAAGTGACGCTCTGGGACGAAAACTGGCAGCAACTCGAAACCCCGCAGGCCAATTCGCGTATTAGGCTGTCAGGCAAGGCCCGCGTCGTCGCTCGTGCGTACGATCAGATGGATGGCAATGCGGACCGTCGCCGTTTGGGCATTTACAGCGTTAGCTGTGCGATCCGTCGTGAGCCGGACGGCGATAACTTAATGACGGCCGAGACACGGTTTGACAAGATGCCGTCGAATGATCTCGTCTCCTACGTCTACGCCGGCGGCAGCAAGTCTGGGGCGACGGGCGAGACGATCTTTCGCTATATTGCAACCAATAGCCTGACCTTTGAAAAGGCAGAAGAGGGCTTTCTGGACGCATCAAAGCTGGAGCCGGGCAACTACGGTGTAACGGTGACCGTTGCTGACCGGTTTGGGAACACGGCCGTAAGAGAATTCTTGATAGAGGTAACAAAATGAGACGTTTTCCAGTGTTTTTGCTGATACTAGCCTTTGCCACGACGGCTGTCCCGTTCGGTCGGCAGGCGGGGCCGACCTCGATCATTGTGACGCCGCCGGCTCCTAGATTCACCGATGCCGAGCGTCAGGCCGAGCTCGCCAAACGGCGAGCCGCCGTCGCATCCAAAATGGCTGACAAGAGCGTCCTCATTCTCTTCTCCGCCGAGCCCAGGCTCTATACGAATGACGTCGATTACGTATATCGACAGGAGAACAACCTCTATTACCTCACCGCTCTCAAGCAAGACGGAGCCACCTTCGTCATGACCAAGAACGGCGGCACGGTGACCGAAACGCTCTTTCTGCCGAAGCGTGTGCCGCTGCGCGAGGCTTGGGAGGGCAAGATGTATTCGCGCGAGCAGGCGATGGCTGTCTCGGGGCTAAAGACTGTCGTTGACTCCTCGGAACGCGAGGCGTTCCTGCAGGCCGTCAGAGACAAGAAACCATTCGTATCGAAAGAAGGGGCATCGATCTCGGCCGCCGATAATGTCTATCTGCTCCTGCCTGAGGGCGAGCATGACGACAATGGCCTTCGCGAGTTTAGGGTCGAGAATGACTTTGCACGAGGCTTGTCAGGCTACAAGGTCGAGAACGCGCAGCCGATATTCGCCGAACTCCGCCTCGTGAAGTCTCCGTACGAATTGAAGTTGCTCCAGCATGCCGTTGATATCTCGACCGAGGCCCATATGCGTGCAATGGCCGCCGTTGGACGTGCGAATTGGGAGTATGAGGTCCATGCCGAGTTGGAATATACTTTTCGCCGGCGCAACGCCGACAATTGGGGTTACCCGTCGATAGTCGGCTGCGGGCCGAATGCGACGACGCTGCACTATGTCGAGTCGCAAAGCCCGGTCAAGAAGGGCGATGTGATGCTCATCGACGCCGCCGCGGAATATGACCACTACACCGCCGATATCACACGCAGCTATCCGGTAAATGGAAAATTCACAAAGGAACAGGCAGAGATCTATCAGATCGTTTATGATGCGCAAGAAGCAGTGGCAAAGGCCACGAAGCCGGGCGTGACCTTTGGCGAGTTAAGCGCGATCGCCCGCAACACCATCAACGACGGCCTCTTCAAGCTCGGCCTCGTACTCGACAAGAACTCTCGTCAGGCAGGCATTTGGTCATTCCACGGCCTCGGCCACTGGATCGGAATGAACGTGCACGACGTTGGCAGCTATTCTCTGCCGCTACGGCCCGGCATGGTCTATACCAATGAGCCCGGAATATACATCCGTGAGGACGCCCTCGACAATCTGCCAAACACGCCCGAGAATCAGGCATTTATCGATAAGGTTCGGCCGGTTTATGAGAAATACAAGAACATAGGCGTCCGAATCGAGGACGATATGCTCGTGACCTCGACAGGCGTCGAATGGATGAGCGGCAAGTTGCCGCGTTCGATCGTCGATATCGAGGCATTCATGGCATCGGCATCCAAGCAACCGCTGGGAAGAAACGGAGCATCGGCCTTTTTTCCATACGCGGTAGCAGTAAGATAAGTCAATCTTCGCGTATTTGTGGAGAAGCTCTGCTTTTCCGAAACAGTTCTAAAGAACATTGCGGCTATGCCGCCGCCCGTCGGCGGCGTAGCCGCGTGGATTTTAGGCAGTGTATCGGAAAAGCCGAGCTTTTCCGCAAATAGACGGGCAAGCCCGAAACGGACTGTTGAGGTCTCGAACGGATTGACTATCATTGCTCCCAAACGCATCATCTACATCAGTGTCCGAATCAGCCGACAATTCCCTTCCGCTGGTCATCGTCAACCCAAAGTCCGCCTCGGGCTCGACGCGTGAGAATTGGGCCGCGACGGCGGCCGATCTGCGGGCACACTTTGGACCGTTCAGCGTGGCGTTTACAAAAGGGCCGGGCGACGGAATAGATATCGCCCAACGTGCGGCCGAGGCCGGGCGTGAATTCATCATAGCCTGCGGCGGTGACGGGACGATCAACGAGGTCGCAAATGGCATTCTGCTATCGGGCTGCGATGCCGAGCTTGGCGTGCTGCCGTCCGGGACCGGCGGCGATTTTCGCAGAACGCTAGGGCTTCCCTTCAATAACCGCGATGCCGCCGCAGCCCTGCGCGACGGAGCAACTCGACGGATCGACGCCGGCCGAGTCACGTTTCGCGATCACGACGGTAACGAGGTCGGTCGCTATTTTCTCAATGTTTCGTCCGCCGGCCTTGCCGCTACGATCATAAAGCGTGTGAAATCGGCGAAAGTGTTCGACTGGCTGCCGGTCGAATCGATGCGCGGCCGAGCAAATTTCGCGGTCTCTACCTTGCAGGAGGTCCTCGATCTCGAACCGACAACGGTGGCCGTTCGGATCGACGGCGGCGAAGAACATTCGCTGCAGACGATCGCCTTCTGCGTCGCAAACGCGAGATATTTCGGCGGCGGCATGATGATCGCGCCGGACGCCGCTATCAACGACGGCCTGCTCGAAATTGTCAACATCGGCGACATCGGAACGCTCAAGGTTCTGCTGAACGCTTGGTCGCTGTATCGAGGCACGCACGGACGGCTCGCTGAGGTCAAGACCTCTCAGGCGCGACGCATCGAGATCCGCCCGACCAAGGATGAACCGGTGCTGATCGAGACCGATGGCGAACTTCCCGGCCGCTTGCCGGCTGTTTATGAGGTCGTTCCGGAGGCGATCAGGGTCCGCGTCCCGCTTGCGGCCGATCTGATCTGATGAATTGCATCCAACAACTTCCGGGCCTGATGTTGGTGATCGCTGTTCTGATCGGCTTTGCTCGGGCGCAAGCGTCGCCGGATCGAAAAGACAACCAGGCGATCAATGATTTTCAGGTCAGTGTGCCGCTCACGGGCCGTGTCGATCTACTAGTGTTGGCCACGGCCCGACTGGGCGAGAATATGACCGACTTTAGCGAAGGCCGTCTCGGCGGCGGCATCTCGATCAGGGTCGGCAAGGGCGTGTCGATCTCGCCGACATATCAGCTTATCCAGACGCGTGTTGCGAGCGGCACATTTCGGACCGAGCACCGCTACAGCCTGCGCGCCTCGTACCGGTTCCCATTCAAGAAGTTTGGCCTGACACATCGAAGCACCTACGAATACCGTGTTCGATCGAGCGGCAACTCATGGCGATACCGGCCGTCGCTGAGCTTCCAAAGGGGCCTTCCCAAGAGATTTATTCCAAAGGCGAGCTTGTTTATCACCGAAGAACCCTTTTACGTCTCCACAACGCGACGGTTCTCGCGCAATCGCTTTACCATGGGCGTCAGCAAGACGATCAACGACCATCTCACGCTCGACATCTATTACATGCGGCAGCAGGACGGTGTATCACGTCCCGGCGACCTGAACGTGCTCGGCACGAGTTGGCGAATACGCCTCTAAGCGCCTTTGTTCGTTTGCTTTGTCCGTTATGCGGGACTACTCTAAAACGAACCCGCGATTTCTTATGCCGACATCGTTTTGCCAGAGGCTCATCGAGTCTTTCTCGTCGCACGAGGATCGCGTTGCGATGCGCGTCGTCGGCTCTGACGAGAGCACATACACATTCGGCGAAGCTCTGCGACAGATCCGCTCGCTTGCATGGAAACTCGGACAAGAAGGTGTCGATCTCGGCGATCGTGTAGCCTTGATCGGCGAGAATCACCCGAAATGGGCGCTCGCCTATCTCTCTACGATCTATCGCGGCGCCGTTATCGTGCCCATCGATCCTCACGGCGAGATCGAGACGATCACAAATTTCATCGAGAACTCCGAGGCGAAACTCGCATTTATCGACGCCGATCAGGTGGGGAGATTCGCACAGATAACGGAAAAGCTCGGCCGCCATGTTCCCTCGGTGGTTTGGGAGAATAACGGCCGGCCGAACGCAGGCGCGGACGGCGCTGACTTTGATGCGTGGGCCGCAAACGAGTTCCCGGAAAGCTTCGCTGCCGAAGTGCCGGCGGCAGATGGCGATGACGTTGCGCTTCTCATCTATACGAGCGGCACTACCGGCACGCCTAAAGGCGTCCCGCTCACGCATGGCAATATCGTCGCCGAGCTCGAGGGCGTCAACAGCGTCCTCGAAATTACGGACAAAGAGCGCATCCTGAGCCTGCTCCCGCTTTTTCACGGTTATCTGCAGATCGTCAATCTGTGGGTTGCGGCGACGCTTGGAGTCGAGGTCGGTTATCTCAAGGAACTGACGCCCGACGAGCTCAGTAAGGCAATGAAGGAGTTTAAGCCGACGATCCTCACTACGGTCCCTAGGCTGTGGTATCTCTTTCACAAAAAGATCTTTGACGCCGTCACGGCAAAGCCGAAGCTGGTCCAGCGGCTCTTCCGCCTAATGCTAGCAACGAACGGAGCCCTGCGAGATACGGTCGGGCTGAATCTGGGACGCAAGTTCTTTGGCCAGGTCCACGAATCATTCGGCGGCCATTTGCGACTCGCCGTATCGGCCGGCTCGCGCTTTGACGAGGACGTGGCAAAGGACTTTCACAAGCTCGGCTTCACCATCCTGCAAGGCTACGGCCTGACCGAGACAAGCGGTGCGGCGACCGCGACCTACGAGGACGACAATCGCGTCGGGTCTGTCGGAAAGCCGATGCGCGGGGCCGAGATCAACATCGACCAGCCCGATGGCGATGGCGTCGGCGAGGTGCTGATCAGGGGGCCGATGGTCTTCAAGGGCTATTATCACAACGACGCCGCCAATGCTGAGGCGTTCACCGACGACGGCTGGTTCCGCTCGGGCGACCTGGGCAAGCTCGTTGACGGCCACCTTTACATCGTCGGGCGGGCAAAAGATGTGATCGTGCTGCCGTCGGGCAAGAACGTGCATCCCGAGGACATTGAGGTCCATTACCTGAAATGCCCACTTGTGTCCGAACTCGCCGTTATCGGCATCGCCGACGCGAGCGAATCGCGCGCGGGGGCCGAGAAGCTGGCAGCCATTATCGTGCCCGATTTTGACTATTTGCGAGCCGAAAGAATCGCGAACTCGAAGGAGGCCATTCGTTACGCAATGGACACGCTGGGTCGCGAACTGCCCGAATACCAACGTGTTCGCGATTACATCATACGGGCCGAGCCGCTGCCGCGAACTGCGACGCGAAAGATCAAGAGGTTCCAACTCAAGAAGGAGATCGAATCAGGCGAGATCGTCGCCGAGGCGAAAGAGACAAAGTCGTGGGAATTCACGGAAGAGGATACTGCCCTGCTCGCGACGGGCACAGCCAAGGCCGTAACCGCCGCGATAAGGCAGAATGCGCCCGACGCTGAGGTTATGCATCCGTCGATGAATCTGGAGATCGATCTCGGCCTCGACAGCCTTGCGCGAGCTGAGACGTTCGCGGCCCTGGAGCAGGCATTTAAGACCGAGTTTGACGGCGATGAGGCCGCGACCGCCCTGACGGTGCGCGGTGTGATCGATCTGGTCAACAAACACGGCGGCGACGCGACCGAGAATGTGTCGATCGATCTCAACTGGGGCAAGATCGTTCGTGAAGCTGATGAAGACATGCCCGAGGTCCGTGCGGTGCTGCGAAACCGGCCTGCATTTGCTGCTTTCGCATTTGTTGTAATGAAATGCTTTAACCTCTTCTGCCGCGTGTTCATGCGGCTCGAGGTCGAGGGCCGAGAGAATCTCGACACCCCGAGCGGTGCATTTCTTATCTGTCCCAATCATCAGAGCTTCCTTGACCCGTTCGTTCTCTGCGGAGCTTACAGATACAGCCTGTTCCGTAACTTTTTTCACGTCGGGGCCAGTGAGTTCTTTGAGGGGCCGATAATGCGTCGCGTCGCCTCAATGCTCAATGTTGTTCCCGTCAATCCGGACACTGAGCTCATGCGCGCAATGAAGGCGGGAGCCATCGGACTGAAACACGGGCGAGTGCTCAACATCTATCCTGAGGGCGAACGTGCCTTTGACGGCGACCTACACCAGTTCAAGAAAGGCGCGGCGATCCTGGCCATGGAACTTGATCTCCCGATCGTGCCGGTGGCACTTGATGGCCTGCAGAACGTCTGGGCCCGCGCCTCATGGCGGATCCGCCCGGCAAAGGTCAAGATCCGCATCGGTAAGCCCTTTTATGCAAAAGAGGTCGTGGGCCTCGAATCGGGAGTTTTGACCAGCAGTGCCGCCGCGGCAGGCGCCGGCCCAAACTCGACTCTTCGGGCACAGGCGTCGGAGACCGATAGTTACGAGCTTGTGACCGCTTATCTCCAGCGGACGATCTCCGGAATGATCGACGAGATGCGTCGGTAGGCCCGGCATTGTACGGGACAACGGGTATAGAGATATGACAAACATGACCACAACAGCAAAATGGTTCGGCCGGCTCCTCATCTTGGTAGGTCTGGCCGGTTATGTTTACGGGACGTATAACGGCAACGCCAGTTGGACTGCATTGATCCCGGCGATCTTTGGCCTCATCCTCATGGTGCTGGGATACGCGGCTGCCGCGTCAGAGGGGATGCGCAAGCACCTGATGCACGTGGCCGTTGTCGTCGCGCTGGTTGGCTTTATCGCGTCGGCAGGCCGCCTGATATCACGACTCAGCGAATTTACGATCTCTGCCGCATCGCTATCGCAGATCGCAATGGCGGTTATCTGTCTGCTGTTCGTTGTGCTTGCGGTGAGATCGTTTATCGACGCCCGTAAGAGTTAACCGCGAAATACACGAAAGGTACGAAAGAAAGAGGTTGGTTCTTTTTTCGTCTTTTTGGCGTGTTTAGCGGTTAATTCTTCAGGCTTTTTCGAGTTCGATATCGATCTGCAGCCCGCCGTTGGCGTTGCGGGCGGTGATCTTCCCCTTGTGGGCTTTGACAGCACGCTCTGCAATGGCAAGGCCGAGGCCGATGCCGCCGGTCTTACGTTCACGAGCTTCGCCGACGCGATAGAACGGCCTGAAGAGGTTTGGCAACTCGTCGTCGGGCACGCCGCCGCCGTGATCGGCCACGCTGACCGTCGCGCGGCCATTGCTCACGGCCAGGTCAACCTCGACAACGGTGCCCTCGCCGGTGTACTTGACCGCATTTCGCAGAACATTCTCGATCGCGCTTCTCAAGAGGTTCTCGCTGCCCATGACCGAGCACGCCGTTATCCTGGTGATCTCGACGTGCCTGCCGTTCGCCTTAGCCTCAAAGTCCGCGTCAGCCGCAACATCACGAACGAGCTCTGCGAGGTCGACCCGAACACGTTCGACCTCGACGGCGCCGCTCTCTAGCTGGGCCAGCGTCAGCAGCCGTCCGATCATGTCATTGAGCCGCGTGGATTCCGCCTCGATGCGTTCGAGCATCGGTTTGGATTCCGCATTCGATTTCTGTTTCGCGATCTCAAGGGCGACATTCAGGCGGGCCAGCGGCGAGCGGAGCTCATGCGAAATGTCACGGTTAAGCCGCTGCTGCGAGGTGATAAGCGATTCGATCCGCACCGCCATCTCGTCAAAATCGCGGGCGAGGTCGGCCAATTCGTCGCGACGGCGCCCGATCTTTGGCGCAACACGCGTCTGCAGATCGCCGCCCGCCAATTGCATCGTTGCCGCCCGCAGCTTCCGTATCGGCGATGTCAGATAGAGCGCGAGAAGGTAACAAAGGATCGTTGCCGTAAGCAAAATGCCAAGCAGTCTAATGTAGGATGTCGTCGATCCCCAAAATAGCGACGACGACGGCGGGCGTTCCCATTGCAGGACCATCGCAAATCGTCTGCCATCGGGGAAAGTGACCGGCGCGTAACCGATCGTTCTATCCTCGGGTGAAAAATCGGCTTCGGTCGTGTTCGATTCAATCGACAGCTTTCCAAAATCAGCAACATCGCGTATCGAGCCGGGCTCACCGAACCAGAGCGTGCCATTCGCGGCGACAAGATTTATCTCCCTCGACGGCTCCATGTCACGCAGCCGCTCAAGGAATTGCCGCAGCCCGGCCTCGCCCTCGGCCCTCACGATCTGCGTTGCCGTATCACCATAGATCGTCATCTGGTTCTGCGTCGAACGCTTGAACCTGCTAAACATCGGCTCGGTCTGGAATGTTCGGGTGACAAAGATGATCACACCGATCATCAGAGCGATAGCGGCCAGGAACCACAGAAAGATCTTTACGAATAGCTTCATACGAGCGTGTAGATATATCCGACGCTGCGGACCGTCTTGATCCGCTCGCTTCCGTCCGCGCGGGGGCCAAGCTTTTTGCGAAGGTTGCTGATGTGCATATCGAGGCTGCGGTCGTAGGGTGACAATTTGCGCTCAAGAACGGCCTCGCTGAGGTTCTCCTTTTTTACGACTTTACCGGCGTTGTTGAGCAGTTCGTGCAATATGCCAAACTCGACCGAGGTCAGACCGACCTCCACGCCGCCGAGTGTCGCCGTGCGCGACGCGGGAGATACGATAACGTCCTCGACCTCGATGCTCGCTGTTCCATCATCATCCGCCGGAGCCGCTGTGCGACGCAGGATCGCCCTCAGCCGCGCCGCGAGCTCGCGAGGATTAAATGGCTTTGGCAAATAATCGTCCGCGCCGATCTCGAGCCCGACGATGCGCTCCATATCGTCGCCGCGGGCAGTGAGCATAAGCACGGGCAGCTTTGATGTTTCGCGAAGTTTGCGAAGCACGTCAAAGCCATTCATCTTCGGCAGCATCACGTCGAGTATCGCCATGTCATACTCGTCGCTCAATGCCGCCGTCAAGCCCGCCTCGCCGTCATTGAAGCACTCGACCGAAAACCCCTCGACACCGAGGTACTCCGAGACCAGTTCACACAACTCTTCATCGTCGTCGATGATAAGGATACGGCTCATAGCTGACCGTATTTTACGTCAAAAAAGTCGCTCGCGAGGCGGTTTTACATTTCTTTACAGAAAATGACGATTGACGACAAAAGAAGTGTCGTCTCTGCGTCCTCTGCGTCATTTTCTCCGCGTTCTCTGCGTGGAACGATCATTCCACGCAGAGAACGCAGAGAAAGGACGCCGAGGACGCAGAGTTCAATAGAGCAGAAACCGTTCTCGTCGTTTGATAAATTCGTCCAGTCTGGATTTGATCGCCTTGTCGATCTCGTCGGGCGATGCCCCTCGTGTGACCATGTCGAGAACTTCACCATTTACGAGCAGCCGCGAATATTTGTCGACTTGCCATTCGTTCGGATAGAGCCTCCGCAATGCACACGCGATCTCGATTCCCGTGCGGACGGAGTTGAATTCGCTGCGGTTGGTGATGACGATGTTGATGCCGCCGAGCTGTTCGTCCTTAAATACCGATGCCGTCGGCTTGAATCTGATCGGCACAAAGCGAACACCTTTGATACCGCGGCCATTTAGATAGCTCGCCAGCTTCTGCCCGTCGAGCCACGGTGCACCGATGACCTCGAACGGCGTGTCCGTGCCGCGGCCGACCGAGAGATTTGTCGTTTCGAGCAGGCCGATGCCCGGATAAAGCGTTGCCTCAGTGAGCGAACGCATGTTCGGCGACGGGTTGATCCACGTCTGCCCTGTCTCGTCGAACCACATCGCGCGGTTCCAGCCTTGCATCTTGATCACACGCAGGTCGGCCCCGACCTTTCGTTCGGTGTTGATCATCATCGCCAGCTCGCCGATGGTCATGCCGTGTCTCACGGGCGTTGTGTGGGCGGCGATAAATGACAATTTATCCTCATCCGCGATTGGGCCTTCAACCGCGACGCCGTTGATCGGATTTGGGCGGTCAAGGACGAACACCGGCTTGCCGGCCCTTGCCGCCTCTTCCATCACATTCCTTAGCGTCGAGGCGTAAGTGTAAAACCGCGTGCCGATGTCTTGGATGTCATAGACGAACGCATCGATCTGCGCCGTCTGTTCCGGCTTTGGCCGCCGCGTTTCGCCGTAGAGCGAATAGACCGGCAGGCCGGTTTTCTCGTCTTTTCCGTCTGCGATCTTCTCGGTATCGAGCTCACCGCGAATGCCGTGTTCGGGGGCAAAAATGGCGGTGAGCTTAACATTCTTTGCCTCGTGGAGAATGTCGATGGTCTGTTTGCCCGCGAGATTACGGCCGGTGTGGTTTGTGACGAGGCCGATGTTGAGATTTTCGAGTTGTTTGAAGTTGTCCTTCTCAATTACATCGATGCCGTTGTGCACGGCGCCCTCCCTCACGGTCGGGCTACTGACACTGGCGATCGTTTGATTTTGACTTTGGACCTTGGACTTTAGACCTTGGACTTGAGCAGCGACCGCCGCGTTGTATCTCGCCTCGGCTTCGCGCCATTTTTCTATTGGGGTGTCCTCGATGGCTGAGGCGACGACGGTCGAGATCCGGGCACGCAGCGGAACCACGTCACCCTTGCCGTCGGGGTGAACGCGGTTTGAGAGAAATACTACAAACGTCTGCGAAGTCGGATCGATCCACAGGCCCGTCCCCGTAAAACCTGTATGCCCGAACGACCCCAGCGGAAACAACTCGCCGCGATTGGCCGAGAACGACGTATTCATGTCCCACCCAAGCCCGCGCGTCTCGCCGGTCTCGGAAACAACATACGGCTGCGTCATCCGCGCTACGGTCGCCGCCGAGAGGATCCGGTCAGAACCACCTGCGGTAGCGGGTGGTTGAAGTTTCGATATATTCCGCCGAGCTGTCCGATTCTGCGTTAAACCACCCGCTACCGCAGGTGGTTCTGACTTGCCGCCGTTCAGGATCATCTGACAGTAACGGGCGAGATCGTCAGCGGTCGAAAAAAGCCCGGCGTGGCCCGCAACGCCACCCATACGGAACGACGTGGGATCGTGAACTTGTCCAAACAAGATCTGATTGCCGAACTCTTCTTTTCCTTCGTAGGTTGCGCCGAGATAACTGTTTTGCCCCTTGATATTCTCTGTAGGAGCTAACCGCTCAAATCTGTTTCCCCATTTCGAAATCTTTATTCCCGTTGCTCCTGCGGGAGAATTAAATATGGGCTCGAATCGAAAAAATGTCGTGTCAACCGATTTTGATACCGAAGCAAATGTCTGCTCAGCGAATCGGTCGAGCGCTTGACCACTAACGCGTTCCACAATCTCGCCCAGCACAATAAACCCAATATCCGAATAAACAAACCTCGTCCCCGGCGGGCTTTTTAGTTTCTCATTCTTCAATGCCGCGAGCATACCTTCGCGGCCGGTCCATTTTTTGCTGAGGTCAAAATCGGGAGCGTAGCCTGAGATGTGCGTCAGTAGCTGTAAGATCGTGATCCGTTTGGCTTGTTCGTCCTCGATCTCAGGGATGAATTTGCCGACGGTGTCGGTGAGGCGGAGTTTGCCTTGCTCGACGAGGATCATTATCGACGTCGCGGTCGCGACGGGCTTGGTAAGCGAGGCGACGTCAAAGATCGTATCGACCGTCATCGGTTCGACGGTTGGCACAAGCGAGCGATTGCCGTAGGCCTTGCGAAAGACTATCTTGCCGCGATGCCCGACCAGCACCACCGCACCGGGCAGCTTTTTGGCCGCGATATCGGCATTGACAAGCTCGTCGATCAGCGCGAGCTTGGCCGAATTCATCCCGACCGATTCGGGCTTCGCCAACGGCAGCCCTTGGCCGGAAGATGAAACCACGGATGAACACAGATAGACACAGATAAGAAGACACCCCAACAAAACTGCTTTGGTCCTATCTGTGCCCATCCGTGTTTATCTGTGGTTAATTACTTCTTCACTTTGAACGCCTTTTCGCGTTCGATGAAGCTCTCGGTGCAGAGGTTGACGAACTCCCTGGCGATCGGCGAAAAATAGCCGCCGCGCAGGTGAGCGAGGCCGAGGTCCCAGTTGATCTCTGCTCCCTCGATCCGCCACGAGATTACGCGGCGAGCAGCGATCTCGGCGGCGATCGCCTTTGCCCCGGCAAGGCCTAGCCCCAAGCCGGCCTCGACCATCTGGTTGATCGCCTCTTGTCGCGACAATTCCATTACGATATTCGGCTTCACGCCCGCGTCGTGAAAAAGATCGTCGATCCGCCGCCGCGTGTTGCCGCCGCGCTCTCCCAGGATGAGCTTTTCGGCCGCGAGCGTCGCGATATTCATAGTCTTTTTGTTCGCAAGCGGATGGTCCGGCGCACCGATGGCGACAATCTGGTCGCTAAATAACAGTTCGGTCACGACGCTCGAAGTCTCGACCGGCAGCGAAACGAACGCGATATCGATGTCGCCGTGACTGATCTTCTCTGCCAATGCCTGGCTCGTACCGACGCTTACCGAAAGGTCGGCGTTGGGAAACTTGCCTTTTAGCTCTTTGAGAATATTCGGCAGTTGCTGCGTCGCAAATTCCGCCGACGCCGAACCGATACGCAGCCGCCCGTGCTCGGCACCCGCAACCTCGGCGATCTCGGCAAGCGCGGCGTCGTGTTCGCGCAATATCCGCCGGGCACGATGCAGCAGATATTCACCCGCCTCGGTCAGTATCACGCGCCGCGGAGTTCGTGTAAACAACTGCAGCCCGACCTCTTCCTCGAGCTGCCTGATCTGCATCGAGATCGCCGCCTGAGTCACGTTGACCCGCTTCGCCCCGGCCGTGAACGTGTTGGCCTCAGCGATAGCCACAAATGCCTTAAGCTGTCTGATCTCCATACGGGCGTCCTAAGTCTCGATTCGATTAGTCAGGCTTATTGACTACATAAAATCGTCTAAATCTCTTTATAAGTCAAGCAGGCTAAGCAAAACTATCGAATTTGCTTATACTACCTGTCAGACTTTCCGCACATGCAGACCCTCGACCTCGTCATCATCGTCGGCTACCTGATCGGCATTACGCTGTTTGGCGTGCTGTTTGCGGGCAAGCAGAGGACGACGGACGAGTATTTTGTCGGCGGCCGCAGCGTGCCGTGGTGGGCGATCGCGATGTCGATCGTGGCGACAGAGACGAGCACGATCACATTCGTTTCGGTGCCCGGAATTGCGTTTGCGAAGGGCGGGAATTTTCAATTTCTGCAACTTGTCTTTGGCTACATGCTCGGCCGTGTAGTGATCTCGCTGGTATTTATTCCACTGTATTTTAGGGGTGAATTACAGACGGTTTATCAGTTGTTGGGCGAGCGATTCGGCTCACGGGTAAAGATGCTCGCGTCCGCGTTGTTCGTCGTGATGCGAAACATCGCCGACGGCATTCGATTACTGCTGACGGCGCTCGTGCTGGCGGCAGTTTATACGGCTTTCCAACCCTCCGCGGACTCGAATACGATCGTCGTCGGTTCGATAATCGTGCTCGGGCTGGTGATGATCGTGTTCACGTTCTACGGCGGGATGGAAGCGGTCATCTGGGTCGAGGTCGTGCAGCTTGTTATCTATATCGGCGGAGCAGTCGCGGCGGCGGTGATTCTTTTACAGAATATCGACGGCGGTTTAGCCGGTGCGTTTTCGGTCGCTGAACAGTTCGGCAAGTTTTCGCTGTTCGATTTTGGCTGGGACATGACAAAGACCTTTACGTTCTGGTCGGGCCTGCTCGGCGGCTGTTTTTTGACCATGTCCACGCACGGCACGGATCAGTATCTCGTCCAGCGATATCTTTGTACGAGCAAGCCTTCGGCCGCTGCAACCGCTCTGCTGTCGTCGGGTGCGGTCGTGCTCGGACAGTTCATCGGGTTCCTTTTTATCGGCGTGCTGCTGTTTGCGTTTTACGAGCCGTACAATTTGCCAGAATACACTCAGGCGGGCGTCGCAGGCTCTGGTGTGCCGGCGACTCTTCCGTTCGCCGGCGGCGACAAGGTGTTTCCCGATTTCATCACAAGATCGATGCCGACCGGCCTCGCGGGCCTCGTCGTCGCGGCAATATTCGCCGCCGCACTGTCGTCGTCGCTCAACTCGATAGCAGCCACGGCCGTCAATGACCTTTATAAGCCATTCGCCGGAGGCCGCGATGACCGGCACTTTTTGAAGATATCGGGCCGGCTCACCGTTATCATCGGTATCGTCCAGATCGCCGTCGCCATCGCCGTTAAGAACGCGAACAGTTCGGCACTCGGAATGGCCCTCTCCGTCGCGTCGCTAATAAACGGGCCGGTGCTCGGTGTTTTTCTTGTCGGCACTTTCCTAAAGCAAGCCCGCGAGATTCACGCCTTGATCGGAATGTTGGCGAGCATCGCGTTAATGCTCTATATTCTGCTTGGCACGCGGGTCGCATGGACGTGGTATGCGTTGATCGGTAGTGTAGTGACTTTTGGGGTGAGTTATGTCGCAAGTCTAATTCCGGGTAGTTCTAAGGATGAAGTCGCTATTTAGTCTTAGCTTGGTTCTGTCGCTGTTTGCGGGCACGCTGACCCTCGGTGGCGATCTCTTACATTGGTCACGAGCGGGCAGAGATGCCCGCGTTCCGACGCCTAGGGCGGTATTCCGGCCGTCGAAAAAGGCGAAACTTGCGGCGGACAAGCTACTGAGGAGGATGTCCGTCGAGGAGAAGGTTGGACAGTTAGTTCACATCGGCATTAACGCAAAGTTTGCCAATCAAACCAGTCCGTTCTTTCGCGAAATCGAGCGTCAGGTCGTTGAGAACAAGGTCGGCGGCATCATCTTGTTCGGCGCACCGATTTATGAATCGGTCCATCTCGTCAATCGAATGCAGCAGCGGGCAAGAGTGCCGCTGCTGATCTCGGTCGATGCTGAGACGGGCGTCGGAATGCGGTTTGAGGACGCGATAAATTTTCCATGGGCAATGGCGATGGCGGCAACCGGCAATCCGGAATTCGCTCGGCGCGCAGGTGCCATTACCGGCCGCGAGGCCCGCGCGTTGGGCATTCATCACATCTTTGCACCGGTGCTCGACGTTAACAATAACGCGGAGAATCCCGTGATAAACGTCCGCAGCTTTGGCGAGGATCCGAATGACGTGGCACGGTTCGGCACCGCCTTTATCGACGGGCTGCAATCGCAGAAAGTGCTTGCGACCGCAAAACATTTTCCCGGCCACGGCGACACTAATGTCGATTCGCACCGAGGCCTGCCCGAGGTCAACCGTTCCCGTGATGAGCTTGAACGCAACGAACTGATTCCCTTTCGCTCCGCCGTCAAAGCCGGCGTCGCCTCGATAATGGTCGGCCACATCGGCCTGCCGCAGATCGACCCCGAACAGATCAAGCCGCTCAAGCAATACACCGTCGGATACACAGATCAAGGTGATGAGATCGTGCGTGAGAACGCGACCATACCGGCGACATTATCCGGCGAAGTGCAGACCGATCTGCTGCGGCGTGACATCGGATTTGACGGATTGATCGTATCTGACGCGATGGACATGAGCGGGCTGACGGTCTATATGTCGCAGGATGAAGCCGGCGTGAGGGCCGTGCTTGCCGGCACCGACATGTTGCTAAAACCATCCGACGCCGATGTGATGATCCGCGGCATAGTCGCCGCCGTAAGGTCCGGCCGTATCCCGCAGCAGCGTCTCAACGACGCTGTCCGTAGGCAGCTTGCGTGGAAATTTGAACTCGGACTTTTCAAACAAAGACTGACCGCTCTCGACGCCATCGACACGATCGTCTCGGGCCCCGAAGCGCAGCAATTGACCGACGAGATCGCAACCCGGGCGATCACGCTTGTCAGAGACCAGGCGAATTACCTGCCGCTGGAACGAGGCAAGAAGGTTGCGGTTCTCGGCATCTCAAATGGCTACGAAGGCCCTGCCATGACGTCGACTGTCGCGGAGGAGTTGCGCTCTGCCGGACTGACCGTGACGACCGGTTATATTCAGCCAAATTCGACGCCAGCTCAGCAGGAATCCGCTCGAAGCGCGGCTTACGACGCCGACTTGGTCGTTGTCGGATTATTCGGCCGCGTTCGCTCAGGGGTGCAAGGCAGCACGGGCCTGCCGCCCGACGGAGCAGCCTTGCTCCGCGGCCTGATCGAGTCGGGTAAGCCAGTAATTTGTGTCAGTTTCGGCAATCCGTATGCGCTGATGTCATTTGGCGGCTTGCGAACATACCTGGTCGCATACGGCGATATGCCCAGCCTCCAACGCGCCGCCGCCCGCGCCCTCGTCGGCGAACAGGACATCACCGGCCGCCTGCCCATTTCGCTGCCGGGCCTATATCCGAGCGGCACCGGAATACAAAGACGAACAACAGTTAATCACGGGTTCACGTCGAAATAGTCTTTATCACCCAACTATCTCCAGAAGCCCTTCAATGACCTGATCCATCTCGCGTTCCGACGCACGTCCAAGCTTGGGCCCGAGACGCTGGGTTGAGAGCGTACGAATCTGACTGATCTTTGCCCAAGATCGTTTTGGAAGCTTCTTGCTAGTCAACTCCAGCGTCAGAGGAAACCCAGCCCGCGGTTGTTGACTGGTCAGAGCAACCGCGATGACTGTGCCCGAACGCTCGTTGAAGATGTCCTGGCTCAAAACAAGGATCGGCCGCCTGCCAGATTGCTCGTGACCTTGAGTAGGATCAAGGTTGGCCCAAACAATGTCGCCTCTCAATATTGCTGCCATTCCGCCGCCTCCAAGGCCAGTCCCTCATCGGCAAGGGCCTGTTCCTCATCGATATCGAGTTTTGCTAGTTCGCGGGCAAGTCGATTTTTGTCCACCCGCTCTATCTTTTCAGCGACAGCGTCCTGAAATGCACGGGAACGGCTCGAGAAGATATTTTCTTTGACCAGGCGATCTACACGCCTAAGCAGATCTGACTCAATAGAAATGGTGACCTTATCTACGTTCATACGAAAGTATTACCAGCAGTCATACTTCGTGTCAATACATTTCTCACCAGCCTGTCGATTGAACAAGCTTGTGGATCTTGTCTAATTCGACGTCGCCGAGGTCGAGGTTTGCTGCGTCATAAACGCTCGCGAGTCCCGCCAAGGCTACGGCTTGGCTGCTTTCGTCTTTGATCTCGGAGACGACATCGAGGCTTTCGAGCGTGAGTTCGCGTGCGCGGTCGCGTTGGTCGTGGCCGATAAACCGCATGGCGAGCAGATTCAAGGCACCGGAACGCGATGCCATTTGCGGGACGGTTTCAACGAGCGTCGCAGCTTCCTCATACAAAGCCATCGCGGCCTCGGCGTCGCCCTGCTTCTCTTTTTCATCCGCGACGCCGATCAGGGCAAAGAGACGGTCGGCGTCTTCCTCGATGCTCTCGACGGTCTGGCGTGCAAGGTCGGGTTCGTTCTGCACTGTAAGGATGCGGGCGATCTGCGTGAGGGCTTTTGACGTTTCAGCCGGATCCTGGTTCTCATCTGCGATCTGCACACCGCGTTCCGTCTTGCCGAATCCCGCAAACTGCACGCCTATCGAGCCCATCAACGAGTTGCGCGCGCGGCTGTCGCGCGTCTCGATGTCACGCTGGGATCTTAATATCTCATACGCCTCATCAAGCGAATCGACGGCGTCGTCTTTCGCGCCCTTTTCCCATTCGTCGCGTGCGATGGCGAGCAGAGCCGACGCCATCTGTGTTTTGTCCGTCACCAGATCGAGAGCACGGTCGCACCTGTCGTGGTCGTCAGCGTAGAGAAAGCCTAAGGCACAGTTGACCAGAAAAAACTCGCGATGCACATTGTCGAGAACCTCGGCCCGCGAACATGCCTCCTCGTAGGTCTCAACGGCTTTATCTTTGCGGCCGGCCTCGATGTAAAGGTTCCCGACGTCGCACAGCGAGCGGATCTGCTCTTCGTCGTGATCGATCTCGAGGGCCGCTGCAACGGCGCGTTCGAGATAGCCTTCGGCTGCCGGGCCCTTCTCGTCGGCTATCTTCGCCGCCGCTATCTGACTGAGTGCTGCCGCTCGTGCGAGCGGAAAATCGATCTCCTCGACCGTCGCATCTGCTCCGGCATCGTTACCGTCAGCAGCCTGCCGGACGGCGATCCCTGCGAGCACAAAATCCGGATGCGCGAGCGGCGCGGCCATCTCTCGCGCCTTCTCGATCTGGCCTTTCGCGGCCTTGACTTGCGCGACATGCTCGATCGCCTGTGCCCTGAGGCCGTGTTCCTCGATGGCATCGGCTAGCTGGACGGCATATTCGTCGTCGTCCAATTCGGCACACTTCTCAGCGATCTGCATCAGCAGCTTGTCGCGGGCGAACGGTTCGGCGATCTGGTTAGACAACTCCGCCGCCAGATCGACGTCGTTTTTGGCAAGGTAGAGCGGGACGATCACATTCATCGCCTCGCCATGCCCGTCAGAGCTCTTGATGTTCTCAGCCAAAAACGCCGCCGCCGACAACATGTCGCCTTGTGCTTGCTCGCGTGAAATGAACTTATCGTGCATAAAGAATGTGAACCACAGATGGACACAGATAAACACAGAAAAAGGCCTCATCTGTGTCTATCTGTGTTTATCCGTGGCTAAAAAACTCTTCTAATCGACTCTGGCATCCAATCGCGCAGGTCGGTGGCGATCGCACCGGCACCGGCGGCTCGCAGCGTTCCGGCGTCGACCGTGTTTGTCACGCCCAAGGCCGGCAGATCGGCGTTTATCGCGGCTTGAATGCCTGGTGCAGTATCCTCGATCACGAGGCATTCGCTGTGGGTCATCGGCAGATGCCCGCGAGCGGTGCGGGCGGCGTCGATCTTGTTAAAGCCTATCTGATACGCGTGCGGATCAGGCTTGCAGGCGTAAGCGTCCTCGGCGCTGACTATTACATCGAAGTGCTTTGCCATACCGCTCTGTTCGAGGATCCACTCGATCTGGTGCCGCTTTTCCATACTGACGACGCCGAGCGCGAACTCGTGCGACATCTTTTCGACAAAATCCTTTATCCCAGGAAACAACGGTAAATTGTCGCCAACGACCTCACGCCACTTATCGAATTTCGCCGCGATGATCTCGTCGCTCTTCGCGTCATCGACCGTCTTGCCTTTCCGCTCATAGGCCGCCCGAACGAACGTCACATCGTCCATCCCATGCGATGCGACATAGTCGTCGTCCGTCATCTCAATGCCCTCAGCCGCAAGCAGTTCCTTGTATATCTCACGCTGAATGCCCTCGTCGTCAACAATAACGCCGTTAAAATCGAATAAAATACTCTTGATCATAGGTAGCTCTCGTCAAACATATTCCCGCGTCCCAGTATACCTTTCGGATCGAACGAGCGTTTGATCTCTGCCATTTCGTTGAGATATCGCTCGCCCATCATCGCGGCGAGGTATTTGCGTTTTAGCTTGCCGATGCCGTGCTCGGCTGAAACGGTGCCGCCGAGCATTATCGCTTGGGCGACACAGCGGCCGTAAAGGTGACGGGCGCGTTCGTTCTCGGCCTCGGTCTTGGGGAACAGGTTTGCGTGCAAATGACAATCACCGATGTGACCGAATATGACGTACTCTATGCCGCTCGGGGCGAGCAGGTCGTCGTAGAACTTCAGGAACGAGCGAAACCTGTCCGGCGGCACGGCCATATCGGTCGAGACCTTCTTGAAACCGTTCCGAGCGAATCGTTCGTTCGCTGCCAACGGCATCGCGTGCCTAAACGAGCGCATCTTCTCGCGGTCCTGCTCGTTTGTCGTGAACCACGAGCGGTCGGTGTCAGCGTTGTGCTTCTCCAACAACGCATTCCACGCCTCAAACACCGCGTCCTCATTCTCAGCCGACGTTTCCTGTTCAAAAAACACGGCCCATGCCATTCCCTCAGGCGTCTCAGGAAACCGCTCGCGAATAAACCCAAGCGAATGCGCGTCAAAATACTCCAACAGAGTAGCGTCAATGTCAGAACCGGGAGCGGTAGCGACCGGGTTCTTTCTCCTTTCCCAAGACTTAAGTCTGGCCTCATTCACAAACGCCAACAGATCACTCTGATCCGCAAAAAATACGATCCCGCTGAAAAAACCTTCGGGCTTCGGGAGCAACGCCAGTTCGATCTCAACGATCACGCCGAGTGTGCCTTCGCTGCCGATGAACAGGTCGATCGGATCTAATGCCTCGCCCGCGAAATAGCCACTCGCGTTCTTTCTTACCCGAGGCCGTGAATATGTCGGCGCGGCAAACTCGATCACGCGGCCCGACTCGGTATTGACCTGACAGGCAGGAAGCCCGCAACTCCGACGCAAGTCGAGTGATTCACCATCGGCCAATACGACTTTCACAGCTTTAACATAATCCCGCGTCGCCCCGTACTTAAAACTCCTCGCACCGGACGCATTTGTCGCCACGTTGCCGCCGATCTGGCAAATCCGTTCAGTCGGGTCGGGCGGATAGAACAGGCCCTCGGCCTCAACGGCCTTTTGCAGATCACCAAGGATCACGCCCGGCTGCACGACGGCGGTCATCGCCTCTTTGTCGATCGATACGATCTTGTTAAGCCGTTCCATCGACACAACATAGCCGCCAAACGGTATCGCCCCACCGACCGTTCCCGTCCGAGCTCCGGCGATAGTTACGGGCACGCCCGCGGCATTCGCTTCACGCAGAATGTCCGCCACCTCGACGGCGGATTCCGGTAAAAACAGCCTCTCCGCCGTCCCACCCTGTATGAAACTGGCGTCGCTCAGGTAGTTTTGAATTTCGTCTGGTTGAGTTTTTGTTTGCACTTTTTGAACGCGGATCGTGCGAAAGGCGCCGTTGAAGAGATGTTATCTTATCCGTTTTTTTCCGCCTAATCCGCCCGATCGGCGTTCAGAACGACGCTATCTATATTCAAGTTCCCGGTCCCGCAGATATTTCAACCGGTCGCGGATCTCGGCGGCCTGCTCGAATTTCATCTCTTTTGCGGCGGCGCGCATTTCTTGTTCGAGTTGCGCGATAGTGTCTTTCAGTTGCTTTGGCGAGTATTCCTCGAAGGAATCGAGTTCCAGCGGTACTTTGAAATAATCGGCCTCGTATGCAGTAACGAGTGTCGCATCTATTGCCTTGACGATGGTCGTGGGCGTGATGCCGTGTTCGGCGTTGTATGCCTCCTGGATCGAGCGGCGACGCTGTGTCTCGCCGATGGCGTATTCCATCGACTTGGTTATCTTATCGGCGTAGAGGATCGTCTTGCCGTCGGCGTTGCGGGCCGCCCGGCCCATTGTCTGGATAAGCGAGCTTTGCGAACGTAGAAAGCCTTCTTTGTCGGCATCCAGAATGGCGACGAGCGACACTTCCGGCAGATCGAGCCCTTCTCGCAAAAGATTGATCCCGACTAGCACGTCAAACTCGCCTCGCCGCAGATCGCGAAGTATCTTGATCCGTTCCAGCGTAACGATATCGCTGTGAAGATATGTCACACGCACGCCGACCTCGGCGAAATATTCGCTCAGGTTCTCGGCCATTCGTTTGGTAAGCGTGGTCACGAGCACGCGTTCGTTGCGTTCAGCGCGAACGCGGCATTCTTCGAGCAGATCGTCGATCTGGCCCTTTACGGGCCGGACCTCGACTACGGGATCGAGCAGGCCTGTCGGACGAATGATCTGTTCGATCACCTCGCCTTGAGTTTGATTCAGCTCGTACGGCCCCGGCGTCGCAGAGACGTAGATAGTCTGTCCGCGCCGCTGTTCGAATTCGTCAAAATTCAATGGCCTGTTGTCCTTCGCCGACGGCAGACGAAAACCGTATTCAACCAGCGTCCCTTTCCTTGACTGATCGCCCTTGTACATCGCCCCAAGCTGCGGTACGGTCTGGTGCGATTCGTCGATGACCATCAGGGCATCGGCCGGCAGGTAATCAAGCAGCGTCGGCGGCGGCTCGCCGGGTTTCTTGCCCGTGAGGTGGCGGGAATAATTCTCGATGCCGCGACAAAAGCCCATCTCCTTTATCATTTCGAGGTCATACATCGTGCGCTGATGCAGCCGCTGTGCCTCGACGACCTTGCCTTCTTCGACGAGGAACTTCTCGTGTTCGTTAAGCTCGGCACGAATCGTCTGCACCGCACGTTTTATCACCGGCCGCGACATCACGTAGTGCGTCTTTGGATATATCGGCAGCCGCGAGTCGTGTTTGTGCAGCACCTCGCCAAGCAGCGGGTCGATCGTCGATATCGAATCGATCTCATCGCCCCAAAACTCGATCCTGTACGCTTGGTCCTGATAGCTCGGATACACCTCGACAACATCACCGCGCACGCGGAAATTACCGCGGTCAAAATCGATGTTCACCCGCTCGTACTGCAACTCGACGAGACGCTGCAGGAACTCCTCGCGTTTCATCTTCTGCCCCGGCTCCACAAAAACAAGCATCCCGTAGTAAGCGTCCGGATCGCCAAGCCCGTAGATGCATGACACCGACGCCACCACGATCACATCGCGCCTTTCGAACAACGCCCTCGTCGCCGACAACCTCAGTCGGTCGATCTCGTCGTTGACCGTCGCTTCTTTTTCTATATAGAGATCGGCCGCCGGCACATAGGCCTCGGGCTGGTAGTAGTCGTAGTACGAAACGAAATATTCGACCGAATTTTCGGGAAAGAACGTTTTGAATTCCTGATAGAGTTGGGCGGCGAGCGTCTTATTGTGAGCAAGCACAAGCGTCGGCCGTTGGACGCGGTCTATGACGTTGGCGATGGTGAACGTCTTGCCGCTGCCAGTGATACCGAGCAAAACCTGGTCGCGCTCGCCGGCGGTCAATCCCGCGACGATCTGGCTTATTGCCTCAGGCTGATCGCCCTTTGGCGTGTTTTCAGATATGAGACGGAATTGCACCCTTTCAGCATACCGCAAAAGGGCGCGTTATGAAAGTGGTCGAACCCTATCGTCAATCGCTCCCGAAGTTTATCGATACGGTCATCGTGTACCGTGTCACTCGTCGGCACTGGTTCGTGACCGAGATGTAGTTATTGCCGGAGCGCGTGATAAAGCTCGTCGACGTCGCACCGCCTGAGAACACCACGCAGCCGTTGCCTGAGCTGACATTGCCCGACAGCACCTGTCCGTTACGGGCGCCAAGCACGTATGTCCTTGTGGCCCCGCCTGTGAGCGAACCCGAAACCGTAGCTGACGTGCGGCCACGGGCAAACCTGATCCTCGTCTGCGCGTCTGCCTCGGACGAGAAAACGAACGCAAACATCAGCGATGCAAGCGCGGTGATCACCAGCTTCTTCATAATTCCTCCTGCAAGTTTGGGATTATGAAGGAATTCTAGGCTCTTTTTGGCCCTGGTGCAAGAGAAATCTGGTCGTTCGTCAGGCTTGCTGGCCAATCGAGCGAATACGTTCTTTCAGAACGTCGTATCTGTCGTTCAATTCGTCGCCGCGTGCGGCATATATGTCAGTAATTATCTGAGAATCAGCCGGGCGAAACGCTCGCAGCATCACATTGCGATTACGGATGATCCCCTTTGCGTCGATGACAACGACAGCACGAGTCCAGCTTACGGGGAATATCGCGTGCCTTGCGTATATCCGTGTTATCTCTCGATCAGGATCGGCCAACAGCGGCAGCGGCAGGCTCAGGTTTCGCGAAAATTCCTGATGTTCATTCGGCGTTCCCGGGCTGATGCCGACGATCGTTGCCTTTGTCTCAAGATAGCTCAGCCAATTGTCACGCACCGAGCAGAGCTGGCGTGTGCATACCAGCGTCTCATTCTGCGGGTAGAAGAGCAGGACTACTACGGAGCCCGAGTGATGCGACAGGCACCATTCGTCCCCGTTATCGGTGGCCAGACAGAAATCTCGAGCCTTATCGCCGATGCCGAGCCAGTCCGCCATATCAATGTAGGGCAACCTGCTCCATGCTTGCGATCGCTTCGCGAACACGTTCGGCAATGTCGGTCGTTAGGCCGCTTTCTTTCTGAAGTTGATAGAGGCTATCGAGCGTGCGCGGGTCCCGTTGAAGCCTGAGCGTGTGCAGCAGAGCAAATCGGACGCGCTCATCGCGGTGGTTTCGGATGGAGTCAAATATCTCACGGGTCTCACCCGCGCAGATCAGTAGGGAAACGAGGACAAACGCCTCATAAGCGATCTTAAGGTCATCGTGCACGAGCCTTTCAAAGCCTTTCTCAACTATGCCGGCCTCGACGGCCGCCCGCGCTGCGTGGCTCAGTCGAAATGCGTCCTCGGTCTCGATTATCCTCTTCCAGGCCGCTGCCCGGTCAAAGCTCAGCCTGAAGAGCCCGCGAGCCGCCGCTGCCCGCACTTCGCGCGTCGGATCAGCCGAGGCGAGAACGATCGTCTCGAACACGGATTCGTGGTCAAAATCCGCAAGCACCGTAACAGCCCTTGAACGCAGGGCAGACGAGAGATCATACAGGGCGATCTGTGAAAGGGCCTCAACAGAATTCTGCGTCTTGAACGCCGTCAAAATCCTTACCGCCAGATCGCGGACCGATTCGTCATCCTCATACTCCTCGTTTGCCTGCTCGATGGCGGTCAGCAGCGACGGGTCATCTGATACCGGCAAAGGCTCAAACGGCCTCGATGCGGGAATGCTCGTAAATGAATTGATCGGAAGCTGCGCATACTGGAGCCTTCGCATCTTCTCCTGAAACGCCCGCGTGTCTGCCGCCAGATCACCGGTAAGCGTCGGGCGCGCAGCTTCGACAGCATCTTGTCGCTTTGCAGGCTGGCCTGAAACTCCGTTGGACGCCGACCTTTTGGCCTTCCTCAGCCATTCGAGTTCCTTATCAGCATCTACGCTGTCGAGATCGTAACTGGCGTGCTGATTCGAATAATACCCTGCGTAGCGGCTCTCGTAATTGTATTGCGGCTTACCGACCGCAGCTTTCGCTTTCTGCCAAAAATAGGCGGCCATTGCGAATCCGCCGACGACAACCACCGCCATAAGGATCCACCAGGTCGAACTCGACCCTTCGGGAACCTCGCGGCCCGGCTGGGCGCAAAGCCGCCCTGCCGCCGCAAGGACGACCAGTCCTGAGACTGCAAGGCGATCAAGCGAAAGGCTCGTTGAGAGATAATTGCGTGTCATTAAAGTAATGCGAGCTTGCAGGAATAGAGGCAGGAAAAAACCCGGTCGCTGCCAGGTGAGCGAGTTCCCTTTACCATTATCGCGATTTTATCGGCTCCTGTCACGACATTTTTTAGCCACGTTAGTATATTTTTAACACGCGGCATATTCCTCAATGTTGACCTTCGTTTGCGATTGCCCAAACGGACGTTTTCGTAATAAAGTCAAAGGGGACGAAGATGTATTAAATGAGCACCGCACCAACGATCTCGAATTCCGAAATCCCGGGACTTAAATTTCTCTATCGCGGCAAGGTTCGAGATATTTACGAGATAGATGACGACACGCTGCTGCTGGTCGCCACCGACAGGCTTTCGGCATTTGACTGCATCCTGCCGACGCCGATCGACAGGAAAGGAGCAGTGCTGACGCAGTTGTCGGCGTTTTGGTTCAAGATGTTTGCGGATGAGGTTGACAGCCACTTCATCACGGCCGAATTCGATAAGATGCCGCCGCTTGTTCAGGCGCAGGAATCTCTGCGAGGGCGCTCCACCTTGGTCAAGCGGGCCGATGTCTTCCCCGTAGAATGCGTCGTCCGCGGATATCTCGAAGGCTCGGGCTGGAAGGATTACAAGGCAACCGGCAAGGTGTCTGGCCACGATCTGCCTCGCGGCCTTGTGCAATGCGACAGGCTGCTCGAACCGATCTTCACACCCGCGACCAAGGCCACAACCGGCCACGACGAGAACATCACGGGCCTCGAGTTCAAGAACATCCTCGGCTCAGAGACCGCCGCCCTGCTCAAGGCAACATCTCTCAAGCTTTACAACCTCGCGTCAGAGTACGCACGCGAACGAGGTATTATTGTGGCCGACACAAAATTCGAATTCGGGACCGACAGCAAAGGCAACATCATGCTCGTCGATGAGGTCATAACGCCCGATTCGTCACGATTCTGGTCGGCAGAGGAATACGAACCCGGGCATGCCCAACCGTCGTTCGATAAACAATTCGTCCGCGAATATCTCGAATCCCTAGATTGGGACAAAACGCCGCCCGCACCGCCGCTGCCACCCGTGATCGCCGAAGCAACTTCGCAACGTTATCTCGACGCCTACAAGCTATTGACAGGAAACGAACTGGAGATCTAACGACGGCTCTCGACCACATCGACCGTATCACCAAGCTTGATCGAGAGGCCTGACGTGGTTGGAATGAGGTTCTGGCCGAATAAAACTGCATTTGGCGTGACGCCCAGCGGCTCGATCCGTTCGGGCATCACATCTTTTGCCATACGATAGGTTGCAAGCGTTCTCAGCGGTTCCTTGCCGTCAAATTCACCTCGCGACTGATCCACCGTCGGAATAACACAACGCTCGCAGGGCTTCGTCGTCCGAAAAGCCGCATCCCCGACGCGGATGCCGGTCCAGTCGTCCTCGGCGTAAGGTTCCGAGCCGCTCACCACAATATTCGGCCTGAACCGATTCATCGGCAGCGGTCGAAACGCAGATACATCGCCTTCATCTGTATACGATCCCGCAATTCTGCTATTCAGATCTCGAAGCGATGCCTCGCAGATCACGAGCAGCGGATAGCCGTCCGCAAAGCTAACGATATCGCTGCCGCCATCGAACCGTGAGTTCACGCTGCGCTGCGTATCATCCGGCATATAAACGAGGTCACACGTCGTGCCCAAGACATCACTAAACCAACCGCCAATGCCTCTGTCATAGGCTTCAGCCGCGCAAACGCTCTGCCATATCGTGACTTGCCGAATGTCGCCCGTCGCCGGGATGAGCGGCACGTTCAAACAGCCAAAATCATCGGCCGATACGGTCATCGCCCCATCGTCGAGGCCGACGTCGATCGTCGCCATTTTGGGAAACTCACGCTGCGTCATAAATCTTCCGCTCGCGTCAGTCAACATCCATCGACGATCAAACGCCAGCCCACGTTTCTCAACAACCGCCGACTGCAAGCTGATGCCCCGCAACGACTTAATAGGATAGATATTGATCTCGGAGACGTGCATAAGACAGATGATTCAACTACACAGAGCACATGGATCACAAAGGAACAGACCCTTTTTATCTATGTGCCCTATGTTCCTATGTGGTTCATTCCAGCATAAAGTTGATAACGCCGTTATCAATTTTTCTGATGCCCATAATTCACCCTTGACATCTAGCCGGGGTCCGCCTTATACTAGCACTCTTGTACTACGAGTGCTAGAATCTCAGTTTCTTAACTGAGCGCAATCTTAACATAAAGGAGTAAACACTATGGCAACCAACATCACACCGCTCCACGATCGCGTGATCATCAAGCGCATCGAGGACAACGTAAATCAGACGGCGGGCGGGCTTTTTATTCCCGACTCGGCCAAGGAAAAGCCGCAGGAAGGCGAGGTCATCGCAGCCGGCGAGGGCAAGTACAAAGAGGACGGCACACGTCAGACGCTTGACGTCAAAGCGGGCGACCGCGTCCTTTTTGGCAAGTACTCGGGTAGCGAGATCAAGCTCGACGGCGAGGAATTCATCATCATGCGCGAGGACGAGATCCTCGGTATCATCAGCCGCGCGGGCGCGGCGGCATAGGTCCTATAGGACCCATACGACCCATAGGTCACATAGGAGATTAAGACAATGGCAAAACAAGTTATTCACGGAGAAGAATCACGCGCCGCTATCCTGCGTGGTGTCAACCAGTTGGCTGATGCGGTGAAAGTGACGCTTGGCCCTAAGGGCCGCAACGTCGTTATCGACAAGAAATTCGGTTCACCGACTATCACCAAAGACGGTGTGACGGTGGCGAAAGAGATCGAGCTCAAAGACACGCTCGAGAACATGGGCGCGCAGATGGTGAGAGAAGTCGCGAGCAAGACCTCCGACGTAGCCGGTGACGGCACGACGACGGCGACGGTGCTGGCGCAGGCGATCATCAAAGAAGGCGTCCGCACAGTCGCCGCGGGTGCAAACCCGATGGCCCTCAAGCGCGGCATCGACAAGGCCGTTGAGAAAGTCGTCGAGGCCGTTCACAGCCAGGCGAAGCCCGTTGCTGGCGATGCTATCGCGCAGGTCGGCACGGTTTCGGCGAATGGCGACAAGACGATCGGCACGATCATCGCTGAGGCGATGGACAAGGTCGGCAAAGACGGCGTAATCACCGTCGAGGAATCAAAGACGATGGAAACGCTCCTCGAGGTTGTCGAGGGAATGCAGTTTGACCGCGGCTATCTGTCGCCGTACTTCGTCACGGACGCCGACCGCATGGAGGCCGTGCTCGAAGAGCCTTACCTGCTGATCCACGAGAAAAAGATCTCGAACATGCGCGACCTTCTGCCGATCCTGGAGCAGGTTGCCAAGATGGGCCGTCCGATGTTGATCATCGCCGAGGATGTCGAGGGCGAGGCTCTCGCAACCTTGGTTGTTAATAAACTGAGAGGAACCCTCAACGTGGCCGCTGTCAAAGCGCCGGGCTTTGGTGACCGCCGCAAGGCAATGCTCGAAGACATCGCGACGCTCACGGGCGGCAAGGTCATCAGCGAGGACCTCGGCATCAAGCTCGAGGCGATCACGCTCGAGGACCTGGGCAAGGCCAAGAAGGTCACGATCGACAAGGACAACACGACGATCGTCGAGGGTGCAGGTGCAGGCGAGGCCATTGACGGCCGTGTCAAGACCATTCGCAACCAGATCGACGAAACCTCGTCCGACTACGACCGCGAGAAGCTGCAAGAGCGTCTTGCCAAGCTCGTCGGCGGCGTCGCCGTCATCAAGGTCGGTGCTGCCACCGAGACCGAGATGAAGGAGAAAAAGGCCCGTGTCGAAGACGCGATGCACGCCACGCGTGCCGCGGTCGAGGAAGGCATCGTCGCCGGCGGCGGCGTGTCGCTCGTTCGTGCAGCCAAGGCCCTTGACGGTTTCGAAGGCGACGACACTGACGAGACGGTCGGTGCCAACATCGTTCGCCGTGCTCTCGAGGAGCCGCTTCGCCAGATCGCCGGCAACGCCGGTATGGAAGGCGCGGTCGTCGTCGAAAAGGTCGCTGGTGGTGACAACCACTTCGGCTTTAACGCCGCGACCGAGCAGTACGAAGACCTCGTCGCCGCAGGCGTCATCGACCCGGCCAAAGTAACGCGCACCGCGCTGCAAAACGCCGCCTCGATCGCCGGCCTCATGCTCACCACCGAAGCCATGATCGCCGACATCCCCGAGGACAAAGCCGACCCCATGGCCGGCATGGGCGGCATGGGCGGCGGAATGGGCATGGGAATGTAGTGTCAGTAGCCCGCACGTAAGTGAGGGCTCAACACACACCACGTTCAAGCAACACAGAAAGGCCTCGGCACCCGCCGAGGCCCTTTTTTTTTCAAAAGCATGCTAGAATCAGCCAAGGTATGAGCACACAAGAACTCATCGTCAATGAAATAGAAGGATTGCCCGAAGCGCTCAAGCGAGAGGTCTATGACTTCGCCAGATTCTTGAGGGAAAAGTCCGCCGACGAATCTTTTAACGGCTTGCTTCTTAGCAATTCAGCGCTCGCAAAAGACTGGGACACGCCCGAGGAAGACGCCGCATGGGCAAACCTTTAGTCGGCGACGTAGTTGAGTAAAAGCTTTTCCGATAGGGCAGAATGGATTGTTGGCAAACCTGATGTTATAAAGACGGTTTCTCCTGGTCGGTGGAGTAGTATCTTTTTGACGAAGAAATCTGCTCTTTGACAGGAGAAACCGCTATGACATTTTACATTGGAGTTGACTTTCATCCATACCAGCAAACGCTTTGTTGGTGTGATGAGGAGACGGGTGAGACAGGGGCTTTAAAGCTGTTTCACGACATTGAGAAGGTACGCGAGTATTACTCGTCGCTTGGGAAACAGGCCGTGATCGGGATCGAGGCATCGAGTCGATGCGGGTGGTTCGAGAGGATAGTCGCCGAGGCCGGTCATACACGCTCGTCGGCAATCCGGTTTCGATAAGGAAGACCGCACTTTCCCGGCACAAGAACGACCGGATCGACGCCGAGCACATGCTTTGGCTGCTGATGCGGAATGAGTTTCCGGCGATCTGGCGGCGACCAATACAGAGCACGGAGATACTCGACGTGATCAAGCTGAGATCGAGCCTGGTTGGGCAGCGGACACAGATCTACAACCGTCTGAGTGCCGTTGCCCGGGACATCGGAATGCCGAAGTCGCTGATGAGAACCGTCGCCGCCCAGAAGGTGATCAAGGAGGTGGATATGTGCGAGGCTTCGGCACTGTGCCGTGACCAGCTTTTCTCTACGCTTGAGCACCTCAAAGCGCGAATACTCGAGGTCGAGTCTTGGCTAAAGCAGAAAGCAACGGCAGACACCAAGGCACAGCTGCTGATGACCCAGAGGGGCGTCGGATATCTCACGGCCCTGATATTCGTTCACACGGTCGGCGATGTCACACGCTTCGACAAAGGAACCAAAGCAGTAACACGCTTTGCAGGTTACGATCCCGTCGAACGTTCCAGTGCCGAGAAGATACGCTTCGGGCGGATCAGCAAGGCAGGGCCGAGACTGCTTCGCTTTCATCTGGGCCAAGCCTCTCAGATAGCCGTTCGCTCGGATGCGAGACTGAACGCATTCTACAAACGGCTCTCAAAGAGGAAACCCAGGGCTGTGGCCAAAACGGCCACTGCCCGCAAACTTCTGGTCAAACTCTCGATAATGCTTCGTGACTCGATCACGGCAGAAGAGTTCGACCTGCGTGGACGCACAGTTGGCAATGCTCGAAAGAATCGCATGGTCCGAAATGACCGTGACCTGATAGAGCCAAGCCAACCTTGCCTTGCTTGACCGCCGGCAAAGTGCGAAACGAAACATCATGGGTATTGAGGCAGTGAGAAACACTGCCTCGCTAACACAAGCAGACCCGAAGAGATGAATGAGTGAGCCACCAGCTCTTACTCGACAAGTCCGATGCCACGCTTCGGACAGCTACGAACAAATAAATGAAGATCAGAACTTCTTCGTCAACCGACTACCCACTTCACCACCGGCCCCCGCGCCGAACAGCGAAGCTCCGCCTTGACTACAACACCGTCTTTAGAGATGCGATACTGCTATCCTCGACGCTGGTGTTGGAAAGACGCAATCTGATCTTCATAATTCTGTTCCTTGTCGCAAGCCTAGGACTCGGCTGCGCTGGCTCCGGGCTCCGGGAATCGCCCGAGGTTAAGGCAAGAGCTGATTTTGCCCGCCAATATGGAGATACGTTCTTCATTCGTGATGCGAGCTTTTCGACTGACGGTAAAGAAAGAAAAACACTTATAGTTTCCGCAATTTCTAGTCGGGCCGCCGGTGACATGAGCACGACCGTTGGACTTCTTGTCTCAAGTGATCTAAAAACCAAAGCTAAATCACTTGGCTTTGAAGAGATCATAGTAGTTGCCCACGGGGATTCGTGGACGGACGGAGCCACAAGAAGGATAGTCCCTCTTAATTGAAGTGGAAGCCCATGGCGTTGGCATACGATTTCCGAATTATTTCCAACCTCTAACAATTGCACTTTGTGTCCCAAACTGTATAGAAGCGCGGAATGCCTCTCAGCCCAATGCCCCGTCCGGTGTCGAGTTCCACAAACGAGATTTTGCCCTTCGCATTCTCCCTGACTAGCTTCGGCGGTCCGCCGTCGACAAGGACATAGATCATGCTGCCGGCCTCGGTCACTCTCGTCTCGAAATGAGGACGGATATCTGCATACCGCTTACCTGTGACCGATGAGAAGACGGTTTTGATCGGAAGCTTGCATCGCCAACAAAGGTTGAAAGCTTTTAGCGAACGCTTGAACTCTTCACGCAACTTGGCGGGAAACGGCAGGCTCCGTTTACGATTCTTGTTCCAAGCAAGTGCATAGTCGCGTGTGATTTCATAATTGCTAGGTATGCTTTTCAGCGGTTCCCGAAATTCCTCGTCCGGGAGAGGCACACCTTCTTTTAGAAACTCGCGCCGATCGCGTTCCTCGACGTTCCAAAGCTCCCAATCCTTACTGGTTCCGTGCGGCATAGGTCTAGTCGTTGAAGAAGCGGGCTGGTTTGCCTTCGAGGCCACCGAGGTACAGTCCCCGGAATCGCGCCTGATCCATTGCCGCCAACCCTATATGTCTTCGTACATCATTGAAAGCCACATTCAGAAAGGCGAGAAAACCTTCTCCATTTAAGCCCAGTGTTTGAAGACAGATGTTTTGAAGTAACAGCGCTTCGTCCATGGCTTGAGCCTCTTCGTGGTCGAGCGTTGAAGAAGTCGCTTCAATATCGCCGTCGGAAAGCCAGTATTCGAACGAGTCGATTTGATTTTGCGTTCGCAACTGCATTATCTCGAGCGCCGTATTGAAGCTAATAAACGCAGCACGAAACGGATCTGACCTTGGTATTTCTCGTCGGGTCTGTTCCCGATCCATCATTCGAAAAATCTCGGCCTTCTCTCGGAGGGCAGGCAAGACAAAGCGACCGACCGCGCCTTCGTCCTTAAGTATCACTGAAGGGCGAACGCTCCACTCATTCGTAGGCGTGCCCAGATTAGCCGCCGTTGCCATCGCATCATTGACCCTTTCCATCGCCAGTTGCTGAAAAACAATCATCCTTTGAAGGTGCAACGCATTTTCGTAACCCTCGTTCGAGGGCGAATACTCATCCGAGAGGTTCAGGATTGACATACTTGTATGCGTCCTTTCTACTCCTTTCCGACGCAAAAGCCAAGTGTGAACGATCGGGGTCATCTATGAAGTTCCGTCGTTAGTCAAGCGCACGGGTAGCTGGCATCGGCGGCGATGAGCAGTAGACGTGAGTTTGAGTGACAAAAGAACGACCCTGCCTCCTTTTTGGGATTAGTTAGAGCTTTTCAAAGGCACATCGCTTTAGAAGCGAATGCCATCATCTATTCGTGCACGGCCCGAAGCCTGCTACATGAAACCGGATCGGCTCATTCCGTTGTTTTGTATCGAGATGGCTGGCCGTGCCATCAGACTTCCAGAGACCGAGTGTTTCATAACTGATAACGGATAGTGAATAACGAAGAACCGGCTCCTGTCCCTGTGGGGGACAACTTCAATAGCGTAGGGTAACACCCTACGACATGCGTCAACCACGCACCGCTCCCTGTAGGGGAGCAATACCACGCAAAAACGAATTCGTCCCCGTCAGGGACGCGAACCGTTGAACGCCCATTCCGTAGGGTTGCACCCTACGCTATTACATTTGTCACCTACGGCGACAGGAAGGCGTCGCGAGATCGGAGTTTGTCGTCACAAAGCGTTGTATCAACTGAAAACTGATAACGGATAACGAAGAACCGGCGGATCGATGGTCCCTGTAGGGGACAACTTTAATAGCGTAGGGTAACACCCTACGATAACCGATCAACCACGATGCGCTCCCTGTAGGGGAGCAATACCGCGCAGCCCAATTCGTCCCATACAGGGACGCGGCACGTTAAACGCCCATTCCGTAGGGTTGCACCCTACGCTATTAAATTTGTCACCTACGGCGACAGGAAGCGTCGCGGGATCGGGATCTTGATAACTAACAACTAAAACTAACAACGAACAGCGGAAGTCGGCTTCGCAAGGCGAAGGGCAAAAGTAAAAAGGCAAAATGGCTTTGTGGATTGCCCCGCCGCTCCGCTCCTGAGTCTGCGTAGCTGACGGCATTTTGATAGCCCCACGTGATAACGTGGGGTTAGGTATCATCACATCGCCGAGTGTGTGTAACACACGGCATATGCCGCATGCTCCGCACGCTCGATTCCCTTCCTACACATTCCACACGTTCCGCGAAACGCTCCACGTGTGGCTATTCATAATGCCGCCCGCTTCACGGGCTGGTCGAGCGGTTCTGTCCCTGACAGGGACACCTTTAATAGCGTAGGGTAACACCCTACGACATGCGTCAACCACGCACCGCTCTCTGTAGGGGAGCAATACCGCGCAGCCCAATTCGTCCCATACAGGGACGCGAAACGTTGAACGCCCGTTCGTAGGGTTTCTGGCCTGGCAAAACGCGGCCAGTGTTGCGAGGAAGGCCGCAACCGCACCCTACGCTATTAAATTTGTCACCTGCGGCGACAGGATGACGGCCGCGACGAACGCGACCGACGCGATCAGCCGCGATGGCGGCGATGAAATTCGGTGGACTGAGACGAAAAACCCCCTACCAATCCGGGGTATTCAGCCAGGACAGAGGCAAAAACCGAGCGACCGGGGCCCCAGGATCGACGGCAGGCGTTATCCTAATCCACGACGGCTGGCCTATGGCGTGGCGGCGTCGATACGTTGGATGACGTTGCCGGTTATGTCGAGCGAGTCGTCGGTGTATATGAGGCCGGACTCGAATTTTCTGAAGATCGCGGCAGCCTTTAGCTCCTTTCCGATGGTTTGGATGATGGGCATCATCCGCGTATCGGCATTCGCGAGCAGGCGGTCGCGGAGTTCGGGATAGGTCTTCTCGGCGCTGAGCTTGATCTGCTGGCGTTTGACGGGATCGGTCTCGGCGTTGTAGCGACGCTGAGCGTCGTCATTGTGCCTGTTGAGTTCGGCGGTCATTGCCTTGCCGAGCTTCGAACGGAGCAGGACCGTTTCGACGTCAACGATCGCGATACGCGTCGGCGACACCTGCGCCGTCGTCGGCGTCCAATCGGTCATCACCGCGACCGCCGACAGAAAACCAACAGCCAACAACAACGCGCCGCGCACGTTGACCTGTAAGGATCTAGGACATTTCATAAAAAACAATGCACTCCTGAATTCTTCTGATACGCGGGCTCACGGCAGCGACTGCATCTTGGCATTGGCCTCGGCGACCTGCTTCTTTAGTTCCTCGCTGTTCGGGAAGCGGCTGACGGTCACCTTTTGCAGACGGGCCTTCGCGTCGGCGAGCTTCTTTTGACGGATCAGGATGTCGGCGACGGCCAAGTGAACCCGATTTGAGGTCGAGACAACGATGTCGGCGTTGCCTTTCAGAATGCCCTCGTAGATCGCCAACGCGGTCGGCACGGTCGCGTCGTTCCGGGCCGACGCGTCGGCGAGGTCCCACATTTCCTTGAGCTTTGCCGTGCGCTCATCGACCGGTAGGAAGTTTGACCGTTGAATGAGTTCCGCCAACGCTCCTTGTGCCTCGGCGGTTCTCGCCGCGTCGCCCTGCAGTCTGCGGGCCTCGATGATGCCCGTCAGGGCCCGCAGCTGCCCGGTGCCCTTGTCCTCTTTTGGCTTGAGCGCAGCGGCTTGTGCGTAGGTGTCGGCGGCCTTAGCGGCGTCTTTTTGGTCAAGATAAACGTCGCCGAGATCGAGCAGGGCGTCCTGTTTTTCGACGTCCCACAGCTTATCGATGGCTGCCCGCTGGATCAGCGCCTTGGCAGCGTCGGCGTACTTCTTTTCTTCGCGAAATGAGTCGGCGAGGGCGGCAAGCGCATCGTTCTTGTACTGCGCATTCTCCGCGATCGACACCATCTTTGTCCAGGCCGCACGCGCCTCTTTGGCGTTCTTTTCCTTCTCAAACGCCTTGCCGGTGTAATAGTAGGCCACGGCCACATAAGCGTTTTTGGCGTCTTTTAGCGAGAATATCTTCTTGAATTCGGCACGCGCAGCGGCGTACCGTTCAGCCTTCATATGGAGATCGCCCATCGAGTAATAGGCCTTGGATCTATGCTCGTCCGAAACGCCTTTGATCGAAGGGATCTTTGCAAACTCGGCGAGCTGCATGTCGGCTTTTTTCTGGTGGCCGTAGCTAGAGGCGAGCATCGTATGAGCGTCGGCCTTGTTTGCGGCAGGAGCGTCTTTCATCTCGACGACTTTGTTCATCATAGCCTGCGCCTGGTCGGCCTGGCCGAGTTCCCACAACATCTTACCTGCCTGAAGTGTCGCCGTCGCCCGCTGTTCGGCGGTCGCACCGGCCGTAAGGCCGGCCGACGAGAAAAGCTGGAACGCTGCCTGTTTATTGCCGAATCGGTATTCGAGGTCAGCCATTTTCATCAGAGCCTTTGCCTTGTCTGTGTCGCCGACGCCCGCAAGCGTCGTGATCGCCTGATAGGCCTGAAACGCCGAGGTCGCATTAGATCGGTTGTCCAACGGATAAGCCTCGGCTTTTTTGAACATCATCCCGACCTTTTCGGCGAGCGGCATGTCGGGAAAGGCCTTGATCATCGCGTCATAGGTCGACGCGATCCGCCAGGGATTCGGGTCTATTGTCGCGATCTCTATTACCTTGTCGTAGGCGCTGCGCCTCTTCGCGGGCGAAATTGCCTTTAATGCAGCAGCCTTCTCATACTCACTCATTGCGCTGTAGTAATTGGGCTGATCGACGAAATCGGAGCCTTTGCGCACTCTCGATTTCTTCGCGATGTGTACCTTTGCCAGGCCGAAATGCACGTCGGCCCGCTGTTCGTCATCGGTTGCCAGGAGCATCGCCGCATCGAATGAAGATTTTGCAAAATCTGGTTTATTCGCCGTCAGATGAGCATCGGCCGCCTGCATCGCGACCGCGTAGCTCGCGTAACTCGGCAGCTTCGGCGTAGGCGTCGGCATCGCCCCGCCCTGAGCAGAGATATGCGACGCCCATGCAAGAAGTAGACAGGGTGACAGGCACAGGTTCAGTAACCGGGAAGCTCTCATCAAATTGATCTCCTTGGTTAAAACGGGCAGCCGTCGATCGCGTCGACCGCTATTGTCTCGGATTCTAACCCACGATCGACTATTCGCACAACCGCCCCACATGTCACGCCGCAGGACATAAGGCCCGGAGCACGCCCCTACCTCCGGCTTTTTTGACTTGGATGATGGGGGTAGAATAGAATCGACTCATTCGATCCCTGATCAACCACGACTTATGAAACTCTTGCTCCCGTTTGCGCTCGTTGCCGCGATGTGGGCCGTTTGCGGCAATCTCGGTGAAAAGAAAGAATCCAGGCCGTCTGACGATCGGCCGGCAGCGTCCAATCAATCTGCTAAACCGGCCCTCGATCGCGAGGCCGTTAAGAAGGAGCTTGTGACGCTGGCAAATGACATCCTCAACGCCTCGAAGGACGGTGACGTGACGTTTCTGGCAAGGATAACTACGGACGATTTTAAGTTCATCGACATCGACGGCAAGGTCAGGGACAAGAACAAGACGCTGGCCGAGGTCAAGGAGGAGAAAGCTATCAAGTCGGCTGAGATCACTGATGAGAGGCTCGTCAGCCTGGATGAATCGTCCGCGGTGCTCAGCTATACGCTAAAGGTGGTCGCCAAGAACGGCCGATCTGCAAAGGCGTGGGTCACCGATGATTACGTCAGGGAAAACGGCGAATGGCTTATCCGAAGGGAACAGCAAACGCTGCTCAAATGATCTCAGCTTAACGTCGAACAAGGTTATTTATGCCGGTACGTAATGCGGCCTTTCGTCAGGTCGTAGGGTGAAAGCTCTATATCAACACGGTCACCCATCAGAATGCGGATACGGTTGCGTCGCATGCGGCCCGAGATCGTCGCAAGGACCATGTGGTCGGTATCGTTGATCTGGACCTTGAAATAGGCGTTCGGCTGCTTGTCAACGACGACACCTGCCATTTCGATCAGTTCTTCCTTCATAAGCTTTCTAGACTGCACTTTTGCGAGTTATTATGCAAGCGGCGCGCGTGCCAAAAGAGAAAATGAACGACGACCTCGCAACGCTGCGGATCCATGACGTTACGAAGTCCTACGGCGATTTCACGGCCGTTGACAGCCTCAGTTTTGAGGTGCGGCCGGGGCGGATCTTTGGATTCCTCGGGCCAAATGGAGCCGGCAAGACCACGACGATACGGATGATCGTCGGCATCACAGCGCCTGATTCGGGCACTATCGAGCTGTTTGGCGAGCAGATGTCGCCGCATCTACAGGACCGCATCGGATATCTGCCGGAGGAACGCGGCCTTTACAAAAAGATAAAGGTCGTTGACCAGCTGCGATACTTTGCCGCCCTGAAGAACGTGCCGCGTTCAGTTGCTGACCGGCGCATCGACTTCTGGCTCGATCGGATGGGCCTAGCCGAGTGGAAAGCAAAGAAAACGACAGACCTGTCAAAGGGAATGCAGCAGAAGATACAGTTCATCTCGACCGTGCTGCACGATCCTGATCTGCTGATACTCGACGAACCATTCTCGGGCCTCGATCCGGTCAATGTCGAATTCATGATCGATGTGCTAGGCGAGTTTCGCACACAGGACAAGACGATAATATTCTCGACCCACATGATGGAGACTGCCGAACGTCTATGTCACGACATTATCTTGATAAACAAGGCCCGAAAGGTCGTCGGCGGCAGCCTGAGAGAGATCAAGGAGACCTACGGCCACAACCTGATCGCTCTGCGTGCAAGCGGCGGCGACAATGTTCTCGCTGACCGCAGCCTAATAGCAAAGTCCGAGGAACACGCCGACGAACGGCAGATCGAATTGGCACCAAATGTTGATCCCCAATCGTTATTGAGAAAGCTGGTCGAGGCCGGAGCGGCGATAACGAAGTTTGAACAGATCGAACCGAGCCTGAATGACATCTTTATCGATCAGGTGGGAGGCAAGCCAGAACCGCCGGCGTAAGCGGGCGGTCAGTTCCGCTCGTCAAGAATACAGTCATGCGTAAATTCCTAGCCGTCGTCCGGCACGAATACAAGAAGATCGTCCTCAAGTGGAGCTTCCTCATCGGCACGCTGATCTTCCCTATCCTCGGCCTCGGGTTTGCGATCGTTCCGGCGATCATTTTTTCGCTAAAGGGCGAAGCGACGAGGATAGTTGTCGTCGATCCGTCGGGCAAGGTCCTTCCTCGGCTCAAGGAAAACCTCTCCGCCGAACGCCTCGCCCAAAAGGCCGATGACGCGATGCGGGAGAAGCTTGAATTGCCGACGGCTGCTCAGCAGGACCAGATGAAGCAAGGTGCCGCGATGCTGGCCTCCGGATTCGTCTTTGTAGACTTTGATCCCGGCAGTGCTCCGCTCGCTCAGGTCAGAGAGCAGCTCAATGCAATGGCCGCAAGCGACGAGATCGATGCGTATCTGCTCATTCCGCCCAACGTCGAAGCCAAGGATGCCAAATACGAGTTCCTGTCGCGAAAAGCGGGCGATTTCGTAGCCAACGACACACTAAAAGACGCCCTGAACGCCGCGGTCCGCTCGCACCGGCTCGCCGACGCTAATATCGACGAGAAGCTAGTGCGCGAACTTGGCCAAGGCGTGAATCTTACATCTCGTTCGATCAACGAGAAGGGCGAGGAAAAAGACAGCGAGATGCTGTTCATCGCCTCGCTGGTGATCGGAATGCTCATTTACATAAGCCTTACGATCTACGGCCAAGTCATTATGGGCGCTGTCGTCGAGGAAAAGGAAACACGCATCGCCGAGATACTCTTTTCATCCGCTCGACCGACACAATTGATGTTTGGCAAGCTCGTCGGCGTCGGCCTCGCCGGCCTCACGCAGCTTGCGATATGGACGGCGTCGATGGCGGCGCTGGTCGGATTCATTGCAACACAGCCGGACGCAGGCCAGTTCCTTTCGGGGCTGCCGAATATTACGCCGCTGATGGTGTTTTATTTCTTTGTATATTTCATCGTAGGCTATTTTATTTACGCGTCCATTTTTGCCCTCGTCGGCTCGATGGTAACAACCGTGCAGGAAGGTGGCCAGTTCGCGTTTCCGCCGATAATGCTGATGCTCATCGGCTTCTATTTTTGCTTCGCCGTTATCCGCGACCCAAATTCTGACCTGTCGTTCTGGGTATCGATCGCTCCGCTCTTTGCCCCGCTCACGATGCCCGTCCGCATCTTGGCCGAGATGCCGCCGTTCTGGCAGATCGCTTTGTCGGTCGCTCTCAACTGCGTTGCGATCGCCTTCATCGTTTGGATCGCTTCGCGCGTGTATCGCGTCGGAATGCTAATGTACGGCAAACGCGCAACGATTCCGGAGGTGCTCAAATGGATCAGGCAGCCATGAGAACGCTCCAACAGCGTCAGGCAGTGTAGAGCATTGGCCGGACACGAGGTTGTCGTTTTGTCGAACATATAGTAAAAATTAGCTATTCCACCGTTTTTATTGGCTTTTGAACAAAAGGAGATACCTATGTCTTTCGTTTGGCAAATTCTAGTCGGACTTATCATCGGAGCTATTGCGCGATTCCTCATCCCTGGCAAGGAACCGATCGCGGCGGGCCTATGGGGTTGGGTCGTCACTGCCGGTATCGGTATGGGCGGCTCGGCGCTTGGCTCATTCGTCGGCCGGGCGATCTGGAAGGACCAAAACTACAAAGCCGGTTGGATCCTGTCGATCCTCGGTGCCATCGCGCTGCTGCTGCTCTACAGGTTCCTGTTCTAGGCTAACCCGATGGTGGACATCCGCGACATTCGCTCGGCCGCCGAGCGCATTCACCCCTACGTCAAACGCACCCACACCGAGCTGAGCCGTGCCCTCAGCGAACGCCTCAACACGCACGTTTACGTCAAATACGAGCTGTTCCAAAAGACCGGCTCGTTCAAGCCGCGCGGGGCGTTCAACAAAATGCTCCAGCTCTCGCCCGAGGAGAAGAAAGCAGGCGTCGTGGCCGTCAGCGGCGGGAATCACGCTCAGGCTGTCGCTTACGCGTCGAGCGTTCTCAACCTCGATGCCGTCATCCTGATGCCCGAAAACACACCGTCAGGCTATCTCGAAGCCACTCGCCATTACGGTGCGACAATCGATCTGCGGCCCGACATCGGCGACGCGTTTGCGGGCCTCGAAGCCTATCAGCAACAGGGCCGCGTGCTTATCCATCCGTTCGACGACGACGCGGTCATCGCGGGCCAGGGCACCGTCGGGCTCGAGATAATGGACGACGTGCCGCAGGCGACTGACATCATCGCGAGCATCGGCGGCGGCGGAATGGCCGCGGGCGTGGCCCTCGCCGCAAAGTCCGTGAATCCCGCGCTTCGTGCCTGGGGCGTCGAGACCGAGGGCGCCGACGCGATGTCGCAAGCCTTCGCCGCTGGCCGTCCCGTGACGATCGCGATCACGTCGATAGCCAAAACGCTCGGCGCACCGTTCGTCACCGACCGCACGCTCAACCTGATCCGCGACCTCTACGAGAGCGTCACCGTCGTCCCCGACAGCGAAGCCGTCGACGCCCTGCTCTTTATCGCCCAACGCCTAAAGGTCATCACCGAACCCGCCGCCGCCTGCACCCTAGCCGCCGCCGACCGGCTCCACGAGAATTTCACCCCCCAAAGCCACGTCGTCCTCGTCCTCTGCGGCGGCAACACGAGCATCCCCGACGCGTGCGGCTACATCGCTGGTCAGTAGGACTTTCGATAAATTGCCACTAGCTTCAGCTAGTGGTTAGCATCTATCAGCTATCCGGCTTTAGCCGAATATTTGCTGTTGGGTCCTCAGATCGGTCGGAACTAAGTTCTGCTGGTTTTGTATCGACAAAACAGTCCAAATTCCGAGATCTGTATCGACACATTTTCCAACTGTATCGACAGATCAGCCGCCATCGCCCCGCCAACCCGGCCATTCATCATTCAGCCCACGATCACCACGACATATCCTTCGATAATGCCCCCGAACGTCCCTGAAAGGGACAACTCTAATAGCGTCGGGTGCAACCCGACGATAACGTCACCCGATTCGACCGTCCCTGCAGGGGACGAATTAACGGCCGAGGTTAGTGCGTCCCCTTCAGGGACGGGCTTTGCGTGGAGATCCGATCGTCGGGATGCACCCGACGCCATTGAATTTGTCCCCGTTCGGGGACAGGACGATTTCCTTGTCACTCGTCACTTGTCACTCGTCACTGATTTGCACGCTTGACACATCGTGCCGCCTCGTGCTATCTTCGCAACCATGGACGAAAAATGGGACATTACGCCAAAGTCGTCGGGCCGGTGGTCAAAACTTTACGCGTCGATCAATCCCGAAGGCGAGATACGCATCTGCCGCCGGTCGCACGAACTGCTCGGCTCGCCCGAATTCGTGCTGCTGCTCTACAACCCGCGCGAAAAGACCATCGGCATCCACGCCGCCGGACCCGACACCGCTAACGCCTTTCGCAACGGCCGCCGAGGCCGCCACGGCGGCCGCGAGATCCGCGCCCACCAACTCCTCCAACGCCACCGCATCGAACTTCCCTACGCCATCCGTTTCGTCATGCCTGACTTAGACGAGGAACGCATCCTCAATCTCGATCTACGCAAGACAATTCCTACAAAAGTCTCAGACAGAAAATCCGACATGCCGTTTTGATCTGAGCTTGTCACCCGTCACTTGTCACTTTGAAAACGCTTCCGCCACATCCGCCCGGTAAGGCTCGAAAATCGGGAGTTAAGTTTGTTAAGTCAACGTTTAGTCGGCAGAAACGATCCAGTCGGCGAGGCGGGACCTGAGTGTCTGCATTCGGGTTTCGGAAAGTTCGCCGATGCTGCCGATGAAGACGGAATCGGCGACGACGGCGAGGCGAGTGAGGCGGACGACGGTTTCGGATTTGAGGCCGGTGGCGGGAAAATCGACGTCAGAGGTTGAGATCAATTCGTCGATTCCGTCGATCGCCTGCCGCGAGCGTGACGACATCATGCAGACGAGCCAGTCGTCGTAATCGGAAGGCAAAGGAGCGATCAGGAGTGCCGGCCGCAGCTTGCCGATGGCTAGATCGGTTTGCGGAAACCTGAATAGGACGATCTGCCCAGACCTTCTCAGGCCCACTTTTCTTTGAGGTCAGCCTCGGTGTATTCGGGAATATCGTCAGTTTCCAGACCACGCATGGCCTGATCGAGCGAAAACCCGTTCCAGTCACGCTCTGTCCTGGCCCGCTTCCGAGCAAGCGACTCGGCAAACTCAAGAACTTCCTCCTGCACCGGCGGCGGCAGCCTGCGGATCATTTCACTTATACGCTCAGCAGTCGTCATGCGAACATCATAACGCAAAAGCGTAACGGAATTGAAGGTTTCTCCACGTGGAACTTAAAACTTGGAACTTGGAACTGATCCCGGGGCATATGCCGCGTGTTACACACGCTCGATGGTGTTTGGGTCACTCACCCCACGTTCCGCTTCGCTTCACGTGGGGCTACCAATATGCCGTCCGTTTCACGGACTCAGATCGTTACTAGCTTTATCCGTTGGCTACCTGACTCAGCAAATTCCAAAATTCGCGGGGCGAGAGTATGGGAAGGGGCGCTTCCGGTGCGATGGTGAGGAGGCCGGTATCGCCGGTTACGAGGACGTCGGCATGGCCGTCAACGGCCGTGGCAAGAATTCTGCGGTCGGCGGCGTCACGGACGGCGAGGCGGTGCGGGGCCAGTGGTTTTGGGACTATTTCGATAGCGTCGAAGACGGATTCGACAGCGGCGATCGCTTCGTCGGGCAGACGAAGCTTCTTCGTCAGGGCACGTCGCAGTTCGTCGAGATGCACTGTTCCAGCGACCAGTTCGTGTTCGGCCAGACAGACGCGAAGCACGTCCGAACACAACCCGCGTGTGGCAAACGCCGCCACGAGGACATTGGTATCAAGACAGACTCTCATGAATTGCCACTAGCTTCAGCTAGTGGTTAGAGGCACTAAGGTCATGGGCTTTAGCCCAAAGCCTGAATGCGACGACGGGACCAAGTTTGGCTAAAGCCGAAAATCTCGAAGGTCCGATACCACGCCCTAAAGAGCGTGGCAACTCATCACGATCATTCAGCTATCGGATACGTCGGACGGCCACCTAGGAAATAACTTTGAAAATATCTTCGTCGGTCAACAGCCCGCGGGCCTCGGCAAACGGCATCACCCGCCGCCGCGCATCCTCAAACTGCAAGACCGCCATCTGCCTTTTCAAAGCATCCCGCGCAATATCACTCCGCGTGCGCCCCGACCGCTTCGCTACACTCTTCAGTAGCCTCTCCGTAATTGGATCAAGTCGAATTGTAAGGCTTGAGGTTTTCATGTATTACATTGTAACACAACGCCCACTCAAATCGGACAAGAATCCCAGTACCTGTGCGCTTGACCAACGCCTTAACTTCATAGATGACCCCGTCGGTCCCACGGTCTTCGCCGCGACTTGAAAAGTGTCAGGAAGAGTATTAGGCTAGTCCGTCTGTAGACGAGGTAAACAATGATAAGAACATTCCTTTTACTCTGGATTGTGATTTGCGCTCTCTGCGTCGCCTCCTTCTCCCAAACTAAGCCGACGGTCTTCATCGCTCCGATGGAGCGTGGGCTCAATGATTTTTTGACGGCAGCATTCTTCAAAAAGCAGGTTCCGGTTCAGATTGTGGTGACCGAAGAAGGCGCCGAATATATACTCAAAGGAATCTCGATCAAGGGCGAAAGCAAGTGGTACGACACGGTTTTTGGCGACGAAAAAGACCGCAATCAGGGCAGTATCACACTGCTGCGCGTTTCGGACAGAAGTATCGCATGGGCCGGTTCTGCCGGCGACAGACGAGGCTTTTGGGACCCTGTTTGGACTAGGACTGGACAACGCAAAGTGGCGGAGAGACTTGCCAAGAAGATTAAGAAAGAGTACTTCAACGGGAAGCCAAAATAGCACATTGACTTGGATTACCCGGACCTGCTTCACGAGAATCACCGAATCGATCTGACGGAGGGCTTACACAATTGAGAATTGACAATTGAGAATGGAGAATTCTCAAAGCTTGTGAGATGAGCCTCGGTGGCTAAATTCACGCAGTTGCCTTAGCGGGTTTTTTTGTCTTGCCTTTCTCCAATAGGTTCTGGATATACGCTAGTTGTTCTTTGTGCGTCATGTTCATCATTTCGCGGCTCATCTTGTCGCGGATGTCACGCATCATTTTTACGCAGTCGAAATCCTTTTCTTTCTTTTTCGTCGCTTCCGTCACACTTTTATGCCAAAGTTGGGCAGTCTTCATGCCGCCTTCTTTATTCGGCCCTTTTCCAGACGTCTTTTGAGGTAGGCTTTTTCTTCTTCGTATGTCATGTTCATGATCTCGCGGCTGAGCTTGTCGCGAATCTCACGCATCATCTTTACGGCGTCGAAATCTTTCTCAGGCTTTTTTGTCGGGTATTTCATAATCTATAACCTCCGCGGGCGTTCGAATTTCAAGCGTCGAATAGCCATTGTTTGTGTTGACTTCATTATATCCCCGAATTCGCTTCAAGTTAACGATGTGTTTGAAGTTCCAGCTAACGAGAACGTCAACCTTCGCGATGGTGGCAATCGCAATGTGTTGGCAGTCGGCTATGCTGGTTGCACCGACGACCTTTTCGACGACGTATTCGTTTGCGAGATCCTTCGCTTCCGGCGACAGTGCCGCCAATTCGATCTGATCGCTCGGATATTTTGTTAGAAGATCGCGAACTCGCAACGGAGCATCGAGCAGTTCCGCTTCCAAAAGTTCTGAAACGACCAGAGTGAAGTCACCGTATTCCACCTTCTCGAAGAACGATTTAGTCGATTCGGCGAATTCGTCGTCGAAATAACCGCCAACTACCGATGTGTCAATGTAAATTCTCATACCTTGCCATTAGAGCTTTACTTGCTTGACAAGAATTATCGCATCGATGCTGCGGAGTTGATCGAGGACGTTGTCGTCAACTGCGTTGTCAAGTTCTACCACAGCCAATGCCTCGCCGCCGGGGTGTTGGCGGCCTAGCGAAAACTGACTAATGTTGACGCCGGATTCGCCTAGGACAGTGCCCATTTGGCCGATGACGCCGGGGACGTCTTTGTTTTTGGTGACCAAAAGGCTCTGCGAGCGGTCTTGGGTCTTTGGTCTTTGGTCTTTGGCAGGATCGGGACCGCCTACTGCGACCTCGATCGCGAAATTGCCGATGCGGGTTATGCGGCCTTCGCCGGTGGCGAAGACGCGGCCGGCGAGGGTTTGGGTGCCTTCGGATGAGGTTACGGAGGTTAGGATGTCGGCGTTGGTGTCGCGGGTGGTGGTGGAGTAGGCGGTGGTGACGCCGATGCCTCTCTCATCTGCGATGAGATTCGAATTCACTACGTTGACACGGGATGATACGTCGCGGAGGAGGCCGGTGAGGAAGGCGCGGGTGACGGCTGAGGCGTCGCGGTCGGCGAGTTCGCCTGTGTATTCGAGGCTGACATTCGAGATCGAATTGTCGTCCAGGATCTGCGCCTGAAAGCGGCCGAGGCTGGTTGCGAGGTCGATGAACGGCTGCAGGGCGGCAAGCTCGCTGGCGGCCATCGACGGAGCGTTTACGGCGCCGCGAAGCTCGCCATTGAGCAGATAATCGCGCATCTGTTCGGCGACGGTCAGGGCCACGCCCTCTTGAGCTTCGGTCGTCGAGGCCCCGAGGTGCGGCGTCGTGATGACGTTGGTGCGACCCAGTAAAGGCGAGTCGGCGGGCAGCGGTTCGGTCGCGAAAACGTCCAGTGCCGCCGCCGCGACGGTGCCTGCGTCGAGGGCTTCGATCAGGGCAGCCTCGTCGACCAGGCCGCCGCGAGCACAGTTCACGATCCGCACGCCGGACTTCATTTTGCCAAAAGCCTCGCGGCCTATGATGCCGCGCGTTTCGTCGGTGACGGGCGTGTGAATTGTCAGGAAATCGGCGTTTTTGAACACTTCGTCGAGGCTGCCGAGCTCGATGCCGAGCTCTTTTGCGTGGTCGGCCGACAGGAACGGATCGTAGCCGACGATCGACATTCCCAGCCCGCGTGCGACGTGCGCTACGTGTTTGCCGATGCGGCCCAGACCGATCACGCCGAGCGTCTTGCCGTTCAATTCGACGCCTACAAAGCTCTTTTTATCCCACTCGCCGTTTTGGAGTTTTGTGTGCGCCTGCGGCACGTTGCGGGCCATGCTGACCAGCAGCGCAATGGTGTGCTCGGCCGTCGTGATCGTATTGCCGTCGGGGGCGTTCATCACGACGATGCCGCGCTCGGTGGCGGCCTTTACGTCAATGTTGTCGACTCCAACGCCGGCTCGGCCGATGACGCGGAGGTTTGGCGAACTGTCCATTAGCTCGGCGGTGATCCGTGTCGCGCTGCGGACGATAACGCCGTCGGCGTCTTTCAGTTCGGCGGCCAAGGCTTCACCCTCGAGTTTGGTCTTTTTCACGACGTCGATGCCGGCGTCGGTCAGCGGTTTGAGTTTGTCTTCGTTAACGTCGTCGGCGATGAATACTTTGGGCATAATGTCGTTGGACAGCGGTCGGCGGTCAGTGATAAAAACGTAAATATGAAGAATAACTTCACGGCCGTGCTAAAACAAGAAGGCGACTGGTGGATCGGCTGGATCGAGGAAGTTCCCGGCGTGAATTGCCAGGAAGCAACGCGTGAGGAGCTCATTGAGACCCTGCGAAGCACGCTGGCCGAGGCGCTTGAGTTCAATCGATAACGTCCCGCAAAAAGAATACACATACCCGCGCGATGGAAGTTTTTCTATACAGAAAAGGCTCGGATAAGGTCGAAGAGGGTTTTTCGCGGGACGAGCTGCCGGCGTTGCTGGCCGACGAGACGAACGTCGTGTGGGTCGACCTTCAGGGTGAGACGCCGGAGCATGTCGAGGAGGCGAAGGAGGTGCTTCTCAATGTTTTTGGCTTTCACTATCTGACGGTCGAGGACTGCATCGAGGTGCGTCACCAGCCGAAGGTCGAAGCGTTCGAGAACTACATTTACCTCGTCGTCCACGGCATCAAGCCGGGCGAAACGGGGCCGAGCAATTTTGTCACGAAGGAATTGGACGCGTATCTAGGGCCGAATTTTGTCGTGACATTTCACGTCCAGCGGTTCCGATCGCTAAAGACCGTAAAACAGCATATCCGCAGCAGCACGTATATCTGCCACCGTGGAGCTGCGTATCTGCTGCACAGCATTCTTGACGAACTGATCGACCTGTACACGCCGATCGTCGAGGATTTTGACAAGGCGATCGAGGTGCTCGAGGATCGCGTCTTTGACATGGGCCGAGCGAATAACGCTGTGCTCGCCGACATCATGGACGTGAGACGAGCGGTCGCTCGATTGAGACGGATCTCGGCGAGGCAGCTGGAGGTCCTGCATCGCATCGCACGTGGCGAATTTCCGCAGATTCCCGAAAAGGTGCTGCCCTTCTATCGCGATGTCCACGATCATCTCGTGCGGATCACCGACCTCGCCGAAGGCTATCGCGACCTGGTCGCGAGCCTCTTTGACATGCACTTTTCCGTGATCGCGACTCGAACCAATGACGTGATGAAAACGCTCGCCGTTGTTTCGGCGATCATCCTGCCGCTGTCGCTAATCGCGGGGATCTATGGCATGAATTTTGAGAATATGCCGGAACTAAAAACACCTTACGGTTATTTTCTGACGCTGCTGTTGATGGTCGTTGTCACGCTGCTGCTGTTAGTGTACTTCTGGTACAAGGGTTGGATATTTCAAAGGGACAACGAATTCGTGGTGGATACGACGCGACAAATCGACGACGATCTTGGCGAGAAATGACGCTCCCTCGGCCTAGATCAGCAGCCAAGCCGCATAGCTGATCGCAAGACAAATACCGGCGTAAACGCCCGCCACGATATCATCGGCGACTACTCCAAGCCCGCCTCGAAACTCCTGCAATTGATCGATCGGAAAGGGCTTCCAGATATCGAACAGCCTAAACAGCAGAAAACCCGCCAATATAAACGGCCAGCCGAGGCCGAACGGAACAAAGCAAAACGTGATAAGCTGCCCGGCAACCTCATCAACAACCGCCTGCGACGGATCGCCGTCGCCGAATATGGACGTCGTCCTGCCCGCCGCCCAGATACCAACGAGAACAAATGTGGTGAGCAGAACGGCATTCAGCGCATAGTGAAGCGAAGCCGCAAAAGGCAGTCCGTGCAAGGCACACTGGCTCTGGACGTGGCCGACACCGAGATAGATCCCGACAGCGGCCAGCGAACCATAGGTGCCCGGCGCTCCGGGAATGTAGCCAACGCCGAATGTCGTCACCCCGAGCGCGACGTAATCGAGCGGGCCGGCCGGTTTACGTTTTTCGATGTTGCCCTGCATTTCGTATCGGTCGGGATAACGAAAATAGCTAATAGCTGTTAGCTAATAGCTATTAGCTACTTTCTAGAACTCAATTCCCTGCTGAGCATAAATGCCCGCATGAAACGGGTGTTTGATCTCGCGCATTTCTGTCACGAGGTCGGCTTCATCAATTAGCTTCGCGAGGGCATCATCGACGTTGCGGCCGGTTAGTATGAGATGTAAGTGCGGCTGAGCCTCGCGCGTCAATTTTATCTCAGCGATCACGGCATCGATGTCGAGAAATCCATAGCTCAGCACGTATAGCAGCTCATCAAAGACGAGCAGGTCATATTCGTTTGAGCGCATCTTTTCGACGCACAAGGCCCATGTTTCCTCGCTCGTTTTGATATCGACGCTCTTATCCTGCGTGTCCCAGGTGAAGCCTGCACCCATTGTGTGGACCTCGATACCGAGTTTCTCGAAGGACTCATGCTCACCGTAGCGGTCGGTTTTGGACTTCATGAACTGCACCATGCAGCATTTGAGTCCGCGGCCCGCGGCGCGGACCATCGTGCCGATAGCGGCCGTCGTTTTGCCCTTGCCGTCGCCGGTGTTGAGCATCAGCAGGCCTTTTGTGCTCTCGCGATAGTCGTCGCGACGCCATTTGTAGCGCTTTTCAGCCACAGCAAGATATTAGCCCACGAAACGCACGAAATACACAAAAGGAGACCGCGTTTTGTTTTCAGCGATCTCCTTTCGAGTCCTCTTGGCCCTAATTATTGATGGATCCTATGCAACCGTGTCGATCGCCTCAGCCAGGGCCGCGACGATCTCTGCCTCTTTCGTGTCCCAGTCGCCTTCGATACCAAGGCCGGCTGCATTCTTGTGGCCGCCGCCGCCAAAGCGTTCGGCGACCTTGGCGACATTGATATCACCCTTGGAACGCAGGCTGGCGCGGTATTTATCGGGGCCGATCTCGCGCATGTAAACCACCGCCTGAATGTCCTTCGCAGAGAGCGGAATGTTGACGAAGCCGTTATTATCGCCATCGACGGCATCTGCAGCCTCGCGCATCGCCAACGTCTGCCGAAGCATTGCGATCTTGCCCGATTCGTCGCGTCGCACGGTAGCGAGCACCTGCCGCATCAGTTCGATGCGTGACCACGGATAGTTGTAATAGACAGCCTCACCGATCTCATACGGTTTTGCCCCGGCCTTGATGAGTTCGGATGCGACCTTGAGGGTGCGGTCGGACGTATTCGGAAAATGGAACGAGCCCGTGTCGGTGACGAGCGCCATATAGACGCACTCGGCGATGTCCTTTGTGATCTTGCCGCCGATGGCCTTACAGAGGTTATAGATCATCTCGCCGACGGCCGAGGCGGTCGAATCGATCCAATTGATCGAGCCGAAATGCTCGCTCGTTGCGTGATGGTCAATGTTGATGGTGAATTGCTTGTCGAGCCCGTCGATGCCGGGGCGGTCGATATCGGAGCATTCGATCACGAAGACAGCGTCATAATGACCGTTGACATGGGCGACATCGCGGATCGACTCGGCACCCGGCAGGCTGCGATATGCCGGCGGCACATCGCCGCGGACAAGGACGTCAGCATCTTTTCCGAGTGACCTTAATAGCCAATACAGACCCAGCGAAGAGCCGACGCCGTCGCCATCGGGTTTGATGTGCGTGGTGATGGCAAACTTGTTCTTCTTTTCAATTAACTCAACTACTTGACTTAACACAGCTTAGAAAGAGAGAACGGGCAAGAAGGGCGCTAACGCCCCAACACGCATTATACCATTCTCAACTTATCATCCTTCTTCTTTTTCATCCTCTGCCTTGATCTCAAGGCTGCCCAGGATGTCGCCCACACGCGAGGCATTTTCTTCGGCGGTGTCACGCACAAAATGGAGGTGCGGTGCGTGCCTCAGATCGAGATCCATCGCCACCTGCTGGCGGACGAACGTCGATGCGTGTCGCAAAGTTTTCAATGCGGTCTCGACCTCGTCGTCGCTGCCGCGAACAAGGACATAAACCTTTGCGTCCCTGAGATCGTCCGCAACCGTTACATCTGTAACGGTCACCGTTTCTAGCCGTGGGTCGTCGAGCTCAAACCCGACGACCTCGGCGATCTCTTCTTTCAACCTCTCGGCAAGGCGTTCCGGACGACGCATAACAGTTAATAACTAACAGTGAACAGTGAACAATTGTTTGTTATTCACTATTCGTTATTCACTTTCTTACAACTCCGTTGCCGCTATCTTTTCGATCACAAACGCCTCGATCTCATCACCGACCTTGATGTCGTTGAAATTTACGAGGCTTATGCCGCATTCAAAACCGTTCTTGACCTCGTTTACATCATCCTTAAAGCGTTTGAGCGCCGCGATGTCGCCTTCCCATGTGACGACGCCGTCGCGGATCAGACGGGCCTTTGCCTGGCGACGTATTAGGCCGTCGGTCACGCGGCAGCCGGCGATCGTGCCGATGCGTGAGACCTTGAATATCTCCTGAACGAGGGCCTTGCCGAGCACTGCTTCTTTCTCGATCGCGTCGAGCATGCCGATCATGGCGGCCTTGATCTCTTCCTCGACCTTGTAAATGATCGAGTGCAGGCGAATATCGACCTCCTCCTGGCGAGCAACATCCGCGGCGCGGGCTTCGGGGCGAACATTAAATCCGATGATCACAACGGCCGTTCCCGTCTCTTCTGTTTGAGTCGCCGAGGCGAGCAAAACGTCTGATTCGTTGATGGCCCCGACGCCGGCGCGAATGACGCGGACCTTTACCTTTTCCGTCGATAGTTTTTCAAGCGTCGCACGCAACACCTCGACCGAGCCCTGAACGTCGGCCTTGAGGATAACGAGAAGCTCCTTGATCTCAGCCTGGCCGAGCGATTCGATCCCACGTTTTGTGGTCTTGAGCATCGCCGCCTGGCGGGCATGCATTTGCCGCTGATGGGCGATGTCCTGCGCACGCTCTACGTCAGCGACAACCTGGAACGTATCACCCGCCTGTGGAACGCCCTGCAGGCCAAGAATTTCAACCGGTGTCGCAGGTGCCGCCTCGGTCACGGTTTCGCCTCGGTCCGAGATCATAGCTCGAACCTTACCGGAGAACTGGCCGACAATGAACGGATCGCCGACGTGCAGAGTTCCCTGCTGGACCAATGCCGTCGCGACAGGGCCGCGGCCTTTGTCGAGCTTTGCTTCGAGAACAACGCCGGACGCTCGACGCGTTGGGCTGGCCTTTAATTCCAGAATATCGGCCTGCAAGAGAACGGTTTCGAGCAGCGTACTCAGATTCTCTTTCTTCTTCGCCGAAACGGGTACCATTTCCGTATCGCCGCCCCAATCGGTCGGCTGCAGGCCGAGGCCCGCAAGGCCCTGTTTGACCTTGTCGGGATTCGCGTCCGGCTTATCTATCTTATTGATCGCGACGATGATCGGCACGCCGGCGGCCTTTGAATGCTCGACGGCCTCGATCGTCTGCGGCATGACGCCGTCGTCGGCGGCCACGACGAGAACAACGATATCCGTCGCCTTGGCTCCGCGGGCACGCATCATGGTAAACGCCTCGTGGCCCGGTGTGTCGAGGAAAACGACCCGACGTTCCTCGCCCTGTTTGTCGGGATTCGGCACATATACGCTGTATGCCCCAATGTGCTGGGTGATCCCGCCGGCCTCGCCCTCGGCCACATTGTCCGACCTGATCGCATCAAGCAGGCTGGTCTTTCCATGGTCGACGTGGCCCATCACGGTAATGACCGGGGCTCGTGAGAACTCCACATCGTCGGCGTCCGCGGCAATAAGCTCCTCGAACTCCTCTTCGATGACCATTTCCTCGAATGGCACGAAGCTAAGGTCGATGCCGTATTCAAACGCCATCTCAGTCGCCATTTTCTCGCCGATCGGCTGGTTGAGAGTCGCAAAGATGCCCCGTTTGATCAAAAGCTGAACGATGTCTCTCGGCGTGATGTTCAAGGCTTCGGCAAACTCGCGCACGGTCGCCCCCTCGACGAGGCGAACGACCTTGAGATTCTCGTTATCGATTACCCCGACCTGATCGAGAATACGCTCCTCGATCGAGCGTTTCTGCGGAGCATCGATATCGCGTTCAGCAAATTTGCCCTTGTCCTCAGGCCTGCCGCGGCGTCCGCCCGAACGGCCCGGGCGTCGCCGGTTGTCCGCCGGCGGCGTGTAGGTCATTTGCGGAGCGCTTGTCTCGCCCGGCGTTCCGCGATACGGCGACCGGGCACCCTCGGCAAGACTGCCTGTCTTGGTCGGTCCATCGCTAACTAGTCGATCACCGGCCTTGATGCCCTGCTTGATGGCGTCGGGGCTGAGTGTAAGCCTCTTGACCGTCGTGCCGCGCGGAGCCACGGGCTCGGCCGCCGGCGCCTCAGCCTCGGCAGGCTCAGCCGGCTCCGATTCGACCGGTTCAGGTGCGGGTTCTGCGACCTTTGTCTTGACGAGCTTTTTGACGGACGGCTTCGCGGGCGCGATCTCAGGCTCAGCCTCGGGTTCAGGCACCTCCGTCACCGGCTTCTTGGCCAGTTTCTTGACCTGCTTTGTCGGCGCCGCGGGCTCCTCTTTAGGGGCGGCCGCTTTCTTGACCGGCTTGGGCTCTTCGACCACTTCCTCGGGCGTCGGTTCAACTTCGGGCTCAACAGGTGCCTCTTCCACCGGCTTTGAGCTCTTCTTAATGACCTTAATGGCCCGTTTCGGAGCGGCCTCGACCTTTGGAAAATATTTGTTCCTGACCTTCTCGGCCAAGTCGTGGCTCACGGAGTTTGACGCCACGCTCACATCGGCTCCCTCACGGCGCAGGTCTTCCATGACACGCTTTGTGTCCTGCTTCACCTCACGTGCGAGGTCATAGATCCTGATGGTGCCTTTGCCAGTTGCCATATTCCCGTTTGCTTCGAATCGCTGCTAAATGTGCAGCCGAGCTTACTTCTCTTCGGTCTCGTCGTTGTTATCGTCTGCCGATGCTGCCTCGCCTGCCTCATCGCTCGCCTCAGCTTCCGGCTCGTCCAACGACGCTACGTCACCTGCTTCCCCGGCTGCCGCGACGACCTCGTCGGCAGGCTCTTCGTCACCGGCCGATCCTGTCGTCTCGTCGGATCCAGCAGCTTCCGCCTCCACCGCCGCTTCGCCCTCAGCTTCGGCCTCCTCCTCGGTATCGAGGCCCATCTCGACATTGCGGGCCTTTACGATGGCAGCTGCTGACGCCTTGATGCCCTCGGCCTCATCAAGGCTAAGGTCGAGGTAATCGACGAGATCATCAACAGACGCGTCGGCGAGTTTCTCGATATCGTCAATGCCCTTCTCCGCCAGAGTCTCTGCCTGCGTAGCGTTAACGACCTCGAGCGCCGCGATCGGCACCGCCTCGCCCGACGCCATCATCCGGCCCATCTGCTTGGCGATCTCCTTCTTGAGCAGCTCTTCGCTGACGATCTTGATCTCCCACCCAACGAGTCGTGCCGCGAGCCTGACATTCTGTCCTTTCTTGCCGATAGCAAGGCTCAACTGGTCCTCACCGACGATGACCTCCATCTGGCGGCCTTCGATATCGGTAATGCGGACCTGCGAGACCTTTGCGGGCGACAGTGCGTTTGCGGCAAATACTGAGGGCTCGTCCGACCACTCGATGATGTCGATCTTCTCGCCTCGCAATTCCTTGATGATCGCCTGTACCCGCGAGCCCTTCATGCCGACGCAGGCGCCGACAGGATCGACGTCTTTTTCGTTGGACGTGACGGCGATCTTGGCACGGTCGCCCGGTTCACGGACCGCCGATTTGATGACCACGGTCTCATCGTAGATCTCAGGCACCTCCATCTCGAACAGCCGCCTAAGCAATTCGGACGAGGCACGCGAGCATATGATCTGCTGGCCCTTAAGTTCCTTTGAGACGTCGATGATGACGACGCGGATGCGTTCGCCTTGATTCCACATCTCGCCACGCGATTGTTCGCGGCGCGGGACGACGGCCTCAAGGTTGTTGCCGAGGTCGACGATCATGTCACCGCGCTCAAAACGCTTGACGGTGCCATTGATCAACACGCCCTTACGATCGATATATTCGTCGTAAACCTTTTCGCGGATTGCCTCGCGGACCTTCTGAACGAGTATCTGCTTGGCCGTCTGCGCCGCAATGCGGCCCATCTCCTCGCGTTCGAGCGGGATAAGCAGCGTATCACCTATCTCGACCTCGTCGCCAGCCATTTCCTGCGCGTCCACGAGCGAGAGTTCGGTCAGCGAATCCTCGACCTCTTCGACGACGGTCTTCTCGGCCGAGACCTCGATCTCACCTTCCTCGGCATTCCACTCGACCTGCACGCTGTCGCCGGTCTTGTCCCTGAACTGCTTGCGGGCGGCCGCGCGCACGGCATCCTTCATTGCCTCGATGACCAGTTCGCGGTCGAGGCCCTGTTCATTGCACAATAGCTCAATACTCTGTCCGATCGAGGATGTCATATTACCCTCGCGATCCGTCGTTTGTTCATACGTCAAATGCGGTCATCGACCGCCAAACTCCTTACCGAGATCGATCTTGAGATTTGCTTTCGCGATATCCTCGTAATTTACGCTCATCAGGCCGCGGCTGCGGTCGTCGAACGAAACGACGTCGCCGTCCACTCCGGCGATCGTGCCGACAAATGCCTTTTGGCCGTCGATCTCGTTCTTTGTCTTCAACTTTGCCAACTTGCCCGTGAACCGTTCGAAATCACGCAGTGTGTACAACTCGCGCTCAATCCCGGGGCTCGACACTTCGAGTACATATCGCACCGGTATCACGTCCTCGGCATCCAACACAGCCTCGACCGCCTGCGAGAACGCCGCACAATCATCAAGCGTTACACCCTTCTCCTTATCAATATAGATACGCAGGACGAGGTCGCGATTTGTTCCCGCCGCTTCTACCTGGACAAGCTCGGTATTCGCCTCGGCCGCGGCCTTTTGGGCAATACTCCTGACTCGTGTTGCTATCGCCTGCTTGTCCATAGCTTTTCAACCCAAAAGAAAAAGTGGGTGCGAACCCACTTAGGCCGATCCAGCGCATCTCAGCAAACAATTAGTATATGGAAATCCTCAGGATTTGCAAGCTTCGAGAGACAGGAACGCCGAGCGAGCGACGCCGATGAGGCCGGCATTGTCTCCGAGTTCGCCCCGGACGATGAGTGCTCGGGCGGCCGGCGCCGGATAGGCCCGTAGATGGATCTCATCGGTCAGCGACGGAAGAAAGGCGTCCCACGCTCCCGATGCGCCACCGCAGATGACGATCGCGTCGGGATTGAGCGTATTGATCAGGCCGGCGAGGACGATTCCCAAATAACGTCCCATCGCCGTGAAAACGGCCACGGCGCGTTCGTCGGCGTTCTGCCAGTCCTTATAAACGTCCTCGGCGTTCTGTCTCATCAACCCTTTCTCAGCGGCCATTCGCACGATCGCGGTAGCCGAGGCATATTGTTCAACACAGCCGTGGCTGCCACACTTGCAAGGCGGCCCGTCCGGCTCGACTGAAAAATGGCCGAGCTCGCCCGCCGAGCCGTCCGGGCCGCGATACGGCTCGCCGTTGAGTATGAGCCCGCCGCCGATCCCGGTGCCCAGCGTGACACAGATCGAGTCACGAGCACCGCGCGTCGCACCGACCCAGGCTTCGCCAATGGCAGCGGCAGTGGCGTCGTTTTCGATCGTTATCGGCAGGTCAAAGACCTTCGAAAGCTCAGCTTTGAGATTCATGCCGGTGACGCTCGGCAAGTTTGGCAGTTTTGTCAGGACGCCGTCAAAATCCTTAGCCGCGGGCGCCGGAGCGGTAATGGCGACCGCATCGATCGCCTCACCGGAGAAATTGCCCGCCATTGTGCGAATAAGGTCTATGAGCCCATCGGGCGACACTGCATGCGGAACGAGTTCCTTGGCCGCCGGCGAAACGACCGAGCCCGCCTCGTCAACCACCGCGAGCCGCATGTGTGTTCCGCCCAGATCACCGGCCAGTACCTTTCGCATTAAGGCCTCTTTGGCCGGTCGGCCTCGGGGACGTTCTTATAAACGTCCTCGTATCTCGCGTAACCGTCCTTGATCACGGTGTCCATGAGGTTCGCCTTCTCAACGGCAGTTACTTCCAGTAGGATCGCCGGGACGTCCTTCTTCAAATAGTCATTCGTGAATGGCTTTGTCTCGAGCTTTTCTTTTTTGGCAAGCTTGATCGCCGATTCGACCGCCATTGTGGCAAGCGGGATGATCGGCTTGTAAACCGTCATCGTCTGCCGGCCTTCAGCGATGTTCTGAAGAGCCTCGAGCCCCGCGTCCTGGCCCGTAACGAGAACCTTGCCCGCAAGGCCGCGTTTTGCCAACGCCGAGATAACGCCACCGGCCATACCGTCATTCGAAACGACAAATGCCTGTATGTTGTCGTTGTTCTGTGTCAGGGCATTTTCGGCAAAATTAAGGGCAAGCTCAGGCTTCCAGTCATCAATAAAGTTCTCCGCCACGATCTTGATGTCACCTTTATCGACGAGCGGCCGGAGCAGCTTCATATACTCCTTTTTCATTATCACGGCATTGTTGTCTTTCGAAGATCCATCGACGATCACATAATTCCCTTTGGGAACCTTCTGTATCGCATACTCAGCGATCCTTTGCCCGATGACCGGCACCTGATGCGAGATATAAACGTCGATCTTGTCCGAGTTGATCAGGCGATCATAGCTAATTACCGGGATTCCCTGCGCCTTAGCCTTATCGACCATCGCTGCAGCCTGCGTCGCGTCGTGCGGGGCTATCACGAGCACATCGATGCCCTTCGTTAAGAGGTTATCGACGTCATTGGCCTGTTTGTCGGCCTTATTGTCGGCAACTGTGATCTCGCAATCGACGTTCATCTTGGCACATTGTGCCTTGAAGGCGTCGTGGTCCCGCTGCCATCGTTCTTCCTTGAGCGTATCCATCGCGAAGCCGATGCGAACGCGTTTATCGGCGGGAGAACTGGTACAATTCCAGAGAACCAGCGGGATGACCAGCAACAGAAAGTAGTATTTCTTCATTTCGCAGAACCTCCGAAGACGTGGTGCCTTGAGCCGATTAGACCAGAAAGAGGCATGTATCGCAAAGAAACGCCGGCCCACAGGAACCAGGCATTGTCGGAATTTCTTTAGTTTGCATTTGAAATCCGCTCCGGTTGTGCTATAAATATTTATCAAATCTTAGCTTAGACAGTAAGATAAGCTCGGGAAACGATATTCTTGACTTTTGCAGCGTGTCGGCCGCGATTCATTGACATCGCGGTGCGATTCGTGTAAAAGATTGAAAAGGTTTGATTTTAGAAATTTCTATTCGGGTCTGAAAAGGAGAACTATGAACAGCAAACTGTGCATTCAGAGAGCGGTATCAACCGGATTGTTGATCACGCTGATCGCTACCTATTCGATGGTAACACTCGCGAATTCCGGCAAGGCCGTGGGCGAATTGATCGTCAATGGCAGCGATGATACATCCTTTGTGATGGTGAACGGCGAGCCGTCAAAGAGCGGCCGGACCGTATTTTCTTCGAGTACGATCACCACGCCGGAGGCGTTTGGAGCTACTGTAAGCCTCGGCAAGGTCGGACGTATCTCGCTCGCCCCGAACTCTACATTTGCGTTTAACGTGGATGGAGACAACGTAACGGGCGACCTGACTGCCGGAAGCATCACTGTTCTCAGTGCCGCAAAAGGAATGAGCGTTAAGAACCTGACCGGCGATACCATCACCGTAAACGCCGGTGAGAGTGCAAACGCAGCGACCGCAGGCAAGCAGACTACGGCTAAGGCCGGCGGCCTCGACTGGTGGGCATGGGTGCTTTTGGTTGGCGGTGCGGCCGTTGTTATTGCTATAGCCGCTCGTAATGACTCAAACTTTGGCGGGGGCAGCACCACGATAAGCCCTGTCCGTTAGGTCCCTATCGTTGGGGCAAACTCTGCAATTGCTATACTTGGCAACAGGATTGATTCAGGAGGAGATTATTAAGATGCTCGGCAAAACAATTATACGGAAGTCGGTCACAACATTCACGGCAGCGGCAGTCTGGTGCGTATACTCGATGGTCGCTTTTGCAATGCCCGGCGACACGGGCTCGATCACGGTAACCGGCCAAGTCACGGTGAATGGACAGCCGGCCGTTTCGAATTCAACGATCCTGTCTGGCGCGGTCATCGGCACTGCCGACAATTCAAGCGCCACTATCGATCTTGGCAAGGCTGGACGCGTCGAGGTCGGTGCTAACTCGAATGTCACACTGCAGTTCTCTGATTCGAGCATTATCGCGATGCTCTCTGAAGGAAAGGCGCGCGTCGCAAATGCGGCCGGTGTTTCGGCAACGGTTACGACAAAGCACGCCACGGTTATGGCTGACACGTCGCAGGCCGACAATTTCCTCGTTGAGGTTGAGTGTTCACATACGCACGTCGACACCACGTCTGGGCTTGTGACAATGCGTCAGGGAGCCGATGATAAACAGGTGGCTGCGGGAACGACAGCAGTTGCCGGAAGCCTCGTTCAGACTGGCTGCAAACCGTGCTTCCGTCCCGATTCTGCTCCCGGCCCGGCAGTCGCGGGACTGCCTTGGTTGATCTTGATTGGTGCGGGAATTGGCGTGATGGCGATCCTACTCAACAATAGCAGTACGAACACCGGAGGCGGCCCGATCATCGTCAGCCCCACCCGGTAATTCTATTCAGAACCGATCTCCGACTTGCGGGTCATGTTAACGCGTGACCCGCATCGTTTTGCCTGATATTCCCCGCTATTAATAGTATTGTATCTGGTTGACTATTGAATTATGCATATTGCAGTCGTTGGAACCGGTTATGTAGGCCTTGTGACCGGCGCATGTTTCGCGGAGTTTGGTGTCGACGTTACCTGTATTGACGTCGATCAGGACAAGGTCAGCAAGCTCAAACAGGGCATCATCCCGATCTACGAACCGGGACTCGACGCTATCGTTGAGAAGAACGCAGCCGCCGGACGGCTGCATTTTACGACCGATATCGCTGAGGCTGTCGGCCCGGCTCAGGTCGTCTTTTTGGCCGTCGGCACACCGCCAAAGGCGGATGGCTCACCGGATATGAGCTTTTATCAACAGGCGGCAAGAGATGTTGCCCGGGCGATGAAAGATTACAAGGTCCTGGTGACGAAATCGACGGTTCCCGTGGGCACCGGCAAATGGCTTCGCGAATTTGTAACCGAGAACCTGACGTATGAGACTGAGTTCGGCGTGGCGTCAAACCCTGAGTTCCTGCGTGAAGGCGCGGCCATCGCCGACTTTATGCGCCCCGATCGCGTCGTGATCGGAAGTAATGAAGCAAGGGCGATCGAGGTGATGAAAGACCTTTACCGCCCGCTCTACCTGATCGAAACGCCGATCGTAATAACCTCGCTCGAGGCAGCGGAACTGATCAAGTACGCCGCGAACGCATTTCTCGCGACCAAGATCACCTTTATCAATGAGATCGCAAATCTCTGCGACGCCATCGGCTGTGATGTCCACGATGTCGCCCGAGGGATGGGAATGGACAACCGCATCGGCCGCAAGTTTTTGCATCCGGGCCCCGGTTATGGCGGCTCGTGCTTCCCTAAGGACACACGTGCCTTGACGACGGTTGCTGACAGTTTTGGTGTCGAGACACGAATCGTAGACGCGGTCATCGATGCGAACGACAACCAGCGCCTAGCGATGCTGCCGAAGATAGAGTCCCTCATCGGCGATCTAAGCGGCAAACGGATCGGCGTCCTTGGACTGTCGTTCAAGCCCGAGACCGACGACATGCGCGAATCGCCGGCCATTGATATCATCAAAGAGATCCAGTCCCGCGGGGCGACCGTCAGGGCCTATGACCCGGTGGCAATGGATGAGGCACGCCATTATTTGCCGGACATTGAGTACGCCACCGATGAATACGACGCGATCAGCGGAGCCGACTGTCTGGTGATAGTGACCGAGTGGAACCAATTTCGCGCGCTCGATATGGAGAAGGTCAAGGAACTGCTCGCTGCTCCGCGGATCGCCGATCTGCGCAACGTTTATGAGCCCGCTGATATGCGTGCGCTTGGGTTTGAATACATCGGCGTAGGCCGATGACTTTGCCAACCAGGTCATGTCTCTAACTTCTACAGTCCTTGTTACCGGCGGTGCCGGCTTTATCGGTTCAAATCTGGCCGAGGCCCTTATTGTCGAGGGAGCGAAGGTACGCGTGATCGACAATTTCATCACGGGCTTTCGTGAGAATCTGGATGAGATTGACGGTGATTTTGACTTTGTTGAAGGTGACATTACCGACGACGCAACGATAGAATCTGCCCTTGCCGATGTCGAGATCGTGTTTCACCAGGCCGCCCTGCCGAGCGTGCCGCGATCGGTCGAGAATCCGGCCGAGACGCATCGGATCTGTGCGGACGGCACGTTCAAGTTACTCGACGCCTCTCGCCGGTTAGGCGTCAGGCGGTTCATCTACGCGGCGTCGAGTTCGGCATACGGCGACCAGCCTACGCTGCCAAAGGTGGAGACGATGCGGCCCGATCCGCTCTCGCCCTACGCGGCGGCCAAGCTCGTCGGCGAGCTTTACTGTCGATCCTTCAATTCGGTCTACGGTATCGAGACCTTTGCATTGCGCTATTTCAATGTGTTCGGGCCTCGACAGAATCCATCGTCAATGTATTCAGGCGTGATATCGCGATTCATTGACGCTTTGATGACGGACGAGCAGGCAGTGATCTTCGGCGACGGCGAACACTCGCGTGACTTTACCTACATTGCAAATGTCGTCGACGCAAATATCAAAGCGGCCCAGACATCAAAAGGCATCGGACAGACGATGAATGTCGCTAATGGCGAAAGGATAACGCTTAACGAGCTCTTCTCGGTCCTAAAAGAGATCACCGGCCGCCGCGACGCCGTAGCAGAGTATCAGCCGCCACGCAGTGGTGACGTCAAAGATTCGCAGGCGGACAATCGACTCGCTGTTGAGTGTCTCGGCTATGAACGGATCGTCAGCCTGGAAGAAGGGCTCCGCCGCACGATCGAATGGTGGCAGAACAGCCGATTTGCTCGATAGCCTTTATCTGGGGATCGCGAACAGGTCGTCTGACACACCACGATCGACCATGATTTCCCTAGCATTGAAAGCCGCGTACGCGGTGAACGGCCCGAGATCGAAACGCTGCGAATACCGCTTTGGGATCGTCACGCCCTCAACGATCGCCATCTCATCGATTTCCACAGACGTGGTCACCGTGCGTCCCATCATTTCGTAGGCCGATTCGTATGCCTTGATCTGGCCTGTCTTCTCATCGACATAGAAGTCCGTAAAAAAGCCATCCAGCGTAGTGATCCTGAATCCTTTTTTCTTCTTTTTGGTATCTCCCGCGGCCGTTATCGCATATCCGTTCTCGCCGACCTTCTGCAACAATGGAAAACCGAGGCTGTTCATCGGCGGCAATTGCTGGCCTGCCGAGTAAAGCCGCTTGCCGTCGAAGATCTGCTTCAACGGCTGAATCGGATTATTGAGCTCAAAAAAGTAACGCTCGCCCGCAAGCGCAAGCACAAAGCTTGCAGGTATCACCTGGCTCGGCGTGGCCGCGATGTCGGCAGAACCGCGCACCAGAAGAGAGCGCATTTGCCGGAGCTTTTCGCCGCCATGGGCCGCGACAGCGGCTCGAGCGATACTGACAGCTTCCGTGACGCCACCATCGACCTTGTCCATCACGGCCTGTTTGGCGGTGGACGACGGTTGGGCAAACGCGCTGCCCCCGAAAAGAATGGTCATAACGAACGCGGCACAGATTCTTGTCATAAAAGCCTCAAAAGAGGAAAGAGAGATGAAACCGTGAGGAGTCATCTCTCTTGTCCTTTCGGATTATAGCTTACCGAAGGCCTACCAGTTAAATCGTGCCTGGAGCTCGATCCTGCGATTCGGGCCGCCGCCGCCAAACCCGCCAAATCCTCCAAAGCCGCCGCCCGTCGAGACTGACTGGCCAAACCGGCTTGAACTGAGGCTGCCGACCGGCGCGCCGAGGTTTACGGTATTGAGCAGATTTGAGGCATTAACGCCGATCGTGAACGAATACTTGCCGTTCCCGCCTCCGCCGCCCATAGGCCCGCCGCCATGACGGCCGCCGCCACCACGACCACCCATCATAAAACCCGGGCCGCCCGGGCCGCGATGTCCGCTGTCGCCGCCTCCGGTACCATCGCCGCCGAAGCTGAACGTCTTGCTGACGCGTAGGTTAACGCCAAGATATGACGGGCCGACGCCGTAGTTTCGCGGAATGATCGCTGACGGATCATTGCTTCCGATGTCGCAGAACGCAGACGTCAGGCCCAACTCACTGCATCGGTTGCTCAGTTCGCCGAATGTCGGCCGCTCGGTCAGCACGCCGTCACCATTCGAGTCCGTGCCGCGCGTGATATTGAACGGTCGGCCAGAAAACGCGGTGATGAACGGATTGAACGATATGCCCCAAGGCACTGTAATGCTTCCACCGATCATAAAGCTGTGTCTCGTATCAAAGGACGAACGTCCTAACTCACCCGTCAGATCATAGCTGTAAGCCGGATAGCTGAACGAGCCGTCAGTGTCGCCATTTGCAAAGCCAAGCCGATAATTGCCGAACAGCGAATATTTCGGGTTGAACATCGTCCTGAAATTGAGGATGAGCTGCTTTTGCGTCAGCTTACCGGTCGATTCGAACTGCTGAATATCGCCAGCAGTCGGGTCTGGGCGCGGAGCAGAAAGACAATTTATGTTCTCCGGACAGATCGGCGCGTTGATATTTCGCGAGCGAAGTTGGTCCTGCGTTCTCGACGCGATAAAGAATGCCGCGAGCGTCGTCTTGGCCGGTAATTGCCGCTCGACGCCAAAGGCAGCCTGCATCGTATACGGCGTCCTGATGTCCGGCGAAACCAGCCTCGTAGTGCTCGAACCGGGCAAAACCGCCAGGATCTGCTGAGGCGTCGGGACGTTCGTCACGCCATTGAGTGTGAATACCGGCTGGGCGAGCAGAGCGAGCGCCGCAGCACGCCGGACGGGATCGGTCTCATTCGCACTGACCAGAAGATTAAGCTGTGACACTCCGTCAAACCTGGCGGCCTGCAGCGTCAGGCTCTCGCTGATCCGGTCGTAAAAGATACCTGCGCCGCCGCGAAAGACGGTCTTCGGTACTTTTGCACCTCCGGCGCCGGGCGACCATGCAAAGCCGAATCGCGGAGCAAAGTTATTGTTGTTGCTGATGTTTGTCTGGTTCTCATACCTCAGGCCAAAGCTCAAAAGCAGCGACGGACGCACGCGCCAATCATCCGTGATAAACAGGCCGGCGTCTGTCCGAGACACGCTCGCCAAGGGCTCGCCCGTCGTGATCGTGAACTGCGTTGGGTTGTACTGGGCCCCAACGGCGCCTGATAGCTTACAGCGATACTGCTCGATCGGCGAGATAACGCTGTCGCCATCGAGGTCGCACAGAGCGTCCGCACCGAAGAAGCCCGGGAACAGGAAAGTCCCTCCGAAGTTATTCTCAGACCTGTCGTCCAGGCTGATATTCCGAACACGTGCACCGAACTTGATCGTGTGCTGCATATTCTTGCCAAGCGCGGTGGTTGTAAAATTACTGAGTTCAAATACCCTGCTGCGGTTGTAGCTTAGCCCGATCTGTGCCCCACCGCCGGTGAACGCCGATGAGACATTGATCGTCGGGATCGTGTTATCACCAGTTTGTTCGCGCCGGTTGTCGCTGAATTCAAAACGCGTCTCATTTACCGTTTTGGGGTTTATGATCATCGTCTCCGTCGCCCTGATCTCGTGCTCGCGGCTCGATGTCTCGTAAGCACGCGACAGGAGCGATGTATCGCCGATACCCTGATTTTTAACGCTTGAATTGTTGAAATGGTAGCGAAGCACAAGCGTGTTCTTGTCATTGATCGCGTAGTCAAAACGCGGCCCGATCGAGAACCTCTTGTTAGGCACCTGAATGTCCTGCCGGAAGTTCGTGATATTCAATGAAGGATCGAGTATCTGGGCGTTGATGATCGCGTTATTATCGATGTCGCGATTGCTGAAATCGAGAAAAAACGACGATTTCCCTTTCTGTATCGGCCCGGAGATATTCGCGCCGTAGAATTTCGTCTGGCTCGGTGCCCGATTGTTTGCAAACGGATTGCGCGAGTTGAGCATCTCGTCGTTGAAGTTCATAAAGGCCTGCCCGCGCCATTTGTCCGAGCCGGGCTTGGTCAGTATCTCAATACGCCCAAACCCCAGCCGATCGTATTCGGCCGAGAACGGGTTCTGGTTAACGCGGATCTCTCGAATTGAGTCCTTTGGCGGCAACTGGCCGCCCGTAAAACCGTCAATGTAGATCTGGCCGCCGTTCGGCCCCGCAGAAGCACCGGCAAGGGCTTGCAGCGCGGCCTCAAGCTGATCGGGGTCGTCCGGCAGAGCGTCAAGATCCTTGCCTTTGAGAACGGTCGCCCCGGCATTGTTGTCTGGATCTGTCGAGACTGCGTTGTCGCCGCCGACCTCGACGCTCTCCTCCACGCCGGCAACCGTCAACACGACCACCAGTTCGTTGCGCTCGCCGGCCAAGACGGGCACCTCCGTGTTCTCATACAACGCAAACTTCGGCGCTATCGCCTTGACCGTATATCTTCCGGGAACGAGTCCGGCGATCAGATATTCACCGCGCGGATTGGTAACGACCTGTTTCTCTTTTCCGTCCTGCGCGACTGCCGTAACAGTAGCTCCCACGACGACCGCGCCGAGGCTGTCGACCACCTGGCCGCCCACGCTGCCAGCGGTCTGTGCGAACGACCACTGGGCCAGAAGCGCGGTGATAAATGCAACAAAAAGTATCTTTCTCATAAAGCAATATATGATGTCGGTCAAACCGACGGTATTAGAACGATCAACTAAAATCCTGTGCCGTCCAGGCCCGGGATCGAGAAATCACCCGAAACACCCTGCCCGCGACGAGGCCCGCCGGTGCTTGTCGCCGCCCTGGCGATGCGAACGAATGGCTCGACGCCTGCGATCAGTTTGATCGCCTTAACCTTGCCAATATTGGTCTGCGCTCCATCAGCCGCTCCCGTCAGAATGGCGATCATCTCGCCCGCCTTTAGGTCAGCGGCCGTGATGTTCGGGGCCCGCTCGACCATTTCATCCAATCCTCCGCGGCCGCCGCCATTCATGGGCCCTCGCGGGCCGCTGCCCATGGGGCCTGGCCCCGCTTGCGGCGTTTGGCCTGTTGCCGGTGCACCGGCCGGACGTATGCCGCCGGCGCCAGCCGTCTGCATGGCGATCAATCGCTGCGCCATTTCCTCCGGAAATCGTTTGAGGAAGACGGCATCGCCAAACGACACCGTCACATCCTTATTGGTGGCAACGTCTTTTATGACCACTTCTTTGGTGGCTGTATCTACTGAGACGACCGTTCCCGCAAGTTGACGAAACCCGCCCGTCAGGACCGTCTCGGCCGCAAACGTCGTTCCATCTTGCCCGCGATCGCCAAGCGCCCTGAGTTGGTCGCCTGCCTTGATCACATCCAGCGATGACGGACGCGCGTCGGCAAACTTGACGGAATCTGGCGCGTATCTGAGCACCTTCGCACCGGCCTTGGGCGTAACAGTCACCGATGTCTTGTTCATCAGCGAACCTGTCTCGATGCTGATCTGATTCGTCGCCGCATTCACAGAAACGACCTTGCCCGAGATGCCTCGTGTTCGCCATTCCTCGGCCTCTTTCGCGTTCTTTGCCGCAAGGTCGGCCTTGGTCGAAAAATACACCGTTCGCGCCGTAAAACCGGCCCCGTCAGCCGTCGGCAGAGCGGAGATCGTCAGCTTGTCACCGACGCTGATGTCCGATGCCTTTCCGTCAGTCGCCGCCGCAATGCTCACCTTGTCCGGAGGAACGCGCTTGTATGCCGTCGCTTCGGTCGTGCTAACGTCAACGTTCCCTGTCTTGGCAGCGAGCGTCAGTTTATTGGCTGATATGCTCACCAGATCGCCGGCGATATACACCGGTTTGATCGACGTCGGGGCTTGCCCCCAAATGATCGAGACCACAGCTGAGGCAAATAGAATAAAAATAGTCGCAATAAAGCGTTCAATCATCGTCGTTTCCCTTTGTACGAATTTGATACACCATCACATCTCGAAGGCCGTGAGCGTATCAATACTAAGACGATGATTCTAACAGCAAGGTTCAGCCCTGTTTGTAAAGAAATGTAAAATTGTGCAAGCGTGAGACTTAGGTGCTTTGCCACCGCGTCGTTGCCCGCCCTGTGAGGACGAGGCCGATACCGGTGATGAAGATAGCGAAGAGAGCTATTAGCCAGACATACGGCATGGAGAGCAGGACCGTCCAGACAACGACCCCGATCAGGATTGCGAGGGTCTCAGACCGGTTTGCCTCACCCAGAAAGTGCTTCTGCAACAGCTTGCCAAGGCTCACTTGAAGGACGACGCGGCCAAAGACGTATCCGAGCACGAGGACAAGGACGCCCATGAGTCCGATCGTCGCGCTCAGGTAGTCGGGAAGCACAAGGGCACCGGTGATCATCAATGCGATCAGCAGCACCATAGCGGCTGCCCCTACGGCCGATATCTTCAGCAGAGAGAGATTTATCCGGGCGACCGCACGGCTGACCGCGCCCGGAGCAAGCGTCGCCATTACCAATGAGACTACAAACCAAAACAGAGCCAGGATCACGCGCTGGGCGACGAAACTTAGCGAGAGCGTCGGGCTGAGTATCTGCGACGGATTCTTGCCGAGGTCGCGAAGTTCCTCTTCAAACACGCCAAACGTAACCGTCTCTTTGCCCGGCTCCCGAAGCGGTTCGGCGGCTTCCGGCTTATAAGCCCCGCCAAACACGATGATATCGCCGCCGACGTATGCCTGCTCCTTCTGAATGACATTTCCGCCCACAGCCGCGATATCGCCCTCGACGCGGCCCTCGATGACAATATCTCCACCTACGGCGAGGACCCCTTTGGCCCGCTTGTGAACGACCACCGATTTGCCGATCACATAAACTTCCTGTTCCGGGGCATCGTTTACGATCACGGTAGATTCATCGTCCGAGACCGTGATCTCCGGGCTGACCGCGAATACTTGCAGCGCAAAACCGGTGACGGCGACAGCCACCAGGGCCGGCAGCCGCAGACGCGACAGGTTGTTACGGAGAATGGCCTTTTCCGAGAGGTATCTCACTTCGCCTATAAATCAGGTTAGGCTCGCCGCATGCGGAGCACCGTCCGCGAGGCGAACCAGATCGTCGTAAAAAGTAGTGCCAGCACGCCGCCGGCCATCGCGGCCACGTCCGACTCAATGTGAGACGCAATCGACCGGATGATAATGGCCGCACCAACAAAGACCGAATAGAACATCCGGCCGACGATACCGAGAACGCTGGCCGCCTGACCGAGAAAGGCCGACAGGCCGGCAAACAGCTTACCCGCATCTGCACCTATGGCGAATAGTCCAAAAAGAGCGAGGCCGGCCGTGATGAATATCGCATTGTAGAGTTCTTTAGGACGCCGCAGGCCGCTTACCGAACTCTCAGCGTTCGCCACCAGACGACGCGTGAAATCCTCTGGCAGGTCCACGTCGGCCTCATGCCTCAGTGTCGATTCAAGGCCGTGCAGAAACTGCTTCTGGCTGTTCAATTCCTCTCGGCAAGTACGACACGTTGCGAAATGCACATCGAGTTCCAGCTCGCGCTCAGCCGCCAACTCACCATCGAGGTAAGCCGCGATCTGGCCGGAAGGACAGTCATGCTGTGGATGATCGATATTCATCTATATGCCGGTAAAGCCGCGTTCGACAAACATTGAGCGCATCATTTCGCGTGCACGAAACAAGCGATTCTTTACCGTCCCAAGCGGCAGGCCAGTGACCTCGGCGATCTCATCGTAGCTCAGATCACGAGCATGACGGAGCAGGATCAGGTCGCGATATGGTGCCGGAAGGCAGCGGACAACGGCGTCTATTTCTGTCCGCCACTCATTGCGTTCACGATCCTGCTCGGGCGACGGCGTGCGGCTCTCGATCTGGATCTCATAGGCACCCTCGGCATTCTCCGTCTCAAGACTTTGCGGCGTGATCGAATTCCGCCTGAGGTGGTCAACCGCGGCATTATGAGCTATCCGATAGAGCCAGGTCGAAAACTTGTATTCAGGGCTGTATTTCTCGATCGAGTTGTAAACTTTGATAAAGACTTCCTGCGTCACATCGAGCGATGCCTCGTAATCGCCGGTCAGCCTAAAGACATACCCCGTGATTGGCCGTTGATAACGGCGTACGAGCTCTTCAAACCCGTCTGCGCGGCCGGCAATAACGCCGGTGACAAGGTCGCCATCGGTCAATGCCCGCATTCCTTCAATAGTGATCGCGCCAGCCGCCATTTCAGTTACGGTTTACTACGGTAATTCTAGCTGGATTGTTTCACTACTCAAAATCCAGGATCAGATAGCTCACCAAATACACGAAAGGCACGAAATAAAAGAAAAGTCCCTGATTTCGTGCCTTTCGTGTATTTCGGGCGATCTATTACGCTCCGAGTACGGCGAGCCCGGCCGGAGCTGCGATATCGTCGAAGCTGAACCCGCCACCCGGCAAGCTCAAGCCGACATCGTCGTTCGACATTACACTGATATGGCGTCCGAGCGCTTCCGACGCGATCTCCTGCACCTTCGCGGGCAGGACGGAGCGGCCGACGACCAATAGGCGTTCGAGCATTCCGGCTCCGTTTTCGCCCCCAAACCGGTCGTTATAGAACATCACCAGCCGATAGATCTCGTCATCGACCTCAGCCGGGGCACATGTGACCGAACGAATAACGGCGGGCTCACTGCTGCGGAGCAGCAGGGCCGTGAAGCCGTCAGGATTTCCGCTGACCAGCAGTGAATCGCCTGGCTGCTGGCGGTCGATAAGCCAATTCGCCTCGCTCACCGTTCGGGGCAGGATGAGCCCAGCCTTCCAACCGAGTGACTCAAACTGCGATTCGTATTCGTCGATCACCGCGAGTTTGACCGCGGTCACAAAGTAGCGCGAGCGGCCCTCACGGTCCGCTGAGATCTTTTGTTTGGCGATGCGAAGCTCGGCCGCAGGCGCGCCGAAGCTCTGTTGGGCCTTCCAGTCGATCACCTCTTCGGCCTCCCCGCGGTTTGCAGGTTCCGTTTCGAGCGACAATATCGCGCTCCGGGCGGTGTTGCTCGGCAGGGCGATCGACCAGCGTTTTTGGTTGAGCATGCCGGCCGACTCGGCGACCTCGTGCAGGCATGCAGCGAATTCGCCCGCGTCGGTAATATTCCGGTCAAGAAAACTCGGCGTGATCAGGCCGTCGGGCACTTCGACCGATGCGGCCTGACGGATCGAATACTGCCGCCGGTTGCCTTCGAGCGCAACGGCCGTCATCAGATCGTGGTCGATGCCGAGTGCGGCGTTAGGATAATGTGGCTGCGAGATCGAAGAAAAAATGCTCATCGTCTAATACTCACTATAAGCGACTCCATTGCTGTCCTGCCCCTCGGCCAGGCTCTTTACATCGACGAGGCCGTCATCAGCTTCCTCGGATCTCGGGTCGGGGCCCATGATCTCGCGCCACTCGGCCTTTTCGAGAATAGGATCGATCGGCGTTTCGCGCAGGTATTTGCCCTGCACGAGTTCAGCCACCGATGGCGGCAATTTACCCTTGTCCGCCGTAAACTGGTCTATAGCACGACGAATCTGCCAGAGATTCTCCTTAAGAACGGTCTCACGTGCCTGCTGCACGCTTCGCTGATAGGTCGGTATCGCGACTGAGAGCAGGATGATGATGATAAACATCGCGATCATCAACTCCAAGAGCGAGAAGCCTCGCTCAGTTTTTCGAGTTCTTGGAGTTCGTAGAGTGCTGAGAGCCGCCTCTACTCTATGAACCCCAAGAACTCTACGGACTCTGCAGGCTCTTTTACCAGTCACTATACTTTTCACCATTAAGGGCCTCTTCTTCTGACGCCGACCTTACGTCAAAGACATTGATCTCGTCCCAATTTTCCGCATCAGCATCCTGATACGACGAGCGTAGCTTCCAGTCCTTTTCGCCCGTCATAGGGTCGATCGGGATTTCGCGAAGATAGATCTTGATGATCTCTTTCTGCTCGTTGATCTCGGTCGCCTGCGGCGAGCCGTCGTGGAGTCCGCTGCCGGCACGCAGGTTGATGCCGCGCGGCTTTACGCGAACGCCCTCGGCCAGCATCTCGAGCGTCGGCGGATAGCGATCGATATTGTCCGTCTCAAAGATCTTGCAATCGTCAATGATCACGCGGCTTCGCGGATCGACCGGCACATTCTGCGGCTGGCCCGGCGCCGGTGCCGGATTCGTCGAGGTGATCGCTCCGGCCGGGCATGCCCCGATCGTATCGCGTTTGAACTCATCGATCGCGTTACGGAGCATTCTCAGCGATTCACGGAGTTTCAATTCCCGCTGACGCTTTACGCTGTTTTGCGCCATCGGCACGGTGCCCATTACTAGAATGGCCAGCACGCCGAGCGTGATGACCAGTTCTATCAGGCTGTAACCGCTATTGTTCTGACCGCGATCTTTCACCAATTACTGCACCTTGACGGTAAAATTCTTACCGTCCGCGCTCAGGAAATTGAGCACGTCGCCGTCAAACGAGATCGCCGGCTTGCCGTCGGCGAGCACTTCAATCTCGATCACAGCAAGAGTTCCGGCCGCATTGACCTCGCTGCCATCCTTCGTCGTCAGCGAAACATACATCTTGCCGTTCTGGTTGAGGAATGGCGTAGCGATAGTTCCCGCCAGCTTGCCGCCAAAGGCGTCGCCAAAGAACACATTCTTGACCGCAAGTTTCTTGTCGTCAAACTTGAGCCCGACCACGCCCGAGCTAAACGCACTCGTGCCGTCGATCACGACGGGCACTTTCAGCAATGTCCCGGCCTTCATCTCGGGCAGTTCGGCACCAAAGCTGATCGCGACCGAACGCTTTGATTCCGGTGCCGTCTCGGCGGGCGTTGCCGCCGCCGTATCCGTCGGCTCCGCCTTCTCGATCGTGTCCGAGGTCTGCTTGAGCTGCAGCGTCTTGACTGAATTGTCGATCGGCCTTAGTTTGACAACGGCGAGATCGCCGCTCTTTGCCGCCACGTCGGTCGCCACGGCAGTGCTGGCCGCCGCGGCCGTCTTATCTGTCGCGACCGGTGCGTCAGACTTAACATATTCCAGCGTCTCGACGGGCCTGTCAGGCAACTGAACCACGGCATTAGCTGAGTTGCGTCGGGCGGCGGCCAGCATCTCGTCACGCTCTTCCTCGATGATCATCGCCTCGAGCGAGTTATTGGTCGGCACGGCAAGGCTGCCCGTCGGCCGTTCGGTCTCGTCATCCGGCAATATCGCAGGTGCACGAATAACGCGGGGCGTAACCGCTATCACAATATCGACCTGGCGATTGTCACGGGTTGGGGCCGTAAACAGTCGGCCGATGATCGGGATCAATCCGAGCAGCGGCAAGCCCTGCTTGCCCTTCGTCTCTACGCCCTGGGCGACGGACGCAAGAAGCAGTGTTTTGTTGTTCTGGACGCGGGCCGTTCCCTTGATCGTGCGTTCGGTAAAGGTCGGCGTCAGCGTGCTCGCCCCGGCGACGTCTTTCGATTCGATCTCCATCGCAACCTGAACGTCCTGATTGGGGAATACTAATGGCTTGAACTTGAGCGTCAGGCCGACCTGCTCATAGTTGATCACGTTCGAGACGATTCCGTTGTTGTTATTGCCGGCCCCGGTCACGAACTGGGCACTCTGCACCGGCACGCGTTGCCCGATCCGCGCTGATGAATCTTCATTGTTGAACGCATGGATCTGCGTAGATGCGATCAGTTTCGTATCGTTCTTGCTCTGAAAAGCCGAGAGATTGGCCGCCGGCAGGAGAATCCCTGTCGGAATTGCCAACGGGAGCGTCGTCGCAGTCGTCCCCGTCGTGATCGCACTAAGGATGGAAGGGCCAAGTCGGACTACCCCCTGGCCCGATCCGCCAAGGTTGGTCAACTGGCTCTGGGTGCCGATCTGATTTCCAAACTGGAGAAGGTCGGATTTATTCACTTCATAGATCGCAACGTCCATTACGACCTCGGCGCGGTCCTTATCGAGCGACGATATGAGTTTGCCGATGAGCTTGATGTTCTCCTCAGTGTCGCGGATCGTGACGCTGTTTGTTGCGTCGTCCGTCAGCACGATCGTCTGGCTGCGGCCGGGCTGTGCCGGAATTGCCGTCTGCACGATCTTTGCAATGTCTTTCGGAGCGGCATTTGCTAGATAGAATGTCCTGAGGACCAACTGCTGATACTGCGTCCGGCGAGCCTGCGTAGCAACAAGGATCGTTCGCGGGCCGACCTTCTGGAAGAACAAGCCCTCCTGCAGGAAGATATAATCCAGTGCCCTCGCGGCCGTTACATTCTTGAGATCGATAAATGTCTTGCGGCCCTGCGTGCGGAATGATTCGATATCAAAAAGAACATTGAGATCCAGGTCCTTGGCAAGCTCCTTGATAATGAATTGCAGATCGACGCCGGATGGGAACGGCAGGTCGCGAAGCTGTTCGAGCTTCTGCGGTATCTGCGGCACCGCCGCCGTCGGGCTGCCCGTCGTATATCCCGTAGGCACGAGCTTCAGTCCGACAGTCTCGGCCTTTTTGTCCGGCCCTTCGCCGTTTGCCGCCTTGATCAGACGCACCATGCGGTCCATCTCAGATTTTGCCAGCTCGTTCGTCGGGTCATATCCGTAAGCCCGCCTAAACGCCGCATAGGCAGATTGATGGTCGCTCTCCTTCGCAGCATTCGTGCCCTTTTTGATATACATCTGCGATGCGTTAAAGAGGGCCCGGATCAGATGGAGCCGGTATTCGGGGCTCTTTGGATTCTCGTTGACCGCGATCGCAAACTCCTCGACGGCCTTGTCCCACTCCTGCGCGGCCTCGTGTTCCATACCGCGCTTGAAATGCTTCTTTCCGTCAGCAAGCGCCACCGTTGCCAGCGGCGACAGCATCGCGAAAACGAGCACGGCACTCATGAAAAAGCGAATGTGGATTGATCTTGTCATAACGATTTGGTGCGGCGTCAGGTAGATCCGCTAAACGCAAGTTAGCTGAAATAGTTACACGCGGGCGTCCGTGTGAAGTTTCAATAATTCACAGAACGTCCGATGGGAAAATACTCCTCGATTTTCGGTCTATTTGGCAGAAAAATCAACTTTTCATCAACTGTGCTAGTGTCTTAATTCGTGCATTCGTGGCTAAGTACGCGTTCAAAAGAGTTGGCCACGAATGCACGAATATATCCAAATTAAGACACTACCTCAACTGTCGGCGAAGATAATCGAGCGCCGCCTGGCTCGAACGCCACCGGATCAGGTATCTGTCGCCCGGAAGCACGAGTTTTATTGACTTTGTGCCATCAGGGCCGGCATAACCGAAAAATACCGTTCCGACAGGCTTTTCGTCGCTCCCGCCGTCCGGACCTGCAATGCCCGTAACTGAGACCGCATGCGTCGTGCCCGCACGTTCGCGCATCCCCGCGGCCATCGCCTCCGCACATTCAGAGCTGACGGCCCCGTGCTTTTCCAGGATTTCGGGCGAGACACCTAGCGTCCGCGTCTTCGCTTCGTTCGAGTAAGTAATTGCTCCCTCGATAAAATAGGCGGACGAGCCCGGAACCTCTGTAATGCGCCACCCGATCAGCCCGCCCGTGCAGCTTTCGGCGACTGAAAGTGTCTCCGAACGCTCGATCAGCAGCCTGCCGACGACTGCCTCCATAGATTCGCCATTTGTCGAGAAAACTGCCTTTCCCAAAGCCTCGGCGAGCTCATCGGACAGCTTTTCGACCGTCGTCTGAGCATCATCCGCGTCGCTCGATCTCGCCGCGAGATGTATCTCGACCTCGCTCTTATTGAACAAGACGGACGCCTGCACGGCTTCATATCGCGTGTAGATAGGTGCCGCAACCTCGTCAACCGCCGATTCGCCCATGCCCGATACCTTGATGACACGCCTCGCGACGTGCACGTCGCCTGCATTCTTCCGCAATCGCGGCAGTACGTGGTCAGCAAACATCGGCTGGTTCTCACGCGGCGGCCCGGGCAAAACCACCAGCAAACGCCCGTCAATATCCGCCATCATCCCGACCGCCGAACCATTGGGATTTGGCAGCACGTCAGCCCCATCGATGACAAAAGCCTGCCGCTTATTGATCTCAGGCATCTCGCGGCCCCAATTGCGAAACCGCTCACGCAAATGCTGCTCGATATCATCGTGATAGACCAGCTCACGCCCGACCGCCTTCGCCGTAAACTCCCGCGTAATATCATCCGCCGTAGGCCCCAGCCCGCCGGTCGTGATAACGATATCGGAGCGCCGCATCGCATCACCGACAGCCTCCTCAAGCCGAGCTCCGTCATCGCCCACGATCGTTTTGAGCATCACCTCGATGCCGATGTCGTTGAGCTTCTCCGTAAGCCACAGACTATTAGTATCTGTCCGCGTGGGCGTAAGCAACTCCGAACCAATAGCGATGATCTCTGCTGAAACCATAGGGCAGAACCCCCTGCGTAAGCAGGGGGCATTCAAGTTTAAAAGGATTCGGGCAGGTCGTCACCCTGACCGTTGATAACGTAATCGCACGCTGCTGCAACGCTGGATCCTCTCCACAAGTACCTTTTGCTGCCACCGTCCACCCACGGACTATGCCCATACAGCCACAAACCAGCGTCACGGAGGGCGCGGGTCGCGTACGACTTGAAATCCGGTAACGCCCTCTCTGGAGCGGACTTTCCGATAAACACTACGACGTGGACGTGATTTGTACGAACGTTTATTGCCAGTAACTTCCACCCACGCTGGCGACACACTTCCCGTATAGCGGCCTCAACGATCGGCCTTTGCCTGGCATCGAGTGTAATCGGTGCGGATTTTAGTTTGGCAGCATGTTGACCTTGCATCACGGGATTGGTCTCGACGCGAGGCCCCTTGTACTTATTGTGATACCTGTCAATAGAGCCACGTGAATCGCCATGAAGCCAGGTTCCGTATGTGCGAAAGGTGATCAAGTAGCCCGCCGGATGGTCAGCATCGTCCCATTGAGCGTCGTTTGCCATGATGAATGCCACCCGCTTACGCGGGCGGTTCTGCCCTGTTAATCCCTATATATCTCAACCACCGGCTTGCCTTCGCCGTTAATATACGCCCTGTACATGCCATCCGAGTTGAACGACACCGCCATGTTGCCGAATTTGTCCATTGCAATCACGCCGCCGTCGCCGCCGAGTTTCTTGACCTTGGCGAGCACTGCATCGACGGCGGATTGCACTGTCATCGCACGGTATTCCATCAGGGCCGAGATGTCACGGGCGACGCCGACGCGGATAAAAAACTCGCCCCAGCCCGTCGCCGAAACGCCGCAAGTATCATTGTTTGCATAAGTTCCCGCCCCGATGATCGGCGCATCACCAACGCGCCCGTATTTCTTATTGGTCATCCCGCCCGTCGATGTGCCGGCGGCGATATTCCCTTTCCTATCCAAAGCAACCGCACCAACGGTCCCGTACTTAGAATCGCGAGTCGCGAGTTTCGAGTCGTTTGAAGCGGCGGTTCCGGGCTTTTTCACATTTTCACTTTTTCCCTTTTCCACTTGCAGTTGGTCCCATCGTTCCTGCGTCCAGAAATACTTCTCATCTACAAGCTCGATCTTTTGTTCAGCCGCAAACTTCTCAGCCCCGTCGCCGACCATCATCACATGCGGGCTTTTTTCCATTATGGCCCTCGCAAGTGTTATCGGATTCTTGACCTTATGAAGCCCCGCAACCGAACCCGCACTAAGCGTCTTGCCGTCCATTATCGAGGCGTCAAGTTCATTCTTACCGTCATTCGTAAACACCGCGCCCTTGCCCGCATTAAACAGTGGCGAATCCTCCAGTATCCGTATCGCGATCTCGACCGCGTCAAGGCTCGACTTGCCGTCCTGCAAAGCCCTGTAGCCCGCCAGCACGGCCTCCTCGAGCTTTGCCTTATACTCAGCCTCTTTTTCCGGCGTCAGCGACCCTTTCTTTATCACGCCCGCACCGCCGTGGATGATAAACCCGATCCGCGGATTCTGCGGCGACTGCAACTGCTTGATCTCAGGATACGAGCCCTTCTGCCCAAACGCCGACCAAATGAATGTCAGTATCAAAACTAAGCCTGCTATTCTTCTCATTTCTGTGCCTTTTGTGTATTTCGTGGGCTATTTTCTTAGGTAATCGCGGACCATCTTCATATCTTCCCAAACCTCTCGCTTCTTGTTCGGGTCGCGCAGGAGATACGCGGGATGGAACGTCGGCATCACCTTCACGCCAAGATGATCGTGAAAATGCCCCCGCAGCCGCGATATCGGCACCTTGGTCTCAAGCAGATTCTGCGCCGCCGTCGCGCCTAGAACGACTATCACCTTTGGCCGGACGACCGCGATCTCCCTGAACAGGAACGGCTTGCACGCCGCAGATTCGTCCGGCTCCGGAGCACGATTGCCCGGCGGGCGGCAGCGGTTTATGTTGCCGATAAAAACGTCCTTACGCGGCATTTGCAGGCCCTTTTCGATAATGTCGGTGAGCAGTTGTCCCGCCTTGCCGACAAACGGTTCGCCCTGAATGTCCTCATCCGCGCCAGGAGCCTCGCCAACGAACATCAGGTCCGCATTAAAATTCCCGACGCTGTTCACGACCTGCGTACGTCCAAGCGTATGCAGTTTGCACCTCTTACAATCCAGCCCGATCTCAGCCCTGATCTGCTCGATAGTCTCCGTCGGCTCAGGCAAAACCGGTCCGACATCAACCAATGCAGCCTCGCCCGCGTTTTCTTCAGTCTCGTTCCTCGCCCCTTGTCCCTCGTCCCTCTCCGGATTGTACTTATCAAAAAACACCGGCGACTTCCGCTTGGTCAATGACGGCAATTCCGCCAACCTCGACCCCACCGGCCGTTCGGGCTTATAGGAAATTTCAGATCTCAAATTTGCAAATTGTGACGTTCTCGTCCCCTCCGGTGACCTCACAGGCTGACTTGCTGATTGCGTGTGTGAACTCTCCACTCGCAACTCTCCACTACCAACTTGAGCGTCCATCCGTTCCACCCCAAGCTCCTGCATATAAAGCACTTGCTCGCGAATGTCCGCGATCAGATCAACCTTTTCCGCGTCAGTTCCCATCAAAAATAATTAATAATCATTAATTCGATAATTAGTAATTAGAATGTCCTAACCGCAACCTTTTGAAAGGCGCACGTTCAGGATCTCGTCGAGTATCTTGTCCGCCAATTCCCTCTTCGTCATCAACGGTAACGCCTGCTCATCTTCGGCCGTAATGATCGTGGCAATGTTCGTATCTGTATTAAACCCCGCGCCTTCCCGAGTGATGTCGTTCGCAATGACCATGTCGAGGCCCTTCTTGGCCATCTTGGAACGCGCGTATTCGACAACATTATTAGTCTCAGCCGCAAAGCCGACTACCAATAAACCGTCATGGCGATTCTTAGAGACGTCCGCCAAGATATCAGGCGTTTTCTTCAATTCCAGCGTCATCACATCGCTGCCTTCTTTCTTTATCTTCGCATCTGCGGCGTTTGCCGGCGCATAGTCAGCCACCGCCGCGGCGCCGACAAAGACGGTCGCATTCGGCAACTCCCGCATAACCGCCACGTGCATCTCTTCAGCCGAAACGGCACGGATGACATTAACACCGCCGGGCGGTGCGACCTTCGTCTCGCCCGCCACGACCGTCACCTCAGCCCCTCTCGCCGCAGCCGCCTCAGCAACCGCAAAGCCCATCTTGCCCGACGAGTGATTCGATATGAACCGCACCGGATCGATCGCCTCCCGCGTCCCGCCGACCGTTATCAGCATTCGTTCTCCAGAAAGATCCACCGCAGAGACACCGAGACGCAGCGCAGAATCTCCTTTATCCGATTGTTCCTCTCCGCGTCTTTGCGTCTCTGCGGTTAACAGTTGCAGGGCTTGCTTGACAATATTCTCAACGTCCTCCAGCTTCCCCGTGCCGACCGTCCTACACGCCAGTTCGCCCGCTACCGGCTCAACAAAATACACACCGTCGGCTTTTAGTTGTGCGACGTTTCGCTGCGTCGCAGGCTGTTCCCACATCGTCGTATTCATCGCGGGTGCGATCATCACGGGGCAAGTGCAGGCCAGATATGTCGAAGCCAAAAAGTCGTCCGCCACGCCGTTGGCGAATTTGCCGATGATGTTCGCCGTCGCCGGCACGATCAGGAGCAGGTCGATCTCTTGCGAAAAATTGATATGCGCGATCGGGTCGGGATTCTCAGGGTCGTAATCGTCAACGATCACATGCCTGTCCGTCAACGCCCGAAACGTCAACGGCTGCACAAACTCCGTAGCATGCCGGGTCATCGCCACGGTCACCTCGCACCCCGTTTTCTGCAACGCGCGCATCACCTCCACAGCCTTATAAGCCGCGATCCCGCCGGTAACGCCTAGCCCTACGCGATATGCCATGTGGCTATTTTCCCACGAAATACATAAAAATCACTAAAGATGCTCTCGAATGTGTGCCGGGGTGTTGAAGTCGAGGCTGCTATTTAGTTAATCTGTCCTCTGTACTCTTTGATCGCACTATTTTCCTCATACATGAACTTCACTAAGCTAACCGTAGTAATATCAACAATTTGCCTTCTCGCCACCGCCTCTGCCGCACAGGGTACCTCGAGCCGGGACTATGCCGCCCAAGGAGAGGCCGCGTTGAGCGCCATCGCCGCGGACGAATGGAACACGAAAGCCTACACCGAACTGCGAATTCTTCTCCTCGGCATGAAGCAGACCCGCGATAAGGGCACCTCCGGGATCCCCGATCCCGCACCGTATTGGGAACGGCTCATAAGGACATTTCCGAACAACATTTGCGCTCAATCCCACTACGGATATTGGAAGCCCTTCAAGAACGCCGACGCATTCCGAAAACATATCGAACCGGTCCTCCTCGCCCATCGCGAGCCTCGCGGTAATTCGTGTGCCGCTGACGCGGCCAGAAATCTGGCGATGGCCTTTTCGGGTGAGGGCGACTACACCTCCGCGAAACTGTTCTATGAGAAGCAAAAGATCTTTGACCCGAAGGATCCATTCATCGACGGTTACATAAAGGAGATGGCCGAAAAGACCCATTCCAAGTTAATGGATGATGCTGTCGAGTTGGCGTCAAATCTCAGCGTCGGCACCCGCCGGATAGTGATGGAAAACGGAGATGTGTATGTCGGCGAGGTCAACGCCGAGGGAACTCCTGCGGGCAAAGGCAAACTCGAGATAAAGAGCGGCAGCGTTTACGAGGGCGGGTTTCTCAAGGGAAAGCCGGCGGGGCGCGGCGTGTACAAATTCTACAACGGCCGCGTTTATGAGGGCGAGATGCTGAACGGAACGATGCACGGCAAAGGCCGGTTCAATATGATCAACTCGCTCTACACCGGCGATTTCCATCTCGGCCGCATGACCGGGAAAGGGACACTTGTCTGGCTGACGGGATCAACAAAAGGGGCGGAATACGAGGGCGAGTTCGTTGACGGAGAGTTCCACGGCTACGGCAGCTACCGCGATGAAAAAGGCCACACGACGAGGGGCATGTTCCAGAACGGCACGCTGGTCAAACAGTGCTGGGACAAGTGCTGAGAAGCATCGTTCCCACGAAATGCACGAAAGGCACAAAAAAGGTTATAAGACGATTCTCTCGTATTCCAGTTTAGGATGGTGGCCGAAATTCACCCGAAGGCAAAGCCGGTACTGAGTCGCATTGAGATAGTTTAGGGCTTGGGTACGGCAAACATCAGTCAGCTTCGGTAAAGACTTTAGTTCAACAAAGATGGTGCCGTAACACACGAAGTCAGGTTTGAAAAACTGCATAAGTTTCGTGCCTTTATAGTCGAGTTCAAAGGTAGGCTGGGCAACAAACGGAATACCCTGCAATCCGAATTCTAACGCAAGACACTCCTGATAAACCGCTTCCGTAAAGCCGCAGCCCTTCGCCTTATACACCTCAAAGCACGCCCCGATGATCTTGTAAGATTCCTCTCGGAAAGGTATCTCAACCATTTTTCGTCCTTTTCGTGCCTTTCGTGGACGATCCTCCTAAACCCCGAATTGCCGCAGATGATGATCGACGTGTTTGTATTGCGTCTCGCCCCATTGCTTGCCTGAAAGGCGGCCAAAAAACTTGTGCACCTTGCCGTCGGTTCCGGCCTCGCCCAACTCGTGTAGTCTGGCCATCACTTCCATCAGCCGTGCGCGGGTCGCCTCAAAATCAGGTTCGTCCTTGACGATAAAATCCGGCCCTGTCGGTGCGTTCTTTCTGAATTCCTTCTCGCCAAGGAACTCCTTGCGAAACATCCACCCGAGCAGCTTGCCGAGCAGTAATTGCTTCTCGATCTTGTCTTTCGTCGCCATCTCCATCGCCCTCGCCGTGTGCTCCATCGCCTGCGAAGCCGTCATCTTGCCCCATTCGCGTGTCGCATCCGGCGTCAAACGCCCCAACCGCTCGACCACCTCCGCGTGCGTGTCTTTATCAAAAAGTGTTTTCATAACGCGAGAATTCTACACCATTTTCTTCTCTCCGACCTCCGCGAAGATCTCTGCGACCTCCGCGTGGAATCTTCCTTTACATTAGTTCCACCCAGAGAACGCCGAGAATTCGCAGAGTTCGCGGAGGCTTCTGTGCTCTCGGTGTCCTCTGTGGCAAAATCTTAATCAATGCCCGAGACCACTCATTCAGAGTCCATCTATAAAGGCCGCGTATTCGACGTCCGCCTCGACACCATCGTCGAGGACGGCGTCGAATACCAGCGCGAGATGGTCGTCCACCGAGGCAGCGCCGTGATCGTCCCGCTGTTCGACGACGGAACGGTCGCCCTCGTCAAACAATACCGCCATCCCGCCGGAGATTATTTATTAGAGGTCCCCGCAGGCTCGCTCGAGGACGGCGAAGACGCGCTCACCGGAGCCCGTCGTGAGCTCGAAGAAGAGATCGGCGTCACCGCCGCTAAATTAGAAAAGATCGCCGAATTCTACGTCTCCCCCGGCTTCCTGACCGAAAAGATGTACGTTTTCTTAGCCACAGAGATCACAGAGACAGAGCAGCAATTGGAAGAAGATGAATTGATCAAGATCGAACGCATCCCGCTCACCGAAGCCGCACAAATGGCCCGCGACGGTCGCATCGTCGACGCCAAAACCATCATCGGCCTCCTCACCGCCGAAACCATGCGTCCATAGCCCCGTGTCAGTAGCCCGCACGTAAGTAAGGGCTCAACTTGCCATGGCGACGCCGACGGAAACCGCGTCAAGGCGTCGGAACGCGGGCATCTCTGCCCGCTCCTGGCGAGCGTCATTTGGCCGAAGATAAAAAGATGACGCGGATAAAAGCAGATATGAATTTATCTGCCTTATCCGCGTTATCCGTGCAATCCGCGGCCAACCTTCCTAAATTCGTAATTCCTAATTCGTAATTCCTAATTGCCGAAGGCCGCAGGCGTCGGCACGTCGCTCGTCGCCCCCAACCGAAACCCAAAGAACGTCCTATTGGACGAATTCTGCCGATACCAAGTCACATCCGAAGGCCGCCACACACCAATATCAGCCTTGCCGTCTCCTCGGGCGCGGTTTTCGGTTTCAAAGGAATGGTGCTACATTTCCCTTCGGGCCTGCGTGACCGTCTGAACAACCGGGGCGAGAATGCTGTAGGTCGAAGCGATCGCGCAGACCCGTCCCCAACAATGACCACAAAGTCGCTAAATCGCAGTTTACACGCCGCAAAATCGTCGAAGAAGGACGAGTTTTATACGCAGATCGAGGACATCGACAACGAGCTGCGGCATTATAAGCCGCATTTTGAGGGCAAGACCGTGCTGTGCAACTGCGACGATCCGCGCGTGAGCGGGTTTTGGGATTATTTCACAAAGAATTTCGAGCACCTGAAGCTCAAGAAGCTCATCGCCACCTGCTACAAGAACGACCGGCCCGATATGTTCAGCCAGCATGCGAGCGAAAAAGGCATCGCGTTGAGTTATGAAGGCGACAAAGACGGCAACCGAATCCCCGACGACTCCGAGATCGAACAACACCGCCTAAAAGGCGACGGCGACTTCCGCAGCCCCGAATGCATTGAGCTATTGAAAGAAGCCGACATCGTAGTAACAAACCCGCCGTTCTCGCTGTTTAGAGAGTATGTTGAGCAACTGATTGCATACGACAAGAAGTTTCTTATTATCGGCAACCAGCACGCCATCATCTACAAAGCGATATTCACACACATTCAGGACAACAGGATGTGGCTCGGCCATTCGCACCCGGTGGCCTTCAGAGTCCCCGACGATTACGAAATGCGTGAGGTCCGAAGCTGGCGAGACGAGAAAGGACAGAACTGGCGGAGTTTAGGAAACGCATGTTGGTTTACTAACCTGGACATTCCGCAACGCCACGAAGAACTGAATCTTTACAAAACCTTCGACCCTGCGGTGTACCCAAAATATACGACGCTATCGAAGTGAAAAGATTCGCGGAAATACCGGCTGATTACAGTGGGGTGATGGGTGTTCCGGTTACGTTTCTGGAAAAGTACAACCCGGATCAATTTGAGATTTTGGGAAGTAATCGAGACGTTACTCAGGATCCGGACGGAATTTACGGTCGCGGCTCACATCTTAATGGCAAGGAAACCTTCAAGCGTCTGTTCATCCGAAATCGGAAACCAGAGAAATAAATGAACACCGAACCAAAAGAGAACTTATGAATTGCCACTAGCTTTAGCTAGTGGTCAGGTATTTCAAAAAGATCGAGGGCTTTAGCCCAATGTTCGGCTAAAGCCGGGGACAAGTGCCTGAAGGGCACATAGCTAATAGCGTCGGGAGAATCCCGACGACACGCGGGGCGCAAATGTCCGCTCCCTGAAGGGGAGCAATAGTGCGTCCCCGTCAGGGACAAGGCATTTCTGAGATCTTTTTTCGCCGGGTTGCACCCGACGCTATTGAATATGTCCCCTTCGGGGACGAGTAACAATGGCCCAAACACTCGTACAAGCTTATTTTCATATTGTCTTTTCTACCAAGAACCGCGTCGATCTCATTCGAGTGGAGGTCGGGGACTGAAACTGTATGAAGATCGAACCAAAAGAGATAACGGTAAGGGAGCTTGTCGCGGAGTATATCGACAACGAGGAAGCGGGAGTGAGCGGGTTTGGCGGGAGGCTGGATATTCGCCCGGCGTATCAGCGCGAGTTCGTTTATCAGCCAAAACAGCGCGATGCGGTGATCGACACTCTGCGAAAGGGTTATCCGCTGAACGTTATGTATTGGGCCGTTCGCGATGACGGAGACTACGAGGTGATGGACGGCCAGCAGCGAACTATTTCGGTTTGCCGATACGTCGTCGGCGATTTTCAGTTCAAAAAGCTCTACTTTCACAACCTGCAGGACGACGAACAAAACCAGATACTTGATTACAAACTCACCATCTACCTCTGCACCGGCGAACCAAGCGAAAAGCTCGAATGGTTTCGCACCATCAACATCGCCGGACTGACGCTGACCGATCAGGAACTGCGAAACGCCGTTTACGCCGGGCCGTGGACCGCCGACGCAAAGAAATGGTTCTCAAAGACCGGCGGCCCTGCTTACGCCATTGCGAGCGATTACGTAAGCGGCTCGCCCATTCGCCAGGACTTTCTCGAAACTGCAATCGAGTGGATAAATGGCGGCGACGTCGAGGGCTATATGGCCGTCCATCAGCACGACCCGAACGCCGGCGAGCTCTGGCGATACTTTCAGGCCGTCATCGCGTGGGTCGAGACGACGTTCGTCAAGAAGCGAGCGAAGATGATGAAAGGCCGTCCGTGGGGGCCGCTGTATAACGAGTTCAAGGATAATGTTTACGACACCGCCGCCATCGAAGAAGAAACCGCACGGCTCGTCGCCGACGACGAGGTCGAGAAAAACAACGGCATATACGAATACATCCTTACTCGCGACGAAAAACACCTCGGCCTCCGCACGTTCAGCGATTCGATGAAGCAAAAGCAATACGAGAAGCAGAAAGGCGTTTGCCCAACTTGCAAGAAAACCTACGACATCTCCGAAATGGAAGGCGACCACATCGTTCCGTGGCGTGACGGCGGCAAAACGACCGAAGAGAATCTGCAAATGCTCTGCAAACTCGACAACCGAACGAAGTCAGGGAAATAGTCGGCGCCGATGCGAATTGAGACGTTTCATCAAGTCATTTCTGACTACGCGCTTTATCGCGATCTCATCGGCGATGTGATAAAGCGATGCCTCTACAGCCTCAAGCATCGCGAGAGCATGGTTGGTGTCGACACCGTGATCCTACGAGCCGCCGAAGAGCCGGAAACCCTAAAATCAACTGATGATCTAAGGCCCCCTACAAACGATTATCGAACCTATCACCGACCGGACCCATCAGCACAGCCGGTCTTCGACGCCGAGCATTTTTGGCCGATATACCGAGCTATGGGTGACGAGTTTGACCGTCACTTTTCAGCGATTGATCTTCAGAATCTCGCGATCTTCCTCCAATCGAACTTTCGCTTTTTTCTAGTCGAGGTTTGGCAAAACTATCTTCTTCGCGAGGTTGATTCGATCATTCGCGCCGAACCCGAGTTTCCCATGCTTATCGCAAAACTTGTCTGTTATCCCGAACACTCAATGGAGCTATCTGAAAGGGCGACGGACATTCTACAGTCGCGATACGGCGACTCATGACATTTTGGGCTAACGCCCGGACATATTTGAATCCGCCCCCTAGCTGAAGCTGGTGGCAATTCATAAGGCGGCAAAACGCTCGATCAGATCACACAGAGATTCCCGTCCATCGCAACCGGAACAGCCGAAAGGACGAGGGTTTCGTCGAAGGTGACAAGGCGGCCTTTGTGGTGGGCGGCTAGGGCGAGCAGGTAGAGGTCGGTTAGTTGGCGGGGGCCGAGGATGCGGGTTGTTTCGAACATCGTGGGGTCGCGGAGCGATATGTCGTCGGGCCAGAATTCGTGGTCGGTGCCGCGGACGAAATCGGTGAGTTGCGTTACCACGTCCTCGGCCGAGAACCGGGCGTGGCCCGGATGGTAGTTAGGATTCGACATGATCCGGACAAGCGCGTTTTCGGTGAGCGGACAGCTTGCCCAGCCCGAGCGGCGCTCGGCGGCCCACCATGAATGGGCGCGTGCGTTGTGAATGTGTTTCGGATCAAAAAGAGCGATCAGGACGTTGGCGTCGAGCAGCGAGCGCATATCTACATGTCCTCTTCGTCCATGAGCGAGCGAATGTGCTCCATCGTGATGATCTCACCGCCTCGGCTCGGCAGCACCGGAACGCCATTCTTGAAGGTGTACTTAGCGGTTGCTCTCTCCTTCCTGGGCTCCGGAGCTCTAAGCCCGCGCCGAAAAAGGTTTGAGATCACCTTTCCCGCAGTGGTTTTTTCCTTTGCCGCCAGCTCTTTTGCCGCTTGCAGCACGTCAGCATCAATATCGAGCGTGGTTCGCATGCATCTGATGCTAACGCATCAGATGTCGATTGTCAACGACATGATGCTAGGCCGACACGCGTTTTCCACGATTGATGCCGCCGACGGTGACGGTTTGGCGTAGAGCGAGGACGAGTATGCCGTTTTCGATCGTCGGGGCGAGGAAGCGGGTGGTTATGGGCACGCGGATGCGGTAGTGGCGGCAGAAGGTGGAGCCGTGCACGGCCCAGCCCATTTGCTTTTTTGTCACCGGAAAGCTCGCAGGGTCAGGCGGGAAAACAGGTTCGACGGCGATCGAGTCGTCCTCGCGGCTGTAATAGAGCGACACGAACTTTGGCCGCCCGAGCTTGTTGTAGGCACAGTCGTTCATGTAGATCAGCCCTTTGCGGTTGATCGTCACCCTCGGCTCCCGCGCCCCCGCCGGCGACATCGCCGGCCCGCCCTGAAATTTCTCGTAACGTCTGTCTAATGTGGTCATGGTTTCTCCTTAATGTGGTGGGTTTTTGGTCCTTGGTCTTTGGTCTTGGGTCTTGGGTCTTGGGTCTTTGATTCCGGCTAAGACCTAAGGCCTAAAACCCAAAACCGTTTTCGTATGTTTCATATATAGCACGTCCGTGCACGCCTGTCAAGGCGTCGGAACGCGGGCATCTTTGCCCGCTCTCGCGTGCGACGGTTTAAGGTGGAGTGGCTTACTCGGTGTTGATCCTCTGCGGACGCACTGGCGGGCAGAGATGCCCGCGTTTCCGACGCGTTGGATCTGTTCCCATCCGTTCCGACGGGATTCTCCATTCTCAATTCTCAGTTCTCAATTTCCCCAGCGATGGTGGGCATGGCACCTATGGCAAGATACGGCGTGCGCGAATAAAAAGTGTCGATACACTTAGCAAAAAGTGTCGATACACTAACGAAAAGTGTCGATACACATAGCGAAAAGTGTCGATACACTTAGCGAAAGGTGTCGATACAACAGCAAACTGTCGATACAACTCGCGCGGAGCGTTGATACGGAATGTCGATCCCCAGCCCTTGACCGTCATCGTTGTTTTCGATATCCTGTCAGTTCGCATTTTTGCGGATATTCGCATTAGTGTGTTTTGAGTTATGAGTACTTACTTTCCGAGCGGCAAGGATCTGGCGAATGGGCGCAAGTGGTTCGTGGTCGATGCGAGCGGCAAAACGGTCGGCCGGTTGGCCACCGAGGTGGCCCGCATCCTGTCGGGCAAGAACAATCCCGCGTGGACGCCATTCATGGATATGGGCGAGCACTGCATCGTCATAAATGCCCGCCACGCAAAGTTTACGGGTTCTAAGAACGACCAGAAGCTCTATCGTCGCCACACGCTGTATCCCGGCGGCCTGCGTGAGACGACGGTCAAGGAAATGTTCGAGAAAAAGCCTGAAAAGGTCATCGAGCTCGCCGTCAAAGGCATGCTCCCCAAGACCAAGCTCGGCAAGGCAATGGCAAAGAAATTAAAGGTTTACGCGGACGCGGAACACCGCCACACGGCCCAGAAACCGGAGGCGATAGAGATCTAGCGATCAGCGATCAGCAATCAGCCGTCAGAAATTCTGGCAAATGCTGAGTGCTGAAGGCTGACAGCTGACTGCTTACAGATATGGCTGATATTCAATATTACGGCACCGGCCGCAGAAAGACCTCAACGGCACGCGTTTACCTGCGTCCGGGCAGCGGCGCGATCACGGTCAACAAGCGTGAATTTAACTCGTACTTCCCCAACGAAGCCCTGCAGATGATCATTCGCCAGCCGCTTCATTTGACGGAAACGACCGAGAAATTCGACATTTTTGTGAACGTCCTCGGCGGCGGCACGGCCGGGCAGGCCGGAGCCGTTCGTCACGGCATCACGCGTGCACTGATCGAGTTTAACGGCGATCTGCGGCCGACGCTGAAGAAGGCGGGCCTCGTCACGCGCGACCCGCGTAAGAAAGAACGCAAGAAATACGGACAGAAAGGAGCCCGCAAACGGTTCCAGTTCTCGAAGCGTTAAGTTGTTGATAGTAGCTTTAGCTTGCGCGCTGAAGCATAATCCATCGGCGAAGGCACTTGGTTAACAAACGCCTTCGCCGAGTACATAAACCAAGGAGAAAGAAGTTTTGGCTACAGTTACGATGAAGGAACTCCTCGAGGCAGGAGTTCATTTTGGTCACCAGGTCCGCCGTTGGAACCCGAAGATGAAGGAATACATCTTTGGCGCTCGCAACGGTATTTATATTATCGACCTACAAAAAACGCAGAAGATGTTCCGCGATTCGCTCGCGTGGGTACAGGAATCGCTAACCGAACGTCCCAATCAAAAGGTCCTTTTCGTAGGCACAAAACGCCAGGCTCAGGATGCGATCAAGGAAGAGGCCGAACGCTGCGGGATGTTCTATGTGAACAACCGCTGGCTCGGCGGCCTGCTCACCAATTACGAGACTGTCAAGAAGTCGATCAATCGCCTAAAAGACATAGAATCGATGCGCGAGGACGGCCGCATGGAGATGCTCACCAAGAAGGAGCGCCTTCAACTCGACCGAGAGCACGAAAAGCTCATGAAGAACCTCGCCGGAATCAAGGAAATGAACGGGCGTCCGGATCTCCTTTTTGTAATTGATGTAAGGAAAGAAGATATTGCCGTCAAGGAAGCAAATAAGCTCGATATTCCGATCGTTGCCGTCGTCGATACCAACTGCTCGCCCGAGGGTATCGATCACGTCATTCCGGGCAACGATGACGCGCTGCGTGCGATCCGACTCTTTGCGGCCCGCATTGCAGATGCCATCATCGAGGGTCGACAGATTGGGACAGAAGGCCGCACTGCGGAAGTCGAGGCGGGGGCCGATGGTGAAGACGCAGGTGCAGACGAGGCCGAGATCGGTTCGCTAACCGCCATTCCAAAAGAATATCTGAGCGAGGACGAGCGCGCCGAGATGGAATCCGAAGATATACATGAGGAAGAGGACGAGGATATAGTGTCGGCTGAGACGGACGCATCGGAAACAGCAACCGAGGCTACCGACGAACCGGCGGTTGAGGCCACGGCTGGCGAGCCAACCCCGGAAACAACCGAAGAAAGCAACGAAGCTACGGCAAGCTAACAGTCTTTTATTTTCAGCGGCGTAGCTTTTTTCCGGGGTCCGGTAAATCAGTTACGCCTTTTTTATAAGTAATTATCGGAGTTAATATGGCAGAAGTAAGTGCAAGTTCAGTAAAGTCGTTGCGGGAAAAGACCGGCGCTGGCATGATCGATTGCAAGAATGCCCTCGTCGAGGCTAACGGCGACGAGACGGCCGCCATCGAGATCCTACGTAAGAAAGGGATCGCGACCGCTGACAAAAAGGCGGGCCGTGTGACGGCTGAGGGAGCGGTCGGATCGTATATTCACATGGGCGGCAAGGTCGGCGTGCTGGTCGAGATCAACTGCGAGAGCGATTTTGTCGCCCGCGGCGATGAGTTTCAGCAGCTCGTCAAGGACGTTGCGATGCATATTGCCGCGACGGATCCCCGTTATACTAACCGCTCGGACGTCCCTGACGGCGACCTCGCAAAGGAACGCGAGATCCTAATGGAACAGCTCAAGAACGACCCCAAGAACGCGGGCAAGCCCGACGACGTTCTTGCGAAGATCATCGAAGGCCGATTGAACAAGTTCTACGAGGAGAATGTTCTCGTTGATCAGCCGTTCGTAAAAGACCCCGCCAAGACGGTAGGCGAGTTGGTTACCGAAAAGGTCGCTGCGATCAAAGAGAACATCTCGATCCGCCGCTTTGCCCGCTTCAAGATGGGCGAGGGCATTGAGAAGAAAGTCGACGATTTTGCGGCAGAAGTAGCCTCCATGGTTGGTTAATCTGTCGGTTGGTCAATATAGGTCTGGTGTGACCTATAGGTCCATATAGGACATATGGCGAAGCCCGTTTTCAACCGAATCCTCCTCAAGCTCTCCGGCGAGGCGTTGATGGGCGCGTCTGAGTACGGCATCGATACCGCAGTAGCGGCCTCGGTCGCAGAGGAACTCAAGGGCGTAAATGAGCTCGGCGTAGACATCGCGATCGTAGTCGGTGGAGGCAATATCTTTCGGGGCGTATCAGAGTCGGCTGGTAATATGGATAGGGCTGCTGCCGATTACATCGGTATGCTCGCGACCGTCATGAACGCCGTCGTGCTGCAGGACGCGCTTGAGAAGCAGGGCGTCCACACACGCGTGATGTCGGCGATCGACATCCCGCAGCTTGCTGAGCCGTTCATTCGTCGGCGGGCAGTCAGACATCTTGAAAAGAAACGCATCGTTATATTTGCAGCCGGCACCGGAAATCCTTATTTCACAACGGATTCGGCGGCGTCCTTGAGAGCTCTGGAGATCGAGGCCGACGTGATCCTGAAGGGCACCAAAGTCGACGGCGTCTATTCCGCGGATCCGGTCAAGGATGTGTCAGCGACCAAGTTTGAGAAGATCACTTTCCAGGAGGTTCTGGAGAAGAATCTTAAAGTGATGGACGCATCGGCTATCTCGCTTTGTCGCGATAATGATCTGCCGATCATGGTCTTTAACATGCGCGAGGCAGGCAACATCCTTAAGGCCGTCTGCGGCGACACATCGATCGGAACGCTGGTAACTAATTAGTTAATGGTGCATTGTGAATGGTGAATAGGAGAAAACTCACCGTTCACCATTCACCGTTCACCATTCATCACCTATGAGCGTACAAGATGTCATAAAAGAGACCGGGCCGAAGATGGAATCGGTCGTCGAAGATTTCAAACGCAAGCTCGCTAACGTCCGCACGGGCCGTGCGAGTATTGGGCTGCTTGATGCGGTTCACGTCGATTATTATGGCACTTCGACACCGCTTAGCCAGATGGCGTCGATTGCCGTGCCCGAGCCGCAGCTCATCACGATCCAGCCGTGGGACATCTCCCAACTCGGTGCCGTCGAAAAGGCCATCATCGCGGCCAATCTTGGCCTCAACCCCTCGAATGACGGCAAGCTGATCCGCCTGCCGGTGCCGCCGCTCAATGAAGAGCGTCGCAAACAGCTTGCCAAACAGGTCCACGAGATCGCCGAGGAACACCGTGTTGCGGTACGAAACGTCCGCCACCATTCGAATGACTCGCTCAAACGCCTCCTCAAAGACAAGGCCATCTCCGAAGACGACGAACGCGGCGGCCTCGACGACATCCAAAAGCTCACAAACACCTACATCTCAAAGATCGACGAACTCGGGAAGAACAAAGAGCACGAGATCATGAGCGTGTAACCGATTCGCCCTGTCATTTCCCGACAATTTGTTATCGACACTTTGGTTAGGAATCGGTCTCGGCCCGCCCGTCGCGAGTGGCACCTGATGTCATCGGGGCCAAGGCCACCTTCCGGACTGCAAATTTGGGACGTTGCACATAAGAGCATCGAACGGTTAATACTTCCGATTCTCGGCGGGAAATAGGTGCTCGAGCGTGTCGGACAAGGCGTCAGATTCCATTTCGCCGGTGAACGGCTTTAGGAGGGATTCGTCGCCATCTTCGAGCCACTTTTTTTGGTCGTTGATGGTGTTGAGGATGACGGGCATTGCCTTTTCGTGGATGGGCTTCATGAAATCATTTGGCGGGCAGGTGAAGGCGGCGAAAGAGTAGCGAGGTTCGCTGTCATCGAAGTATCTGCTCCACAGCCCGGCCAGCGCGTACGGCTCGCGGCCTTTGACAAATATCTCGACGGGCGGCAAGCCTCTGCCTTTTACCGGCCACTCGTAAAAGCTGTCAATGGGAAAGATGCACCGGTGCCCACGCTGCAGCAGGTCGGCCCACAGTTTGCGTTCGTACATCGTCTCGACACGGGCGTTGAACATCGGAAACTTGGTCTCGAATGAGTGCGACCCATCCCACTGACACCACCAGCGGGCCTCTAACGTCTTTATCATTCCGTCGCCCCGCCGTGCCACGATCCAGGCCGGTTCCGTCGGTCTGAGATTGTGCCGCTCCTCAAACGCCTCCGGATACAGCCAATGCGCGATCATCTCGCCAAACCTCTTCCCCCTGAGCTGTGAAACTCTTCCACACATGATCTATCGTCCACCACCGACGTAAAGATAGCACGTCACCTCAATCAGTGCGAAAAATTCCCTTTTGCTCGTTCTGCATTTGGGGTATATTTGTTTCAAATCCGAATCTGTCGTATGAAAACCTTTGCCCGCCTCGCTGTTTCGCTATTGATGATGTTTGCCCTGCTGATGTCGGCAGTGATGCCGTGCGGGCCGGGCTATGTCTCGCCTTTGTTTGATACGACGAAGGCGCCTGAAGATCCGTTTACGGATTTTGCGGCCGGGCGGCTTGGGATCGTGAAGCCAACGTATCGCCGGTCGGTGTTGTTTGCTGCCTATCGATGGATCGCGGGCAGCGGCCTTAATGCGGCTGAGCAAACATCGGCTATCGAGGTATGGAACGCTGACCTCAAGAACAAGAGCTTTACCGACGACACTATTGATGATGCGGTAAAAGCTTGGGTTGAGCGCCGCAAAGACGTTGTAGGGAATGAGGAAACGACGCCGCCGATCTATGTCGAGCGCTCCTACGGCGGCTATGATTTCTTCCCGAACTGCACCCGAAACGCCTTTGAGACAGCGGCCGAGACATTGTCAGACCGGATGACGGCCCACGGCCGCGACAATGCCTATGTCCGCGAATGGGTAACGGGACAGGACAAGGTCTTTGAGAACTGTGCGAGCGGCAAGCGAACGCCGGACGATGTCGCTCCGGGCTCGCCCGCATGGCTCGAAAAGGACCGAGCCTACCAGAAGGCAGCGGCGGAATTCTACGCCCTCGATTACGCTGATGCGAAGAAGCGTTTTGCCGAGATCGCACAGGATACCGAATCGCCGTGGCAGGAAACCGCCGATTATCTTGTCGGCCGTACCCTGGTCCGCCAAGCTAGTCTCGGAAAATCTAAAGCAAAGGCCGCCGAACTGTATGACGAGGCCGAGCGTCATCTAGAACGGTTCGTCTCGCGCTCGGGCAAGTTCTCCGAGTCGTCTGAACGCATGCTGGGCCTGATCGCCTATCGTCTTCATCCAAAAGAACGCGTCGGCCAGCTTGCCAAGAAGCTCGCATTCTACGGCGGCAACGAGAATTTTCGCCAGGACCTGATCGATTACACATGGCTGATGGACAAGTTTGAGAGTGAGGTGCTCCGTGCCGAAGAGGATCGCAGACTCGCCGAACAGGCCCGAAAGAACGGTGTTGCTCCACCGGTCAACGCCAGCAACAAGGCCACGCCGGCGAACGACGATGGCCAATTGGATCTGAGTTTCTACGTCGGCGACAAGTATGTGAGCTTTAAGGTCAAGGTTGAGGCGACCGACGACGAGGCGATCGCCGCCGCAGAGCGGATATATGGCCAACCGCTCAGCGATACGCAGAAAGAGCAGGTGCGATACGCGCGGCAGAGTGCCTATTCCGGCCGTTTTACCGACGGACGCGAGTCAGATTACCAGGGCGGCTACTGGGGCGACGAAAAGATGTCGCCGTCGCTGCTGCCGCCATTCCTCAAACAAGACGCACTGACCGACTGGCTCTTTGTCTATCAGATGACGGGGCCGGAGGCCTATCTCTACGCGCAGGATCAATTCAAGGCGACCGGCAGCGAGATTTGGCTGATGACTGCTATCGCAAAGGCCGACAAGGCCTATGCCGGATTGCCGCGCGTCATCGAGGCCGCGACCAACGCTAACCGTTCGTCGCCCGCCTACACGACGATCGCGTATCACCTGGCACGCATCCTGCTCGATCAGGGCAAGCAGGCAGAGGCACGAAAGCTGATCGACGATATGCTCAACGCCGGCGACCAGATACCGATATCGTCGCGTAACTCATTCCTGGCCTTGCGGTTACGGCTTGCCGAGACGATGGAAGATTTTCTGACGTATTCACTGCGAAAGCCGTTTGCGTTCGATTTTGACGGCAGCACGGGGACCATCGATCAGTTCATCGCCGAGCAAAAGACGTGGTTCGATCCGGCCAATTCCGAAGGGCAAACGCGCGAACAGTACGACGCGGAGATCGAGGCACGCTTTACGCAAGAGAAGCTGTGGCAGGCGCGGCCGATGTTTGACACGGACATCATCGACGTCTTTAACAAACACTTTCCGACCACCGTGCTGATCGAGGCCACAAGGTCGCCGTCGCTGCCGGAGCATATGCGCGAGCGGTTCATTATTGCGATCTGGATGCGTGCATTTATGCTGGACGATATGGCGACGATGCTGAATATCACGCCCGAGCTTGTCAAATATCATCCTGAGTTCGCCGCCCAACTCGATATGATCAACGCCGCCAAGACGCAGGCGGCCCGCGACTATGCCGCTCTCTATTTTGTCCTCAAGAACCCGATAATGAGCCCCTACATCGAGGACGGAATGGGCAAGACCGACAATGAGCAGGAAGAGTGGTCGGCAAACGACTGGTGGTGCGAACCCTATGACACGGTTTACGATGACACCGCGAATACGTCCGTTCCTGCACCGCTGCCGCCTAAGCCAAACTTCCTGACGCCTGCACAGTCAAAGCTCGCTCAGGCCGAGCGAACTCGCCTTCGCGAGACAGGCGACGCGCCGCAATATCTCGGCGAGAGGGTGCTGACGTGGGCCCGAACGTATCCGGCCGATCGCCGTGTGCCTGAGGCACTATACATCACCATCGGGGCCAACGGCTGGACCAAGTATGGCTGCGGCAATAACGAAGAGCTTCGCGACCAGCTCACCAAAATTCTCAAGTCCCGCTATCCGAGCAGCGAATACGTCCGAAAGCTGGATAGCGAGCAGCAATAATTTACAAAAACCTCAGCGTTCTCTGCGTGATTTCCTCTGCGTCCTCTGCGTGGAATCTTACAAACGTCGGACATCACGCAGAGAACGGAGAGAGATCGCTACTTCCCTGTCTTGTCCTGCTCGGTCTTTGCTTTTTCGAGCTCGACCTTGGCGTCGTGACAGTTTTTCGCGATCGTAGCTTTGTCGCCCTTGTTGTCCTCGATGCTCTTCTTGATCGTCTCGCGTATCTTATTGACAAACAGCCGTTTACCCGCCTTTACGACATAGCCGTCATCCGGATTGTCGGCATACGATCCGAGCAGGTCCATCACCTCGTCACACTCGGGAATGCCGATCTTTTCTTCACCAACCGCCGTGTCTAGGGCCTTGTCTGACAGGCTCTTGTTCGAAGCCGTGTTTGCCTTTGACTTATCGGACGAGCCAAGCATCCCGCAGCCGAGGACTGTGAAAACCAGGACGGTGAGGGCGGCTATTAGGGCGATCTTGTTTTTCATAATGTTCTTTAGCACGTTTCAGAAACCTACATGTGAGGAAGGGCGAAACATTCAACGTTGCGTGTATCGCCCTTGCTCACGCGCGGGCTTCTGCAACGTCTAGCGAGCATTACGCCGGCTTCCAGTCCATCGTTCAATCTTTCTCCAAGTTGGCAAATTTCTCGATCAGCTTCTTTTGGCCGAATCCAGGAAAGCTGACCGTGAGCTTTACATTATCGCCCGAACCTTCGCGGCGTAATATCAGGCCGCGGCCGTATTTAACGTGGCGGACGTATGTGCCGGGAACGAGCGAATTTGGCGGCATGCTGACCTTCTGCGTCGGGCGGCCTTGCGAGCCGGCGGCTTTTAGGCGGTCGAGCGGCGTTTCCATTGGCGCCGTTGCGTACGAGGGTTGAACGCCTCCTGCTGACGCAGGAGGTTCTGCCCTGTTTGTTCCTCTATTCTTGAAAAACTCATTCACCGCATCCGCGCTGTCATACGTTTTGCCGGAATAGACATTACGCGGTTTTGGCGGTGCGGCTTCGCCGCGAAGGGCGTTTACAGCGGCTTTTGCCTGAAGCGTGCTCGCGCTGCGAGCGTATGAGAGCCACGATGAGCCCGGCGAGAGGTCGTCGATCAGTTCGAGCGGGAGCTCATTCAGAAACTGCGACGGCTCAGACGTGAATTCCGTCCCGTAGGTCCGTCGATGCATCGCGTGGGTGACATAGAGCATCTTCTCGGCCCGCGTAATGGCAACATAGGCGAGACGGCGTTCCTCTTCGAGGTCCTTTTCCTCGCTCAAGGAGCGCGAATGCGGAAAGATGCCGTCCTCGAGACCGACGAGGAAGACCACGGGAAATTCAAGCCCCTTCGCCATATGTGCCGTCATCAGCGTCACGCCCGCGCTCGAATCGTATCGGTCGGTGTCCGACGTCAATGCCGCGTGATCGATAAAATCGCGCAGGCCGTTCTCCTGCTGCTTGTCGTAATCGACGGCGGCGTTGACGAGCTCTTCGAGGTTCTCCAGCCGTGCGGCTGCCTCGTCTGTGTTCTCAGTCCGCAGCGTGTTGGCGTAGCCGGTGTCCTCGATCGCGGCGGTGACGACGTCCGAAACTGAGTAGTTCCCTGCTTCATCGGCCGCCTTCTTTATCAGGCCCTCGATCACGTCCCTGAATCCGCGAAACGCCTCTTTCGCCCTCGGCGTCATCTGCACGTCGAGCGGAAACTCTTTGTCCGTAATGCCGTGAATCGCCATCCACAGCGAAGCTCCATTGGCCTTCGCTGCCGCCTGCAATGCATCGATGCTCGTCTTACCTATGCCGCGGGCCGGCGTATTGATGACGCGGAGCAGGGCGATATCGTCGAACGGGTTTATCGCCAGCTTGAGGTACGCGATCACGTCCTTGACCTCGGCCCGCTCGTAGAACGAAAAGCCGCCGACGATGTTGTATTCGATCCGCAGGCGTCTGAGGGCCTCTTCAAATTGCCGCGATTGGGCGTTTGTGCGATACAGCACGGCGATCCGATCCGAGAGGCTCCGGCGTTGGTGTTCTTCGATCTTTGACGCCACAAATCTCGCCTCGGTGTCGCCGTCGTAGGCCTGGTAATACAAAATCCGTTCGCCGCCTGCATTGGCGGTCCATAGCTTCTTTTTCTTTTGGTTGACGTTATTCGCGATGATCGCGTCCGCAGCGTCCAGTATCGTCTGGGTCGAGCGGTAATTCTGCTCAAGCAATATGACCTTCGCGGTCGGATAATGGTTCTCAAATTCGAGGATGTTGCGAATATCGGCCTGCCGAAACCCGTAAATGCTCTGCGCGTCGTCGCCGACGACACAAATGTTCTGCTGCTTCTCGGTCAGGTAGCTGATGAGGGCGAACTGCAGCGCGTTCGTGTCCTGGTACTCATCAACAAGGATGTATTTGTAGCGGTCGTTGTACTTCTCGCGAGTCTCGGGCGATGAGCGGAGGAGTTTGACGGTCTTGATGAGCAGGTCGTCAAAATCAAGCGCGTTCGCCGTCAACAGCCGCTCGTCGTACATGCGGAAGATCTTCGCGATCGTCGCCTTTTTCTCATCGCCGTATTCGATCTTCGACGCAAACATCTCGTGGTCCTCGCCGCGATTTTTGGCAGCGGAGATCGCATTGCGGACATTACGCGGCGGCGTTTGCTTGTCGTCGAGGCCGAGGTCCTTGATGATCCCCTTGATGACCTTGGTCGAATCGTCCGTGTCGTAGATCGTGAACGAGCGTTTGTAGCCTTCTTCAAGCTTTTCGATATCGGCCCTCAGGATACGGACGCACAAACTGTGGAAGGTCGAGATCAGCGGGGCTGACGGCAGTTTTTCGCCCCGCAACAGGTTCTCGACCCGCTCGCGCATCTCGCCAGCGGCCTTATTGGTGAACGTCACCGCCAGAATGTTGTGCGGTGGAACACCTTTTTCCGCAATAAGATACGCAATTCGCACCGTGATCACGCGCGTCTTGCCCGAGCCCGCACCCGCGAGAATAAGCAGCGACCCGTCCGTCGCCTGCACGGCCTCGGCCTGTTGTGGGTTTAGTGAACTTAGAAGATCCATTCGGATTAACTGATAACTGATAACTGACAACTGATAACTACTTGATCAGCGCCTGTATCTCCTTGAATTTGTCGTGTTTAGCGTCGCGCATAAGTTCAAACAAGGCCATTTCGACGGATGATGCGATCACTCCGCTCGAGCGCATCTTTTCGAGGCCGGCGGCTTTGTTCTCCTCGAATCGAGAGCACACGGCGTCGGTCAGCAGGTGCACCTGAAAGCCGCGATCGAGCAGGTCGTGTGCCGTTTGATTGACGCAAACATGCGTTTCTAGACCGCATAAAACGACCTGTTTTATGCCGAGTTCCTCCAATCTGGCGACAAAAGCGTCTGCACCGCACGAGCTAAAGGCTGCTTTCTCGAATATCTCGACGTCGTCCGGTAGGACGAGGCGTATCTCCTCGGCCGTATTGCCGAGGCCTTTGGGATACTGCTCGGTCACCAATACCGGCAGTTCGAGCGCCAAAAAGCCGCTAACGGCCGTCGAGACCTTGATCGCGAGCGTCTCAAAATCGGGAATGACGTGGCGGAATGCCTCTTGAACGTCGACGACGATCAGAGCGGCCTGGTTTGGCTGTAAGATGTTTGGATGCAATGATTTGCCTCTAATTCCCGGGCCGGCTGTCCCGCCGCTGTCCCGCACCTCGGCGGGACAGTCTAAATATTCATTACAAATGAGTTACGGCAACAAACAGGTCGTGTCTCACCGGTTTTGAAAAAAAATCTGGCCGCCTCGCTGTCCCGCTGCTGTCCCGCACACCGGTGGGACACCTTAACCGATTGAAAACACGGTGGTTACGAGTGAAAAATGTCCGTGTCCCACCCATTTTTGAAAAAAATTCGTGGCCCCGTTGCTTTTGACCCCAATTCACGGAAACAATTGTAGCACATATGCAACATCTTGTCAAGAAACAACCGTCCATGGCCGTGTCTGCATTCGTGCATTCGTGGCTATTCTCGCTCTCGGAAGAATAAGCCACGAGGGCACGAATAACTCCAAACTAAGACGCTACGACTATTCTTCCCCGCGTGCGGCCATCTTTTCCGCCTCGCTGGCCGCCTTTTCCCGCATTTCTTTGCGATAGGTCTTGAAGAAAAAATAAACCGCCGCCACGCACAAGATGACGATCAGGATCATCATCGCGGCAATAAAATAGATCTCGGCACGTCCGGCTCCGGGCATATGAACTTAGTTTAAGGTTCGAGGTTCAAAGTTCAAAGTTGCTCTGCTCCTCCCTTTGAACTTTGGAACCTTGAGCTCTGAACTTTCAGCTAATGCGGTGCCTGATTCGGCGGGAAAGACGCGTGCGGGTCGTCGCTTAGGAGATTTCGATAGATGTCGGGCAACGTGCGAACTTTTCGCTCCCAGTCGGTAAATACGTGGAGCGTTTCGGCCTCGGCGATCAGCGTATCGTCGCTGTCGCGATAGACCTGATACACAAAGGCGATGCTGCGGCTGCGGATATCACCGATCTTCGTCCGGATGGTCAGCACGTCCTCATAGAATGCCGGTGCTTTATAACGAATGTAGGTCTCGGCAACGATCATCAGGGCGTTGTCCTCATCCTCCATCTGCTTATACGAGAAACCGCGTGACCGGCAAAAGTCGCTCCGGCCGACCTCGAACCAGGTCAGATAGTTCGCGTGATGCACGATGCCCATGGCATCGGTCTCGGCATATCGAACGCGGATCTTGCTTTCGTGCCAATCCATAAATGCGAAAGTCTGGTGTCTTAAGTCCAGAGTCTGGAGCAGGACCTGCGGTGCCCTCCGACTCAAGACTTAAGACCCCAGACTTAAGACTAAGAAATTGGCTGGGAGACAGGGATTCGAACCCCGATAGGCAGATCCAGAGACTGCAGTCCTACCATTAGACGATCTCCCAGCGTCATTAATAATTTAATGCAGAAGCCCGCGCGTTAGCAAGGGCTTAACACGCTCAGTTCCGTTAGAGTGTCTTAATTCGTGCATTCGTGGCTAATGATGTGTTCATAAGAATTAGCCACGAATGCACGAATAACGCCAACCCAAGGCCCCACCGGTGAGTATCAAGCCCTTGCTCACGCGCGGGCTTCTGCATTATCGTTGCATTTTATGTCCGCTGAGAAAGAGATACTGACCAACCGCCAGGCGTTTCATGAGTTTCACGTCCTCGATAAATACGAGGCCGGGATCGCGCTTGTCGGGACGGAGGTCAAGAGCATCATGGCGGGGCGAATACAGCTCAAGGAGTCGTTCGTTCAGATCAAAAACGGCGAGGTCTGGCTGGTGGGCGCTCACATCTCGCATTACTCGCACGGCAATATCAACAACCACGACGCGCTTCGCGAGCGCAAGCTGCTGCTCCATCGCCGCGAGATCGACAAACTCTTAAAGGAGACCATGCAGAAAGGCATGACGCTCGTTGTCACGCGGATCTATTGGAAAAGCGGCCGGATCAAATTCGAGATCGGTGTCGCCAAGGGCAAGAAGCTCTACGACAAGCGCGAGGCCGAGATGCGGAAAACCATCAAAAAAGAGACCGAGGCCGAGTTGAAACGTGCCCTGCGTTAACGGTAAGATAGAGTGTTTATTTCAGTAAAATCTAGTATTTAACGAGGTGTGAATGAAATTCGCTGGGATTACGGGTAACTTTACCGAGGCGGCTGCAGAGGCCCTGGCGGTAGCCGTTTTTAAGGGTGAGAAAGCATCGGGAGGCTTGCTCAAAGAGCTCGACAAGCTAACGGGCGGCTTGCTTGCCGGCGTGATGAAGAACGAGGAGTTTAAGGGCGACGCTGGCCAGACGGCTCTGCTGCGGTTTGCTCCAAAAGGCAAGGTCACGGCGACGCGGTTGCTGCTCATCGGCTGTGGCGACAAGAAGGATTACAAGGCTCATTCGGTCGCGGCTCTTGCGGGCACGGCAACGCGTTATCTACGAAAGCGAAGTGTTAAGAGCTTTGCCCTGCTGCCGCGCAGCGACGCGGCCGCCGCCGAGGTGGCCCAGAATGCTGTTCAAGGCTTTATCACTAGCCAGTTCGAGCTCGATAAATACAAGACCAAAGACAAACGCAGCAAGACCGTCTCGGGATTGATCGTCTGCATCGACGGAGCGAAATCCGGCGATCTCAAGAACGGCATCGCTCGCGGACAGGCTATCGGCGAGTCAATGAACCTGACCCGCGATCTCGCCAATGAGCCGCCGAACATCCTTCAGCCGACCGAGATGGCAAAGCGTGCACAGGCAATGGCCAAGAGCGTCGGCCTTAAGTGTGAGATCTACGACGAAGCGTGGATGACAAAACAGGGCATGGGCTCGCTGATGAGTGTTTCGCTCGGGTCGACCCAGCCGGCGAAACTTATCGTGTTGCGCTACACACCCGCCAAGAGCACGGCAAAAAAGGGCGAATTGCTCGCCCTCGTCGGCAAGGGCATCACGTTCGACACCGGCGGCATCTCGCTCAAGCCGGGCGAAGGCATGGATGCGATGAAATACGACATGTCCGGCGGCGCAACGGTGATCGGCACGATGCGGGCAATTGCGTTGCTTAAGCCGTCCGTGCCGGTGATCGGCGTCGTGGCGGCGGTCGAGAATATGCCTGATGGCGGAGCTTCGCGGCCGGCGGACGTCGTTTACGCGATGAATGGCAAGTCGATAGAGATACTCAATACCGACGCGGAGGGCCGTCTCATCCTTGCCGACGCAGTCGCCTACGCTGAGAAGCAGGGCGCAACACGTATCGTCGATATGGCGACCTTGACCGGTGCGGTGATCATCGCCCTCGGTGCCCATAATACGGGCATTATGGGCAACGATCAGAAGTTCGTCGATGAGATCATCGCCTGCGGCAAAGACGCGGGCGAGGGCTATTGGCAGTTGCCGGTCGGGCCCGAATACAGCAAGGACATCAAATCGGACATCGCCGATATCAAGAACATCGGCCCGAAAGGCAAGGCCGGCACGATCATGGGTGCGGTCTTTATCCAGGAGTTTGTCGATAAGGCGAAATGGGCACACCTCGACATCGCAGGCACGGCATGGGCTGACGGCGTTAAACCTCATCAGGCAAAAGGGCCAACAGCAGTTGCAATTCGCACATTACTAAAACTCGTCGAACGCTCGCAGTAAAGCGTATCGGCCCGAAGGAGAAAAATGATGAAAACTCTTATCCTCGCGACCATGAATGCTCGAAATTTTACTGCGCTGATACTCTCAGTCGGCGTCCTTTTCGTCCTCGGTTTTGCCTGCGGCGGCAGCGGCACGCCACCACCGAGTGAGTATGTCGGGGCATGGACCGGCAATGATGGATCGACGATCACGATCCGTGCGGACGGATCAGGCGATTACAAATCAGGCGGCACAACTGTGACGAATGGCTCGGTCGAAATCGATGATGCGAAGAAGGAGCTAACTATCAAACTCGTCGGCATCGGGCCGACGCTCAAGATCGACAAGGAGCCGTCCGGCAATAAGATGACACTTGGCGGCGTGGTCTATACCAAAGGCGGCGGCTCATCAGACACCAAGAGCGACACAAAGTCTGACTCGAAATCGGATGCAAAACCCGAGATACCGAGCAAGGACAAACTGCAAACACTTGTAAAAACGAGCTTTATGGATTTTAGCGATGCCGTCCAGGCCGAAGATTTTACCGACTTTAATAAAAAGGTCGCTAAAGTTTGGCAGGAACAGACATCGCCGGACGAAATGAAGGATGCCTTTAAGGTCTTTGTCGATAATAAAGCAGACTATAACTTCAAGCGGGCGATCGCATCGCTCGATGCCACGTTCTCGCCGGAACCTACCATCGGTAAGGTCCTCGACCTCGATGCTCTCATCCTGAAAGGCTACTATCCGACATCGCCGGCGCGGGCGAACTTCGAACTCAAGTATGTGATGGAAGACGGCAACTGGAAGCTGGTCGGTATCAACATAAAAACTGAGATAAAGAAGTAACGTAAAGATGAAGATCCACGAATATCAAGGAAAGGCGTTGTTGAAAGATTACGGCGTACCTGTTCCCCGAGGCATCGTCGCGCGGACGCCTGAAGAGGCTGAGGCGGCGGCAAAAGAACTTGGCACCGATGTCGTCGTTGTTAAGGCACAGATCCACGCGGGCGGCCGCGGCAAGGGCGGCGGCGTTAAGCTGGCAAGATCGCCTGAGGAAGCAAAACAGATCGCGTCCGAGATGCTGGGCATGATGCTCGTCACGCACCAGACTGGCCCCGAGGGCCGCGAGGTAAAGACGCTGCTGATCGAGGAAGGCTTGCCGATAGACCGCGAGTTCTATCTGGGAATTACGCTCGATCGAGTGTCGGGCCGCAACGTCTTTATGGCGTCATCTGCAGGCGGCATGGACATCGAAAAGGTTGCCGAAGAGACGCCCGAACTGATCCTGAAGGAGACGATAGATCCATCAGTCGGCCTGCGTGGATTTCAGGCACGAAAGCTCGCGTTCGGCCTCGGCATTCCTAATGACCTGATCAATCAGGCGGCGAAGTTCATGCTCTCGCTCTACGACGCTTACGAGAAGATGGATGCGTCGCTGGTCGAGATCAATCCGTTTCTCCTTACGAAAGACAACCGCCTGATCGCGCTCGACGCCAAGGTCAATTTTGACGACAACGCGATGTTCCGCCACAAGGAATACGCCGACCTTCGCGACCTCAACGAAGAAGAACCGCTCGAGATCGAGGCGTCGAAGTATGACCTCAATTACATCAAGCTCGACGGCAATATCGGCTGCATGGTAAACGGTGCGGGCCTCGCGATGGCGACGATGGATATCATCAAGCTCGCCGGCGGCGAACCCGCGAACTTCCTCGATGTCGGCGGGGGAGCCAGTCAGGAGCGCGTCGAACAAGCCTTTAAGATCCTACTCGCCGACCAGAATGTTAAGGCCGTCCTGATCAACATCTTCGGCGGCATCGTCCGCTGCGACATGGTCGCCAACGGTGTGGTCGCTGCCGCCAAAAACCTCGGCGTCTCGATCCCGATAGTCGCGAGATTAGAGGGCACTAACGTCGAAGAAGGCCGCCGCGTCCTGCGCGACTCCAACATCGGTATCATCCCCGCAACCACAATGAACGACGCCGCCGAGAAGGTCGTCGCTGCTGCGGGATAATGTCTTGCTTTTTTTGGAGCTTTCGGACAGATTAAGCTCATGACTTTCCAACGGATCACAGTCGATTCAAATCGAATGAACGGCCAGCCATGCATACGCAACCTCCGGTTGACCGTTCGGCGTGTCGTCGAGGCCGTGGGTACCTATCCGGACCGCAATGATCTGAAGCGGGAATTTCCCGAGCTTGAGGAAGAAGACATCCGCGAAGCCCTCGCGTACGCAGCGGCCAATCTGGATGACCGCGTTTTCGAACTAGCTTTGAGCAAATGAAGCTCCTGCTCGATCAAGGAGTACCTCGTTCGACTGCGAGTGTCCTTCGAGATGCCGGACTTGACGCCCTTCACGTTGGAGAGATCGGTCTGGCGGATGCCGCAGACGGCGAGATCATTCACCAGGCCGCCCTCGAAAACCGGATCGTTGTAACGACGATCTAGTAGCCGGAGTGATGATCTCGGTAAGTGCAGGTCAAGTACGAGTTCGTCGCCTTCCGGTTGCCTAGCCTACCAGCCCAAGCGGGAGCGGAGCGATGTAATGTGTGCGGTGTGGTGTTTGGAATGCCATGCATAAAGGGCAAGGGCGGCGTCGAGGGTCCATTCGCCGGTTTCGGGGTGGATGAATTGTTTTTGGAAATCGGCCTCGGACATCGAATCGAGCAGAGCCGACCAGCGGGTGTGTATGGAATCGATCAACTGCAGCGAGACATCTACCGGCAGTTTCGTATCGCCCAGATCTGCCCAGCGGTCCTCGTAGTAGGGCTTGATGGTGGGCACGTCGTCCTCGGTCAGGGCGAGCTTGAAGCGGATCAGCGAGTTCATGTGGCTGTCGGCTAGGTGATGGACGGTCTGGCGGATGGTCCAGCCGCCGTCGCGATAGGGCGTGTCGAGCTGTTCGTCGGTCAGGCCGGCGACGGCAGCGGATAGCTTCGACGGCAGTTCGGCGATCGAGCGAAGATTCTCTGCCCGGTCACTAAAATTCGAGCGCTCAAATTCGCCGATCGGATATCTCAGATCTGACGACATACCAATTCCGACAAGGACACCAGCGGCCATGTCTAGCCGTTAAAGTAATCCTCGAACCTTGTGAACTCCTTCAAAAATACCAGCCGTACGTCACCGATCGGGCCATTACGCTGCTTGGCGACGATCAGTTCGGCCATTCCCTCATGCTCCGTAGACTCTTTGTCGTAGTAATCCTGACGAAAAATGAATGCGACCACATCCGCGTCCTGCTCGATGGAACCCGATTCACGCAGGTCAGACATCACGGGCCTTGGCGGATTGCGAGACTCCGGGGCACGCGACAACTGCGAAAGTGCGAGTACCGGCACATCCATCTCTTTTGCGAGGGCCTTAAGCTCGCGCGATATCAGTGAGACCTCCTGCTGGCGGTTCTCAGAACGCCGCGAACTGGTTCCCATTAGCTGCAGGTAATCGATAACGATCAGATCAAGCGCCTTCTCCTGGGCCTTTAGCCGCCGCGCTTTCGCCCTGATCTCAAGAGCCGAGATCGCGGGAGAATCATCAATAAAGATGCGTGAAGCCGACAAATTCGCTACGGCCTCGTCGAGGCGGTCACTTTCATTGGCGAACAAACGACCGCCGGTTCGAAATCGGACGGCGTTAATGTGCGATTCGCTCGCCAGCATGCGGGTGACAAGCTGCTCTTTTGACATCTCGAGCGAGAATATAGCAACAACGGCATTCGAACGCAGAGCCGCATTCTGTGCGATGGTCAGGCAAAGCGCCGTCTTGCCCATCGCCGGACGGGCGGCAACGATGATCAGATCGGTCCGCTGGAGCCCGGACGTCATCTCGTCAAATTTCCTGAAACCCGTGGACAATCCGGTCAGGCCGTCGGCCGCCCCGCCCTCTCTTCGTTCCCTGATACGGGCCAGGACTCCTTGCAATATCGGCTCGATCTGGCTGAACGATTCGTGGGTCCGTGCCTCCGCCAGGTTGAATATCTGCTGTTCGGCGCGGTCGAGCACGATTTCGGCGTCTTCCTCCTCAGCCAGCGCCTCGCTCGTGATCGCGCTGCAAGCGCGGATAAGCTGACGCACCACTGACTTGTCGTGAACGACCTTGATGTAATCCTCAACGTTTGAAAAATGCGGCAGTCCAAAGGTCAGGTTAGTGATCGCCGGAACGCCGCCAAACGCGTCCAGCGAGCCCTCTCTCTTCATTTCCTCGCCGACCAAGACCGCATCGATCTTTGACCCCTTCGCAAACAGTGCGCTCATCGCGGCGAAGACACGTCGATTGAATGGTGAATAGAAGTCTTCCGGCTTGAGATGCTCAATGGCCTGGGCCATTACGTCATGATCGAGAAGGACGGCTCCGAGGATCACGCGCTCGGACTCTTCGCTCGAAGGCAACGGCTTTTCGAGATACTGCTCACGTCGATTTTCGGGAAAAACGCTCGCCATTTCGGATGGTGCGAATGTAATTTTAGACACAAAAAAGGGCCTTGTCTAAAGGCCCTGAACGAAAGGCTGTAAGCCTAAATAAACTTGGAGTTTACCGGCGGCACAGGTCACGCCCATTTAACGACCGGCCGCTTTTTCGAGGTCGCGCAGTCCCGCAAAAACATGTTTATCAGGTTCTGATACGGTATTCCTGACTCAGCCGCCAAACGTTTGAAGTAGTCGATCGTTTCCTCTTCAATACGGATGGTAATCTGCTTTTTCAGCAGCTTTGCATAAGGATTCTTTCTGGATCCTGAAAAATCGTATTCCTTTCTCATGATTGACTTCCGTAATAACTACTTTCGGTTTTCGTGGCTTTTCGGGCCGAGATCAATCTGATCTCCGAACCGGCCCGGTAGGCGTGACAAACTATCAGCAATCGAGGCTTATAACTCATGCCCAACAGGATGAAGCGTTCTTCGTCATCCGAATGGTCAGGATCGTCGATCAGCCGAGCCTTCTCGTCGTAGAAGGCTGTCCTCGCTTCGTCGAAAGAAACGCCGTGTTTTTTCAAATTCGAAGCCGCTTTACGTGCGTCCCAAGAGAAGACGATCCGCTCCATAATTATAATATAATTATCAAATATTGACGGCAAAATTCAAGAGGCCCGCGAGCAATACCTGCTCCGGGCCTCTGAATCAGATCCTCCGGTTAGGGATTACGCTTCCGCGCTTTCCTCGATCGCAGCGTCGGCTTGTTCGGCGGCCGTCTCATCGGCAGCAGCAGTTTCTTCAGCCATTGTAGCTACCTCCGCGAGAGCGGCTTCGACCGGTGCCTCGGCGGCCGGTTCGTCAGCCTTCTTCTTGGCCTTTTTAGCTTCCTTAGCAGGCTTTTCGGGCATCTCGCCGCCCTCGGCCGTGACGATCACAGGCACGGCGAGCGTGACCTCGCGGTGGAGCTTGACGTTGACTGAATATTCCCCGGTTTCCTTGATCGGATCACGAAGCGAAACGCGCTTACGGTCGATCTCGTAGCCCTTCTTTGCGAGGGCCTCGGCGATGTCCATCGAGGTTACCGAGCCGAAAAGGGTGCCATGCTCGCCCGCCTTACGGGCAAATTCGAGCGTGAGGCCTTCCATCTGTTCGAGCTGTGCCTCGGCGGTTGCCTTTTCAATGGCAGCCTTTTTAAGGAGAGCAGCGCGTTCCTGCTCGATCTGTTTAACGTTGCCTTTGGTCGCAAGCGTGGCCAAGCCCTGCGGCAGCAGATAGTTACGGGCGTAACCAGCCCGTACCTTGACGATCTCGCCGCGTCCGCCGACGTGTTCGAGGTCCTCGCGCAATAAAATCGTTGTGTTTGCCATAGTCTTTCAAGTGGTCAGCTATCAGCGGTCAGCCATCAGCCTTAGTGCTGAATGCTGAGTGCTGATCGCTGACGGCGTTTAGTCTGCCACAAACGGCAGCATTGCCATTGAGCGCGCACGCTTGATCGCCTTGGCGAGGCGGCGCTGGTCTTTTGCCGAGATGCCCGAGATGCGGCGCGGCATTATCTTGCCACGCTCCGGGACAAATGTCCTGAGCAGGTCGACGTCCTTCCAATCCAAATAATCGGGGACGATCTGACGCGGGCGGCGACGCTGATAGCGGCGCGGCCTGTCGCCAATGACCTCTTCGTCGAGGCTCATGTCGCGGTCATTCAAAACTTCAAGTTCTTTCTCTGCCATAAACTTCTCCTCCTAAGCCTCGGCCTGTGCCTCCTCAGCCGGTTCCTCGGTCGGGCGGAATGACGCCCGTTTCGCCGAACGTGCCTCGCGCTTTGAGCGGACCTTTTCAGCCTTTTTTCGGTCTTCGTCAACGCGGACGGTGATGTAGCGCATGATCATGTCGTTGACGCGCATGCGGCGTTCGAGTTCGGCGATCTCCTGGCCCGAACCGTTGATCTCAAAGAGCACATAGTGGCCTTCGGTCTTCTTCTGGATCGGATACGCAAGAGTTTTTATGCCGATATCGTCCATCCGGACGACCTCGCCGCCTTCTTTGGCTATCACCTTGCCGACAGCGTCGTTCAGCTTGCCGATCTTTTCGGCCGCCGTGTCAGGATCGACGATGTACATTACTTCGTAAGTTCTCATATCAATTGTATTTCGCCATTCCGGCGTCAATTCCCTCGCGAATCACCGTCTCAACGGCGTCCGCGCTTCTGTCCAAAACCTTTTCAACCGTCTCGATATCGCCCTTGGCGAAATTCTCAAGCACGAACCGTTTTGCATCGCTCAGCGGATGATCGGGCTGAATTCCGATCCGCAAACGGCTGAACTCCTGCGTTCCAAGGCAGTCAATGGTCGATCTCAGCCCATTGTGCCCGCCGTGCGTCCCCTTTGGCCGCAAGCGGATCGTGCCGAATGGCAACGCCAGGTCGTCCGATATCACGATCAGCCTTTCGATCGATCTGTCGTCCTTAGCCAGCAGGCACTTGACAGCCTCGCCGCTGAGATTCATATAGGTCTGCGGCTTAGCAAGCTCGACGGTTTGGTTGTCAAAATGGCCGCGTCCGATCAGCGAGCGGCATTCATCTCGTTTGACCGTCGTCTGCATCCGCTCGGCGAGCACGTCGATGAGCATGAAGCCCAAATTGTGCCGCGTCTTCGCGTATTCCGGGCCCGGATTACCGAGCCCAACGATCAGCCATTTGCCCACGATAGCGGACTATTCCCCACCGCCATCTTCGGCCGGTGCCTCGGCAGGCGCTTCGCCGGTGACCTCGGGTTCGGCCCCTTCCTCGACCTGAGGCTCAAGCTCGACTTCCTTAACGATCACGATAGACGCGACGACCGTCTCAGGTGCCTCGACCATCTCGACGCCTTCGCCAACCACGAGGTCCGACACATGAAGCGAGTGGCCCGCGTCTAGCGACGTAACGTCAAGCTCAATGAACTCGGGCGTTTTCGCAGGTTCACAGAGCACTCTGATCTCACGCATGGCCTGCGAGAGAACAGCACCCTCTTCCATCAGGCCGGCCGCGTGGCCGATCAGATGCACAGGCACGGTCATCTCGATCTTTTCGCCCTTGGCAAACCGACGCAGATCGGCGTGCAAGAGTCGGCCCATGATCGGGTCGATCTGGCGATCCTGAAAGATAACGTCGTGCGCCTCGCCGTCAACATCCAGCGAAAACACCGAGTTGACGCCGGTCTGGCTACGCAGAATAGCGGCCAGATCCGCGAGTTCTGCGGTCGCCGCCATGCTCTCGGAGCCGCCGCCGTAAACGACGACCGGAACCTTGCCGATCGCGCGCATGCGCCGGGCCTCATTCTTGCCTCGCGTCTCACGCTTTTCAGCCTTAACTACAAATTTCTCAGCCATAATCTTAAATAAACAGCGACGAAACACTGGTCTCGTCGTGTATCGATCTGATCGCCGATGCCAAGCAGCCCGGCGACGCTCAGAACCTCGATCTTGCCGCCCTCGACGAGCGGCTGACCGTTATCACTTATCGGGATCGTGTTGGTAACGATCACCTTCTTCAGATGCGACCCGGTGATGTTCTCAACCGCATGGCCTGAAAGGACGCCATGTGTAAAGCATGCATAAACCTCGTTCGCACCGGCTTTGTGCAGAGCCTCAGCGACTTTACATATCGTGCCGCCCGTGTCGCACATATCGTCGATGATCAGACAATTCTTGCCTTTCACGTCGCCGACGATATTCATCACTTCGGCCTCGTTGGCACGCTCGCGACGCTTGTCGCACAATGCGAGTCCCGCATTCAACCGCTTTGCGTAGGCCCTGGCCCTCTCCGCACCACCCGTGTCCGGCGCAACCACGATCAGATTGTCGATCGGGTTGCGATTGAAATAATCAACCACGACCGGAGCGGCAAACAAATGGTCCACCGGAATGTCGAAAAACCCTTGTATCTGCGACGCATGCAGATCGATGGTCAGCACGCGATGTGCACCGGCCTTAGTTATCAAATTCGAGACCAGCTTTGCCGAGATCGGCACACGCGGCCGGTCTTTTTTATCCGACCTCGCATAGCCAAAATACGGAATGACCGCCGTCACACGCTCAGCCGAAGCCCTGATAAAAGCATCGATCATTATGAGCAGTTCCATCAAGTGGCTGTCCGTTGGCGGGGACGTTGATTGAACGATAAACACGTCGTGGCCACGAACATTCTCACCGATCTGGAAGTTGAACTCCCCGTCAGAGAACCGCGCAGTGCTGGCCTGGCCCAGTTCGATGCCGAGGCCGGCACAGATCTCCTCAGCAAGCGCGGGATGCGCATTGCCGGAAAAGACCTTTATTTTGCCTGTGACGCTCATATCAAACAGGTTTTTGGGATTAGGTTTTAGGTGTTTGCAAAGACCTAAAACCCACAACCTAGAACCTTCCGCAAAAAAACGGACGACCCATTTCCACAGATCGTCCGCTTAACTCTTTTCTCAACTGGCTGGGGCGGAAGGATTCGAACCTACGAATGGCGGCTCCAAAGGCCGCTGCCTTACCACTTGGCGACGCCCCAATGCAAAAAGTCGAAGAAACTAACGGAAACAACCTGACGCTTATATTCCAAGCGCCTCGCGATACTCACGCCGCGAGATGGTTGATACGGCAAACTTTCGCCAGGTCGCTTCGGACGCGAGGGCTTTTTCAGCAGCTTGCCGTGTCTCTTGTTTGTCAAATACCGCGAAAACGCTCGCTCCGCTGCCGCTCAATGCGGCATTCGCAGCACCGAGATCAAGCAGGGCTCGTTTGACCCTTTCGATCTCCGGATAGGCGACGAAAACGCTTCGCTCAAAATCGTTTGTCAACTCCGACCGAAGCGGATCGATCAGATCAGCCCCGTTTCGGGAAACAGAAAGAATACGTTCTGGGGCGTCCGAAGTCAAGGCCGGAGCATTGAGACCGGCAAACGCTGTCCGCGTCGAAACCCGCACCCGCGGAGTCACGATCAACATGTTTGCGGCAACTATATCATCCATCGATTCGAGCCGCTCGCCTCGGCCCGCTCCAAGAGCCGTCCCGCCGATAAGGAAGAAAGGAGCGTCAGAGCCCACTTCAGCGGCGATCGAAATAAGCCTCTCATCACTGATGTGTAGGCGCCACAACCTTCGCAAACCGATCAGCGTGACCGCGGCATTTGATGAGCCGCCGCCGAGCCCGCCCGACGATGGTATATGTTTTTTTAGGTGGATCGCAGCCCCAAATGAACCGCCAACCGCTTTATTCAGAGCATTTGCAGCCTTGATCACAAGATTTCGGCCGTCCAGCGGTATCCAGGGCTGGTTGCACGTCAGGCTGAGATCTTGGGCCGGCGAGAAGGTCAACCGATCATACAGCGAGACGGTCTGAAAGACAGTGAACAGTTCGTGAAAACCGTCATCACGCTTGCCCAGGACCCGCAGCGTCCAGTTGATCTTGGCAAATGACGGAAGCGAGAACCGCATTCGGCAAGGATAAAATACAACGTCCGGATTTCCTACACAGAAATCCGGACGTTATCCGTTATCAGTTATCAGCTATCTGCTATTCCGGACCTATCTCTTCAAAAACACCTGCGTAAAGTAATACGAACCGTCCTCGCCGACCGCGACACCGATCGCGGATTCTTTCCAGCTTGGGTCGAGCATGTTTCGCCGGTGTGAGGGCGAATCGAGCCAGAGCTGAACGGTCCGTGCGACCGGATCGGCATAGCCGCGATTGAAGGCGATATTCTCGCCGATGGCACGCCAGCGGCCGAGCTTTGCGTCGTCGGCCCGATCGCTGACGACCTTGTTGTCGAGCCCGCGATGGCTGAAGAAATTAAGCTCCGCCATGTTCTGTGAATGGACCCCGGCGACGCGGGCGAGGTCGTTGCTCCAGTCGAGGGGTGACGCTCCATTCTCGGCCCGTTTCTTGTTGATAAGCTCAAATGCCGCCCGGCTGAGGGCATTTGCATTGACGACGATCGACGATCTGACGCCTGACGCCTTTTCGACCACGCGCGGCCGGTCGGCACGAGGTTCGTCGCCATCTTCGTCATCAAAGATATAGCGCGCGAGTTCGGATTCGAGATTATAGAGACGGGTTGTCGTGTTTGGGCCGGAATTCTTTGCGGTCTCGCCCTGAGCGAGAGATGTTACCGCAAGTACTGAGATCAGCCCCGTGAGCAGGAAGAGTTTGTGATTCATATACCTCACTTCGGCAGCCGAACCAGGCCATAAACGGGCCGTTCAGCTTTGCGCGTGCTGCGTGAGCACTTGCCTTTTCGGTTAAGGTCGGCAAAACGGAGCAGGTTTTACCAGTTTAAACAAAGTTGTAATATTGACGTGATTCCTGAAAAACGTCGGGGTGCGATAAAATTTTCGTATGCAGCAGCCGATGGTTACTTTGGGGCGAAAACGCAGCGATGAAATGCAGCCCGAGCCGCACGTCGATCCCGTGTGCAAGATGCTCGTTATGCCTGAAACCGCGGCCGCGAGCTACGCATACAACGGCACCACTTACTATTTCTGCATGCCCGGCTGCCGGGATAAGTTTGCCGCAGATCCGGAGCAATTCTTGTCAGAACCACCTGCGGTAGCGGGTGATTTACCGCTGGTGCCGACCGACGTCGAATACACCTGCCCGATGCATCCTGAGATCGTGCAGATCGGCCCCGGCTCGTGTCCGATATGCGGTATGGCGCTTGAGCCGAAGGAGATCTCGCTCGACGACATGCCCGATCCGGAATACGCCGATATGAAGCGTCGATTCCGGATCTCGGCGGCCCTGACTCTGCCGGTATTCGTGCTGGCTATGGGCGAGATGTTTGTTGATCTCAACGCCCTTTTTCTGACGTGGCCGCATGGCAGGGCGTCGTATGTATCGCTGTGGATCCAGTTCTTGTTTGCGACGCCGGTCGTGCTATGGGGTGGGCGTCCGTTCTTTGAACGTGCGGTCGCCTCGATGAAGAATCTCAGCCCGAATATGTTCACGCTGATCGCAATGGGCACGGGCGCGGCTTACGTGTTGAGCCTCGCGGCGCTGTTTGTGCCGGAATGGTTCCCCGTCGCGATGCGTGACGCTCATTCGGGCATCGTACCGGGCTATTTTGAGGCGGCCGCCGTGATCACGACACTCGTGCTTCTCGGCCAGGTGCTGGAATTGCGGGCAAGATCGCAAACTTCATCGGCCATTAAGGAATTGCTGAGGCTCGCACCTGAGACGGCAACCGTCATCCACGACGGCGGCAGCGAAGAGGTCATCGATCTGCGGCACGTTCGCGCCGGACAGGCTTTGCGCGTAAAAGCTAACGAAAAGGTGCCGACCGACGGCGAGATCATCGAGGGCGACACCTCGATAGACGAATCAATGGTCACGGGCGAATCGATGCCCGTCGAAAAGCATGCCGGCGACAAGGTCATCGGCGGCACCATCAACGGCAATCGTTCTTTCAAAATGCGTGCGACAAAGGTCGGCAGCGAAACGCTGCTCGCACAGATCGTCAAGATGGTCGGCGAGGCCCAACGCAGCCGCGCTCCGATACAACGCCTTGCCGACAGCGTTTCGGGCTATTTCGTCCCGGCTGTGATCGTCGTTGCGGTCATTGCGTTCGCCGTGTGGCTGCTACTCGGCAGCTTTGCCTCCGCCGTGGTCGCCGCCGTCTCGGTCCTCATCATCGCCTGCCCATGTGCTCTCGGCCTCGCTACGCCGATGTCAATAATGGTCGGCACCGGCCACGGAGCGCGGAACGGCGTCCTGATCAAAAAAGCCGAGGCTCTCGAAACGCTTGAGAAAGTGAACGCTATAGTCGTCGATAAAACCGGCACGCTGACCGAGGGCAAGCCGCGGGTAACCAGTGTCAGTAGCCCGCACGTAAGTAAGGGCTCAACGCCGCAACTAGGCCCGGACGAGATAATCAGGCTCGCCGCTTCCCTCGAACGCCACAGCGAGCATCCACTTGCCACAGCAATAACCGCTGAAGCGGAAAAACGAAATATCGACCTATTGGAGGTTCAAGATTTTGAGTCCACGACCGGACTCGGCATCAACGGAGTAATCGATGGCAAGGAAGTGTTCATCGGCCGGTTCGGCAATGAAGCGGCAATCACACTGACCGTCAATGGCGATCCGGCGGGATCGATCACCGTCTCCGATGCCATCAAACCTAGCGCCAAAGCCGCCATCGACGCACTTCACCACCAGGGCATCGAGGTCGTGATGATGACGGGCGACAATCAGGCGACGGCCGACGCTGTTGCCGGTGAATTAGGTATCGATCAGGTCTTTGCCGAGGTAATGCCCGAGGACAAGGCAGCCAAGGTCAAGGAATTGCAGGCACAGGGTAAACGCGTCGCGATGGCCGGTGACGGCGTAAATGACGCTCCCGCTTTGGCGCAGGCGGATGTCGGAATTGCATTTGCCAGCGGAACGGACGTCGCTATCGAGTCCGCTGACATCACGCTCCTCAAGCCCGACCTCGGCGGCATCTTGAAAGCACGCAACCTCAGCCGTGCGACGATGAAGAACATTCGCCAGAATCTGTTTTTCGCCTTTATCTATAATATCGTCGGCGTCCCCATCGCCGCGGGCGTGCTGTTCCCTGTTCTGGGATTGCTGCTCTCACCAATGATCGCCAGCGCTGCGATGACGTTCAGCTCGGTGTCGGTCATCCTCAACGCCCTCCGCTTGCGAAATACAAGACTTTGAACCGCAGAGACGCGAAGACGCAGAGGGACGAACAAATAGGCTTTGCGCGCATCTTTGTTATCTGTGGTTGTTTTTCTCCGCGTCTCTTCGTCTCTGCGGTAGAATCTTAATATGGGCTTGGCGTTGGCAATTCACGGCGGGGCGGGGACGATACTTCGTTCGCAGATGACGCCTGACCTGGAGCGTGAATATCGCGGCGGTCTCGAGACGGCATTGAAGATCGGCTGGGCGATACTGGAATCCGGCGGCACGTCGCTCGATGCGGTCGAGGCGGCGGTCGTGTCCTTAGAGGATTTTCCGCTCTTTAACGCCGGCCGCGGATCGGTCTTCACCCACGAAGGCAAACAGGAAATGGACGCGTCGATAATGGACGGCCACAAGCTGAAGGCCGGCTCGGTCGCGTTTGTCCGCAACATTCGCAACCCTGTCAAACTCGCCCGCCTCGTGATGGAACGCACCGAACACGTCCTGCTCGCCGGCGAGGGCGCGAACCAGTTCGCTGACGAACTGGGCCTCAAACACGAACCCGACGAATACTTCTTCACTGAACACCGCTGGCTGCAATTGCAGGATGCACTGGCAGCAGGAAGAGTGAAACTTGATCATTCGGGGCCATTGGATATCTCGGTCAACTTAGCAGAGCGCAGTCAGGAAGGGCGGCTTGCCCCCGCCACTGCGAGCGGGGGTAAACCCGCCTTCCAGACTGCGCCAGATGCAGTTGACGCGGACAACCGCGCGCTAGGAACAGTCGGCGCCGTCGCCTGCGACAAGAATGGCCGCCTCGCCGCCGCCACATCCACCGGCGGCATGACCAACAAAAAATACGGCCGCGTCGGCGACACGCCGCTCGTCGGCCTCGGCAACTACGCCGACAGTACCTGTGCGGTTTCTTGCACCGGCCACGGCGAATACTTCATGCTTGGCGTCACCGCTTACGATGTTTCGGCACGCATGAAATACAAAGGCTTGTCGTTGGAAAACGCCGCCCGCGAAACCATCGACCGCCTAACCGAGATCAACGGCGAAGGCGGCCTCATCGCCGTCGATGCCCAAGGCAACGTGACTCTGCCATTCAATTCCGAGGGAATGTATCGAGGTTGGATCGACCGGAGCGGTAATGAGCAGGTCGCGATATACAGGACGGAACCGCCTGCGTAAGCAGGTGGCGTTCGCCCACCGTTTCTCGAACCTACGTTATGCTGAGGCGCTCTGCCACCTGCTTACGCAGGCGGTTCTGCCCTGTCCCGAAACTCCTGCACATACCCGATATCATCCGGCACGCGGTCGGCTAGGGTGACGACGAGTTCGCCTTTGCGCCCCGTTTTGATGGCGTGGTGGATGGCGTCGCGGCTTTCGGGGATGATGCGAACGGCCGGGTTCTTCTTGGCTTTGGCGATGCCTTTTTGGAGGAGCTTGTAGGTTTCCTGTTCGTCGCGGCCGCGTAAATAATGGCCTCGGCGAATGACGATCCGATCGAACGTCTCGCCCGCGACCTGACCAAATTCGACGATATCCTCGTCGCGGCGGTCGCCGGTGCCGTTGATAACGCACGTGCGGTATTTGCGGCCGAGTTTGTCGATGAAAGATGCCAGGCCGCGTAAGCCCGCAGGATTGTGAGCGTAATCCATCAGCACCGTAACGTCGCCGACCTCGACGAAATTCAACCGTCCCGGCGTCTGCGCGGTTCCGGCATTGAACGTCGTCAGCCCGACTCGCAGGTCCTCAAGCGAAACGCCGTGCACAAAGCACGCCAGCGTCGCCGCGAGCACGTTCTGGATCATGAACTCGGCACGGCCGCCGTATGTGATCGGGATGTTCGTGACCTTTTCGACGCGGACCTTCCACTTGCCCTTGAGGATCGTGACGTAGCCGTTCTCGTACACGCACGACACGCGGCCACGCTCGGCGCGGCGTTTGATGTTCGGATGGTTCTCGTTCATCGAGAAGCAAACAACCGCGCCGTCGGACAGTTCCTTCATCTCGTAAACGAGCTTGTCCTCGGCATTCAGCACGCAAAAGCCCTTTTTCGAAACGGCACGCGGCACGACCGATTTGACCCGCGCGAGGTCCTCGAGGGTATTTACGTCCTTTAATCCAAGATGATCGGCCGCGACGTTAAGCACGATGCCGATATCGCAGTGATCGAATCCCAACCCGCTGCGAATGATGCCGCCGCGGGCCGTTTCAAGCACGGCGACGTCAACGGTCGGGTCTTTTAGCACCAGTTGGGCCGACACGGGCCCGGTATTGTCACCGGTAGTGATCTGCTGGTTGCCGATGTAGGTGCCGTCGGTCGTCGTAAAGCCGACGGTGCGGCCGCTGTTCTTTAGGATATGTGCGATCAACCGCGTGGTCGTCGTCTTGCCGTTGGTGCCCGTGATCGCAAAGATCGGCACTCGCGCCGGCGTGCCCGGCGGAAAGAGCATGTCAATGACGTGCTCCGCCACGTTGCGGCCTATGCCCTCGCTCGGGGCAAGGTGCATCCTGAAGCCCGGAGCCGCATTGACCTCAATAATGCCGCCGCCGCTGGCCCGCAGCGGCTCGCTCACATTTGGGGCGATCACATCCACACCCGCAACATCGAGGCCAATGATCTTCGCAATGCGCTCGAATAAAAATACGTTTTCGGGATGCACTTCATCAGTGCAGTCGATCGCAGTGCCACCCGTCGAGATGTTGGCAGTGGTCTTGAGATGTAATATTTCGCCCTTCTTGAGCTTGCTGTCGAGCGTGTAGCCGGCCTTTGTGATGCACCGCATCGTTTGGCCGTCAACGTCGATCTGCGTCAGGACATTTTCATGGCCATAGCCGCGACGCGGGTCTTCGTTCGTCTGGTCGATAAGCTGCTGGATCGTGCTCTTGCCGTCGCCCTTGACATGGGCCGGAACGCGTTCGGCAACGGCTATCAAGCGATTATTTACCACCAACGCGCGAAAATCCGAGCCCATCAACTGCTGTTCGATGATCACCCAACGCGAGTATTCCTTTGCCTTTTCCCAAGCGACATTAGCCTCGGCGAGGCTCTTGATACCGACAGTCGCACCCTTCCCATGATTACCGTCAAGTGGTTTAATTACAGCAGGATAGCCGACACGGTCTAAAGTCGATTCGAGATCTTCGATATCGCGTATCCGATACCCTTTGGGCACCGGAACGCCCATGTCGCCGAGCAGCTTCTTGGTCGCGGACTTATCGCCCGCGATATCGACCGAGATCATATTGGTATTGACCGTCGTCGTCGCCTGAATTCGCTTCTGATTCACACCGTAGCCGAGTTGGACGAGCGATTGTTCGTTCAAGCGAATGAACGGAATACCGCGATTCTCAGCTTCCTCGACGAGTGATCCTGTCGATGGGCCAAACCGCACATCCTCGCGGATCTCGCGCATTTCCTGGATGTCCTTTGCGAGCCCGGCCTTTATCGCTTCGACAGGCCGCTTTTCGGCCAGATCAAGCCATAGCCGCACGGCCGCGCGACCGGCAAACCGGCCAACTTCCTCCTCGACATAGCTGAAAACGACGTTATAAATACCTTTTTCAGTTGTCTCACGCGTCCGGCCGTAGCCCGTGTCCATTCCCGCAAGCGTCTGTAATTCCAGCGCAAAATGCTCGATCACATGCCCGGCCCACGTGCCTTCTTTGACGCGCCGCAGAAAACCACCCTCTTCGCCATAACTGCATCCATGCGAATTGAGCGACGGCATCACGTCAACCATCCGGTCATAAAAACCCTTGATCTTATGGGTCGGCTTTTTCTCATACGCCCCGATATCGAGCCGCATAATAATGAGCCTTTTCCAGTAGCCGGACCAGTAGTTAGGACCACGAAGGGTACGAATTTCGAGAATATTCATAAGACACTAACCGCAGAGATACAGAGACGCCGAGAAAGTGGGAAATCAGAGCTTATTCACAATGCGCTTTATTCCGTCCTTCAACACCGCCGAGTGGAAGTTGAGCAATAGGCCAACCCGCATATTAAGCATCCTCAAGTACGACAGTAGCTGCGCTTCATGGATTGAGATCAGCCGATCGACCGCTTTGAGTTCAAGTATTATCGTATCCTCAACTATGATATCCAAAACATACCCACAATCGAGTTCTACTCCCTTATAGACAACCGGGAGCGACACCTGCCGGCGGAATCTAAGGCCGTTCTGAGCAAGCTCGTAGCAGAGGCATCTTTCATAAGCGGACTCCAGAAGCCCCGGACCTATCCCTCGGTGCACCTCGATTGCGCAGCCAATTATCCGCTCGGTCAAGCGGTTCATCCTGTCATATTGCGTATCGGACCTAAGCAGTTCTGAATCTATTTCCATCTCGGCGTCTCCGCTTCTCTGCGGTTAGTCCTCTATCCGAGGTCGGGCAGTAAGAATTCATTTGGCGGCTGGATCGGGTGGCGTTCGAGGTAGTTGTAAACCAGCCCGTCACGTAATACATGAAACTGCACGCCGCACACGCTAAAGCTTTCGTTATCAGCTACTTCCGCTATCTCATTAAAGGTGATCTCTGAGCCGTCAACGATCGTCGCCGAACCCTGGCCAAATACCTCAAGTACTCCCTTACCGTCCAGAATGATCGCCGTATTCTCATCTACACCAATGCCGAGATTGTAAGGATTATACGAAACAGCCGTGATCAGGCGGCTGATGCGGCCGCGCTCGGTAAAGTGCTGATCTATGATGATGTTCTTCAAAAATCCGAGGCCCGGCGACAGCTTAACGGCGTTCTTGTGCGGATGCGACGATGGCTCGCCTCGAACGATCATCGATGTGCTCATCGCAGCCGCTCCGGCGCTCGTTCCGGCAAGGACGACGTCTGTGTCGCGAACCATTTTTCGAAGTTTTGCCGCCAGTTTTGTCCCGCCCAACACCGAAACGAGCCTCATTTGGTCGCCGCCGGTAATAAAAACGCCCTTCAGGCCGTCCGTGAGGCGTTCAACGTCGGCATTCACTACGTCCTGGCGCGATGTCGCCCGCAATACACGTGGGTTGGCCACGCCAAGGTTCCTGAATGCCTGCGTGTAAACATCCGCCGCAAATTCTGGAAAATCCGACGCCACAGGCACGATCAGCACCTCAGCATCGTCACCACCGGCAAGCTCGAGGAACTTTTTCAGGATCCTCCGCTCGTTATACTTGTCCTCTGCCCCGCCGATCACCAACAGATGCCCGCCAATAATCTCGCGGTCGTGCGATTCAGTCATATGAATTTAGTTACGCTATTGTAAACGAATGGCTTGGGAATTTGCCAAAGCGGACACGGAATTCACCGCGAAATGGTGTGCGAACGGCCGGTATGAATGTCCTGAAGGCCTCGAACGGTGACGACCGCCTGATTCATTCGGGTTGCTATTGCCTCGATCAGGGCTTCGGCCCCTGTAATGGTCGTTACGCACGGAACGTTGAACTGCAGGGCGGCCTTGCGTATCGCCTGTTCGTCGTACACAGCGGCCTTTCCGAGGGGCGTGTTGATGATCAGAGCGATCTCGCCTTGCCGGATCAAGTCGGCGATGTTCGGGCGGCCTTCGTTGACTTTGAATACCGATTCGCATTCCAAGCCGACCTCGCGGAGGCGATTTGCCGTGCCGTAGGTCGCGACGAGCGAGTAGCCCAGCTTGTCGAGCCGCCTTGCGAGCAGAACGGCCTGGCCTTTGTCGGCGTTGTTAACCGATATAAAGGCCTTGCCCGACATCGGAAGCTTTAAACCCGCGCCCTCCATGGCCTTGCCGTACGCCTCGCCAAAGGTCGCACCGACGCCCATGACCTCGCCGGTCGAGTGCATTTCAGGGCCGAGAACGGGATCGACGCCCGCGAATTTCTTGAACGGGAAAACGGGCGATTTTACAAAAACAAGCGGCACAGGCAGCACGTCGGGCAGCTCAAAGTCCGCGAGCTTCCGCTTTCCGGCCATAACGAGCGACGCGATCTTTGCGATTGGCACGCCGGTCGCTTTCGCCACGAACGGCACGGTCCGCGACGCCCGCGGATTTACCTCAAGCACATAAACGCGGTCGTCCTTGATGGCGAACTGTATGTTCATCAACCCGCGGACCCTTAACGCACGGGCCAGGAGCGTCGTGTAGTGCCTGATCGTTTCCAAATGTTCTGCCGCGATCTTTTGTGCCGGCAGTACGCTCGATGAGTCGCCCGAATGTATGCCGGCCTCCTCGATATGCTCCTGAATGCCTGCGATAACAACGGACGGAGCTCGGACACTCTTGTCCGCATCGCCGGTTCCTCCGGCGAGACTCGCACCATCATTTTTGACGTCCGACGAAGCGTCGTCCGTTGCGGACAGGAGTGTCCGCGCTCCGCCGCAATCGGCCAATGCGTCCACGTCAAGCTCGGCAGCCCTCTCAAGGAATTTGTCTATCAGGATCGGTTTCTCGGGCGAGGCATCCACCGCCGAGCGCATATATTCGTCCAGCGACTGCTCGTCATATACGATCGCCATGGCTCGGCCCCCGAGCACAAAGCTTGGCCGCACAACGACCGGATAACCTATTGTGTTGGCAACACTTTTAGCTTCATCTGCTGATGTAACGCTCGAATTATCGGGGCACGGAATATTCAGCTCGGCCAGCAGCGCTCCGAAGCGTTTTCGGTCCTCCGCGAGGTCGATGGAATCCGGCGAGGTGCCGATGATCGGAACGCCGGCTTCGCCAAGCCGATCGGCGAGATTCAGCGGCGTTTGACCGCCGAATTGGACGATCACACCTTCAGGCCTTTCGACATCGACGATATTCATTACATCCTCGAATGTCAGCGGCTCGAAATAGAGCCTGTCGGACGTATCGTAATCGGTCGAGACCGTCTCAGGGTTGCAATTGACCATGATCGTCTCAAAATCCGCATCCCGGAGGGCAAAGCTCGCGTGGCAGCAGCAGTAATCAAACTCGATTCCCTGCCCGATGCGGTTCGGCCCCGAGCCGAGGATCATTATCTTGCGCCGATTCGTCGGCGCGGCCTCGCATTCTTCTTCATAGGTCGAATACATGTAAGGCGTGAATGACTCGAACTCTGCTCCGCACGTATCGACTCGCTTGTAGACAGGTTTGATATCCAGTTCCTTTCGTAGCTCGCGAACCTCTGCCTCCGACGAGCCCGTTAAATAGAACAATCGTCGATCCGAGAGGCCAAACTCCTTCGCGGTTCGAACCTCATCCGTCGAGTATTCGGCGAGCGGCTTAGCGTCGAGGCTCGCCTGGAACTCCATCACCTGCGCCAGTTGATCGAGGAACCACGGGTCGATCTTTGTCAGCCTGTGTATCTCGTCGACCGAATAGCCGTTCTGCAAGGCATACGTAATGTAAGAGAAACGCTGCGAGTTTGGCCGGGCGAGCTTTCGCTGCAATTCCGCATCGGGAACATCCTGTAAACGCAACGGTTTAACAGCCTCAAGCGAACGCAGGCCCTTGAAGAGTGATTCCTTGAACGTCCGTCCGATCGCCATCACCTCGCCGACCGAACGCATCTGCGTGCCCAATACATCCTCGGCACCGGGAAATTTCTCAAACGCCCATTTCGGTATCTTTGTGACGACGTAGTCGATGGTCGGCTCGAATGACGCGGGTGTTTTTTTGGTGATGTCGTTGGGTATCTCGTCGAGCGTGTAGCCGACGGCGAGCTTGGCGGCGATCTTCGCGATCGGAAAGCCCGTGGCTTTTGACGCGAGGGCCGACGAGCGCGACACACGCGGGTTCATCTCGATGATGCGGACGTCGCCGTTCTCGGGATTGACGGCGAATTGGATGTTCGAGCCCCCGGTCTCGACGCCGACCTTGCGGATGCAGGCTTTCGACATATCGCGGAGCCGCTGATATTCGACGTCGGTCAGGGTCTGCGCCGGCGCGACGGTGATCGAGTCGCCGGTGTGAACGCCCATCGGGTCGAAGTTCTCGATCGAGCAGATGATGACGACGTTGTCGTTGAGGTCGCGCATCACCTCGAGCTCATATTCCTTCCACCCGAGGATAGATTCCTCAACGAGAATTTGCGAAACAGGCGACGCCGCCAGGCCGTTTCTCGCTATTTCCTCGAATTCCTCGGGATTGTAGGCCGTTCCGCCGCCTGTGCCGCCGAGTGTGAAGGCTGGCCGCACGATCGCGGGATAGCCCGTGATTTCGACGATCTCGCGGGCCTCTTCCCACGTATGTGCAAAACCGCCTTTGCACGAAGGCACGCCGATCTCGTCCATCGCCTTCTTGAACAACTCGCGGTCCTCACCGACCTTGATGGCGTCGATATTGGCGCCGATCATCTTGACGCCGAACTTGTCGAGAATGCCCTGTTCGTAAAGCTCGACCGACAGGTTCAGCCCTGTCTGGCCGCCGACGGTGGGCAGGACGGCGTCGGGGCGTTCTTTTTCGATAATGGCAGAAACAGTTTCGACGGTGAGCGGCTCGATATAGGTCTTGTCGGCGATCTCGGGGTCGGTCATGATCGTCGCCGGGTTGGAGTTGACCAGCACGACCTCGTAGCCTTCACTTTTCAAAGCGCGGCATGCCTGAGTTCCCGAATAATCAAATTCGCAAGCCTGTCCGATGACAATTGGCCCGGAACCTATGATGAGTATCTTATGGATATCGTCGCGCCGTGGCATGTGTTCAAACGCTCGATTATACCGACAAGCTGCGGCGGGAGCTAATCGAAGCCGATTAGCAGCGGTTCGGGCACGAGGTCAATGTCGAATTTTGCACGCACACCCGCCTGCACAGCCTCCTTTAGGGTGATGATCTCAGCGGCCGTCGCACCACCGCGGTTGATCAGTGCAAGAGTGTGGTTTGATGAAATGCCGGCATTGCCAAGAGCGAACCCTTTCTCGAATCCGGCATTTTCGATAAGCCACGCCGCCGGAATTTTGATCATATCGTCATCGGCCGGAAAACTCGGCACGTCGGGATGTTCAGCTTTGATCTTGTCGAAGACCTCTGCTCTGACTATCGAATTCTTAAAAAAGGAACCGGCGCTTCGCGTATTAGGGTCGTCCTTGTCGATCACCATCGATTTTCGTCCGCGCAGATTGAGGACGATATAGCGCACGTACCAAGGTGAACGGTAAAGCCAGGACGGGTCGCCATCCTTGCTGCTGTCGCATGCCCAGCGCGAATATATCGAGGAAGGCAAGGCTCTTTCAAGGTCAGGATATGCGACCTTGGCATCACCGCCCTTGACGAGATCGAAGGTCACCGCCGTCACGACATATCTGTCCCGTTGGACAGTGTTAAAAATACTGCGGCGATATGAAAACCCACATTCAGCATTGGAGAGGCTGACAAATTCGCCCGTCGTGCGGTCCAGACACCGGACGGACACGATAGTTTCCGAGACTTCCTGGCCATATGCGCCGACATTTTGCACGGGCGTGCCGCCGACTGTGCCGGGAATGCCGCTCAGACATTCTACGCCGGCAAGTTTCTGATCGACGCACCACGCGACGAATCCATCCCAATCCTCGCCCGCGCCGACGGTTATCTGCGATACGCCCGACTCTGAACCCTGAACGCTACGCTTTGAACCGGTTATCGCGACCTGAATGACGAGGCCATTGAATCCGGCATCGGCGATCAGCACGTTGCTCCCGCCGCCGAGAATGAAGACCGCCAACGCATGTTCATCCGCGTAACGCAGGGCCTCGACAAGCGCCTCTTCGCTCTCGGCCCTCACAAAAAATCGAGCCGGCCCGCCGATGCCGAGTGTCGTCAGCGGAGCAAGCTGAACATTGGTTTGGATCTCGAGTCTCATTCGAAAAAGCGACCCGCTCAATTTAACAAGCGGATCGCTCAAAAAAGCAAGTCGTTCCGGTTTGGCTATATCACTTTTGCGATCTTGGCCTCTTTCTCAAGCTGCAGTGCCTCCGGAATGCGGTTAAGGTCTCTGAGCTTCCCGATTATGCGTTTCACCTCTTTGCCATTCTTTCGTTTTACCTCTGAGAACCCGAGACTCGACAGCATCGACGCGTTGTCAGGATCCTTCTCAACACCCGCCTTAAATACCTTCGCGGCGTTGTTAAAATCGTTCAGCTTGAAATACGCGGTCCCCAGCGCATATGCCGAAAATGTCCAGTCGGGCCGATGCTCGACGACCGGTTTCAGTGCCTCGACTGCTCCCGTAAAGTCGCCAAGGTCAATGAGGACGGCTCCGAGATTCTGCCGCACGCCGTCGGCAGTTGTCTCGTTTGCCGTCGCAAGCGCGGCCTGCAGATTGGCCTTTGCGAGTTCGAGCTTTGGCCTTGCGGCGTCGGGCATGCGGGCGTCAATGTCCATTCTGGCATAGTTGTAGTAGGCCCAACCGAGGTTCGCTTTGTCGAGCGGATTGTCGGCAAGCCGCACGGCCTCCTCAAGCGCTCTTACGGCCGAGCCCCAGTTGCAGGCGACGAAATTCTTGATATTGATCTCACACTGGCGGCCCACCACGTAGCCGATCTTGCTGTAAATATCGGCGGCCGTCTCTTTGTTAAAGTCCTTTTGCCGCTTTAGAAATGTGCCCGCGTTGTCGTAGTTGGCCTTTGCCAGGTTAAACTCTGAGGTCTGCCGGTACGATTCGCCAAGGCCGAGATAGGCTTCCCAGTTATCATTCCTTAGCTTTATCGCCATCTTGTACGCGTTGACGGCCTCAGGATAGTTCTTTAGCTCGTAGTACGCCTCGCCTAGGCCGAGCCATGCCTCGAAGTAGGCCGGCCGCATCTCGACCGCCCGCTTATAATCATCGACTGCCTCTACCGGGCGGCCAAGCCGCGACAGGACCTCGCCTGACTGGAAGAATGCCTCTTCCATCTTTGGATCAATGGTCTTTGCTCGATTGAAGGCCACTGCCGCCTCGTCGTTTCGCCCCTGTGACGAACGGACAAGGCCAAGGAAGAACTGCGTCTCGGCCGACTCGCCCGATGCAGCCAGTGCCTTGGTCAACATCTGGTCAGCCTTATCGATCTCACCGTTCTGGTAATAGAGAATGCCGAGCGGAACGAGGATCTCCGTCAGGTCCTTGTCGCCCTCGAGCGACTTCTCATAGTTGGCGATCGCCTCAGGATACTGGTCAAGTGCGGAGTAGACCTCGGCGAGGCCGAAATACGCCGCCGAATTCGTAACATCGTACTTCAGGGCCTCAAGGAAAAAGCCCTTTGCCAAGGCCGCCTGGTCCTTGACGAGCAGGTCGTTGCCCTTCATCGCGTAGGTATCGCTCAAGCCGGCCTTTGCGGCCGTGTTCTTGTCATCGAGATTGACGGCGTCCAGGAAGAAGCCGATCGCCTTGTCATAATCTCCATTTTCGTTGTAATACTCGCCGACACCGGCAAACAGCTTCGAGCCCTCAGAGGCGGGCATCGTCCTGATATTCTTGGGAAGCTTCAGCGGGTCGACGACGGTCGCCCGATTGCGGTTCGGCTTGACCTTCGCGATCGTCTCAAATTGCTTTCGGACCTTCTTCACGGTATCGATCCGCTGCGCTTTGGTCCTCGTCGGCTTGACGGACGAGACGAATTTCTTTACTGCCCGAGCCGCGGCGCGGAATACAAAAACGCTCGCCCCGCCCGTGATGCTGCCGAAATTGACCAAGTCCTGCGCGGCCGAAGGATCGGGGATTATCCACAGGGATACCGCCAAAACGGCCGTCCCGATAGTCTTGATACCACGCTTGCGAATGAGCATTAAAGATTCCCCACGACAGCTAAGTTTCGATCAATGAGAGAAGCAGGCATTTGATGCCGAAAACACGAGCACGGGTTGACCGTTCTCGAAAGCAACAATAGCACAAACTCAGCTAATTCCGCGTCTTCTCTCAGCGTTCTCTGCGCGGGCCGGAATGTTACGCAGGGAGTTGGATTCTTGCCCTTTCAATCGCCGTAAGATAAATTTAGAGGTTAACCCTATTTTATGAGTTCTGATAAAGGAGTATTGCCGATATATGAAAGCATTCGCGACTGAGAATATACGAAACCTTGCCGTCATTGGACACGGCGACGCGGGCAAAACCCAGCTGGTAAGTTCCTTGCTCCACGTCGCCGGCAGCGGACAGCATCGCTGGGGAAAGGTCGATGAAGGGACGACCATCACCGATTACGAGGAAGATTCTATCGAGCGCAAGGTATCGCTCAACAACAACTTCGCCCACGTCGAATACAAAGACACAAAGATCAACCTTATCGACACGCCCGGATACGCCGCTTTTGTGTCGCACGCGCGCCCGGCATTACGAGTAGCCGACTGCGCTCTGGTTGTCGTTGACGGTGTTCACGGTATCGAGGTGCAGACCGAGAAGACCTGGCAGTATGCAAACGAATTCCTGCTGCCGCGCTTCATGGTCATCAACAAGATCGATAAGGAGCACGCCGATTTTGGCCACGCGCTCGACACGGCGGCAGAATCGTTCGCCCGCTCCATCGTGCCGTTCACTTTGCCGATCGGCAGCGAAGCTAATTTCAAAGGTGTCGTGGACGTTGTCCATCAGAAGGCATACGAGTTTGACGCCGAAGGCAAGGCAAAGGAGATACCGATCCCGGAAGAAGGCAAGAGCCTGTTCGAGTCGACCCGCGAACGCCTGATCGAGATCGTCGCCGAATCAGATGACGCTCTGATGGAGGAGTACTTTGAGAACGGCACGCTTCCCGAGGAGAAGATATACCCGAACCTCGCGAAAGCGATCGCATCGAGCAAGCTGTGTCCTGTTTACGCGGTCTCGTCGTTGAATCTCGTAGGCCTGCAGATACTACTCGATCACATCGTCGAATTCGCTCCGAATCCGGCCACGCACGAGGCAGAATACGGTTTCGCAGACAACGAGATGCAGGGTGATCGCATTACCCGCAAATACAGCAATGACGAGCCTTTTTCAGCCTATGTATTTCGCACGATCGCCGATCCATTTGCGGGGCGCATCACTGTGATGAAGGTGATCTCAGGCAAGGTCGCAGCCGATGCGACGGTCCAGAATACGACACGCGACAGCGCGGAACGCCTCGGTGCGCTCCATGTGATCTCGGGCAAAACGCTCGACAAGGTCAACGAGGCCGCAACCGGCGACATCATCGCCTGCGTCAAGCTCAAAGATACGCAAACCGGCGACACGCTCGCGGACAAGGCCAAGCCGATCGTCTATCCGAAGGTCGAATATCCCGAAGCCGCCATCGCTTTCGCTATCGAGCCCAAATCGCGTGCAGACGAGGACAAGATCTCGGCCGCGCTTCACAAGATCCTCGAAGAAGACCCATCGCTTCACTTTGACCGCGACCCGCAGACGAAGGAGTTTATCCTTTCGGGCAGTGGCCAACTCCACATCGAGACGGTTGTTAAGAAACTCGAACACCGCTACCACGTCGAGGTCGCTCTGCATCCGCCAAAGGTCCCTTACAAGGAAACGATCACTCAGCAGGTCGAGGTCCAGGGACGGCACAAGAAGCAGTCCGGCGGACGAGGGCAGTTTGGCGATTGCAAATGTATATTCGAGCCACTCGATCGCGGCGCGGGCTTTGAGTGGGTCGATAAGATCTTTGGCGGTGCCGTGCCGCAGAATTTCCGCCCGGCGATCGAAAAAGGCATCATCGAGGCCGCCGCGAGCGGTTCGGTCGCGGGCTATCCGCTCGTCGATTTCAAGGTCACGCTCATCGACGGCAGTTATCACACGGTGGACTCAGATGAGCATTCATTCAAGGCTGCGGGCCGCAAGGCATTCCGCGCCGCGATGGAAAAGGCCAAACCAACGCTGCTCGAACCGATCATGGACGTCGAGGTCTTCACGCCTCAGGAAGTCTCAGGCGACATCATGGGCGACCTTAATTCGCGCCGCGGCCGCGTAGGCGGCATGGAGGTCAGAGGCAAGCAGCAGGTCATCAAAGCCAAGGTGCCGCTCAGTGAGATGCTCGATTACCAATCAAAGCTCAACAGCGTCACTCAGGCCCGCGGCTCGTACCACATGCAGTTTTCGCACTACGACCCGCTGCCGCACAATCTCGCGGACAAAGTTGTCGCCGAAGCAATCGCAGCCGGCCGCGTCCGTGCACATGATGAGGATGAGTAGGCGTAGCTGTTATGCACCCATTCCCTGATCATATTTTTTTGTAAAGGAGCCCTATGAAATCCAGAGTTTTCGTTTCTATTTTCTCAGCTCTCATGTTCGTCACAGCCCTTGCCGTCGCGGACACGTCAGCTCAGCTTCGACTGCCCCAGGCGTCGCAAAAAGCAGCGGTCTCGCAGACCGTCGGCGTAACGGACGTAACGATCAATTATTTTCGGCCAATGGCCAAGGGCCGCAAGATATGGGGCGAATGGCCCGTCAAGGTCGAGGGTGAAGCCACACTCGACAACGGAATGACGCGTCCCGCGGGGGCTCCGATCGTGCCTTACGGCCACGTCTGGCGCACCGGCGCAAACGCCGCTACGCAGTTCACCGTCACGGATGACGTGCGCATCAATGGCCAACATCTCGCGGCGGGCACCTATAGCCTGCACTCGATCCCCGGCCAGGGCGAGTGGGTGTTTATCTTTAACTCCGTCGCAGAGCAGGGCGGCAGCTTCAACTATGACAAGGCCAAGGACGTACTGCGTGTCAAGGCAAAGCCCGAGTGGGATGCCGAACATCAGGAAGCCTTGGGCTTCACTATCGAGCCGGAATCAGAGAGTACCGCAAAGGTCGTCCTGAGATGGGAAAAGCTTCGTGTGCCGTTTACGCTGGAGATAAACAATCCAAGTGATACTGTCGTCATGAGGGCAGCAAAAGTTATCAAAGATGCAAAGGCGGATGACTTTGATACGCCGTTTCGCGCCGCCAATTATGCTCGCGACAAGAAGCTGAACACAGTTGCCACGAGATGGTACACACAGGCCCTGTCCGCCGCCGAGGCCGAGATCAAGGCGGGCGAGACATTCCGCGGCTATAGCCGGAAATTCAATGCCCTTGCCGCCCTGGGACGTAATTCAGAGGCCATCGCCGCCGGTGAAAAAGCCGTCTCGCTCGGCAAGGCCGCAACGCCCAAGGTCGATACCGCCGCGCTCGAAAAGCGCATAGCCGATATCAAATCCGGAAAGAACTAGCCCCGCGAAATACTCGAAACACACGAACAAAAAAGAAGGAGGCACGTGGAAACGGACCTCCTTTTTTGCATCTTTCGTGTATTTCGTGGGCTGTTCCTATGCAGCCTTCTTATGGCACATCATGCACTGTGCTGTGACCGGGCCTTTTGACGCCGGGAACGTCTTTCTCACCTCAACGTGACAGCCGGCACACGCACGGTGCATAGCCTGTTGGTTGTTAAGCGTGATGAGCGCTGGGCTGCTCTCGTGTTTGATCTGTGGGTTGGCGTCAAGCAATTTCGGCTTTTGCCCTTCACGGGCATGACAGCTTGAGCAGCCGACGACGCCCGAACCGTTCGGGTCTTTGGCAAATGACTCCGCCGTCAGCGTCGTGGTCCGGTCAGCGGGCCACGCCGTCTTGAGCGGAGGATACTTTGCGATCTCGCCCTGCGGCCGGGCCGCATGGTGACACGAGATGCAGGCGATCGGCGAGTTCTTGTCGATATTATATGCGCCGCCGTTGTGCTTGATGTGATTGAATGTCACCGGCCCAAGCTTGGCTTCCTTACCGAGCATGACGACGTCGGGCATCTTCTTATCGTCCGGAGATGTTGTCTGTGCACTGGCTCTCGTAAATGCGTCAAAAGCCGCGAAACCACCCACGCCTGTCGCGATCGTGACAGCGAACACTATCGACCACAATTTCATTCTCATCGTTGACCTCTCCGATTTCAGACTCAGCCGATCAAGTGTAACCGAGAGCGTCAAGAAACGGCGGTGACGAGTGTCACAGGCACTGCGGACTGACGACCAATTAGCCATGCCGCCCTTACGAGCTTTTCGAATGCAGCTTACTTCGCCCAGGCATCCCACACGGCTTTGGCGATTCGAGCTATCACCGCTTCGCGAGTTGCCTCATCCGCCGGCGAATCAGAGACAAATACCGCAATTGCAAAATGCTTGCCGTTCGGCAGCGTCACGATTCCGATGTCGTTGGTCGCACCGGTGATGCCGTCCTGCGTCCCGCCTGTGCCGGTCTTATGGGCGACAATGGTTCCCTTTGGCAGCATGCCCTTCAACCGGCGGGCGCCGGGGTTTGATTCTTGCATCGAGGTAAAGATGAGCTTTTCGTCGAGCATCGCCGACGAACGCCGGGCAACGGGCGGCCCCGGAATTCGGCATGTCTTCGGATCATCCAGAGCCGCATTGAGGCAAGGATCAAGGAAACGCAGGAGTTCGACCGCCGCGGACGGCGTTGCATAGTTCGCATATTGCGACTGCCAATCACCGCCTAGTTCCTTCTCCGTGTTAACGACCTTTATGTCCGAGATGCCGATCTGGGTGAGGTAAGCCTGAACCTCGCCGGCCCCGCCCGCGGCACGCATCAGAACGTCGCTCGCCGTGCCGTCCGATTCGACGAGAGCGAAGCGGACCAGGTCGCGCACGCTATACTCGCCACCATCGGGAGCTATGTCCCTCAGCCGCGAACTCATCCCCTCGCGCACCATGTCATCCTTTGTCACTCGCACGTTCGTATCCATGTTGAGCTTGCCGAGCATGGCTTGCTCCATCACGGCCATCGCGATGGGCAGCTTGTAAACGCTCTGCATCGGATAATGCCCGTCGGCATTCACCAACGCGGCGTCACCGCTGTCGATCGCGACCGCTGCCACGCCAACCTTGCCCTTTGCGGCCGAGGCAATACGGACGATCTCAGCCTCGAGAGCAGCGTCGCGCTTCAATTCGAGCTTGGGCAACGGCGTTGCGGCCGCGGCAGCCGCCGGTGGCGGGATAGTTGGCCCCGAGATCGCGTCTGGGGCCACGCTCGCACAGCCGGTGAAAAGAGATGCTAGAAAAACGAGAAAAAGAGCGAGATCTCTTAACATAAAGCAAAAATAACATCTTAGGACGCCGCAGATGTCTAAGCAAGGTTCCGGACACTACCGAATTGGACGCAAAACCGCCACCCGCCCGGTAATGCACTGAGATGAGTGCTTACAAGAGTGTTCCTTCGATCCCGCAACGCAATGAGTACACGCTGTCGGATGTGGCGACGATCATGTCGCCCTGACGGGTGAAGCAGAGCCCGACGACGTTATCGCCGGCGACGAATTGTTCGCAGCCCTTGCCGTCGGGCGTGATGCGGGCGATGCCGTGGCGGCCCTGGTAGCAGGCAGCGACGTAGAGATTACCCAACTTATCAAATGCCAGGCCCTGCGGGCGGCCAAAGCCGCGGAAGAATTCGCTCACCTCCCCTCGCCTATCGACGGCCCAGACCGCATCGCGGCTGGCGAGGCCCGGAGCCGTGACATACAATCGGCCGTCGGGGCCAAATGCGAGGTGATATGCCGCGACCGAGGCGTCGAGTGTGGCAATCGCCTCAGCCTCGCCGACGTCATACACGCGCCAGATCGTGCCCATCCGGTCGCCGACGTGCATTACGTCATCGGCGTCAAAGGCAATTCCCGTCGCGATCCCAAGCCCCGTCGCAAACACCGAACTGCTCCCATCGCGGCCCACGACGTAAACCTCCCCCTGCGCGCGATTCGTGACAAACAGCTGGCCTTCGCGGTCAAACGCAATTCCGGTCGGATTGAGAATCGACTCGGGCATCTCGTCAAGATAGCCGTCCGGCTCCAATCGAAACAGCGTCGCATCGAGATGCTGTCCCCGCGATCCGGACCTCGTCAGCACCAACGCGTCATCCGACGGATCGACCGCCGGATTCGCCACAATATGCATCCCGTCCGTCAGCAGCTTTCCGACCGTGATCGGAAACAGCTCGCTCCGCTGTCCATTGAGCTCAAAATGTATCCGTGACAGCCCTTCCCCAGCGTCGTTCGGCACCCTCACCAACACCCGCGAACTCGACGCCCCGCTTATCTTGCACTCTGCCCCGCCGACAAACACCTTGTGCCCCGACCCATGCTCGGCCCGAAACCCCTCGCACGCAACAGCAACCTCTCCGCCCGCGATAGCAAACGAAGGCTCAACACCCAATATCTTCCCGGCTCTTGACATGAAAAGATAATTCTACGCTTTCCGAGACAAATAAAAAGCCCCGGCTTTCGCGAGGGCTTAGGTTCCTTTCGGATTTCCTACGTTAGCTTCTTAGAAGCTAACGTGTTATAAGAATCGCCGCAACTCACAACGCCGCGACCGCGAGGAACGCGATCACGGCGTTGTGGGGCAACTCCGATCAAACCGTTGACCGAAGTAAGGATGCGTGTGATAAGGTAAGGAATGGAGCAAGTGATGAGCCAGCAAGCAAAAATAACCAGCAAAGGCCAGATCACCGTTCCCGTGCGGGTGCGCGAGGCTTTGGGAGTAAAGGCGGGCGACAAACTCGTGTTTGACGTCAGCGGTGATGAGGTTGTGGTCCGGCCGGTCCGGACGAAAAGTGTCTTTGAAAAGTATCGTGGGATCGGGAATCCCACTATCGGTTCCGGACGCGATGCGATCAATAAGTACTTTAGAGAGTTGCGCGGTCACGAAGAGCCTGAGAAATGACAACGGCGCTCGACACGAATATTCTGGTGGCCCTGTGGGACCGGAATGATCTTATCAGTATTCCGGCGCGCCGCGCGCTGGATGCCGCTTTGGATCGCGGCGGTTTAGTCGTCAGTGGCCCGGTCTTCGCTGAACTTCTCGCTGATCCCCGTAGGAGCGAGTATTTCATCGAAGGCTTTTTCAAGGAGACCGGCATTAGTATCGACTGGACGCTTGACGAAGCCATTTGGCGAGTAGCCGGCCTAGCTTTCCAAACCTACACCAAGCGGCGCCGACGGCAGAAGACCGGTGCGCCGCGCAGAATACTTACAGATTTCCTCATCGGCGCCCACGCATTAGTTAGAAAGTATCCCTTACTCACGTTCGATACCGGTCATTTCAGAGCCGCGTTCCCTACACTTAGGATGATCTGCGAATAGGTGCTCCTTTCACATCGTCCCGGGCGAAAAAAAACTCATTGACCCCGCCGTTTAACAGGCGTTAAACTTGGGGTTAGACAGCTTTGCTGCAATTCGTGCGGGCGCGACCCGCGCGGTATCCTGTCGCAGCGAATAATACCTTTAGTTTCTTGATTTATGGCAACACGGATCGATGATCTTTTGCGGATGGCGATGAGTTTTGGGGCGTCGGACCTGCATTTGCGGGCCGGGTCGAATCCTGTTATCCGCGTGACGGGCGAGCTAAAGCCGCTTTCGGGCGTGAGCAAGCTGTCGCAGGACGAGACGCTTGAGATGGCGTTCTCGATGATGTCGAACCGGCAAAAGCAGCATTTCAAAGAGGCCTACGAGGTCGACATCGGTTATGGCGTTCCGGGGCTTGGGCGATTTCGCGTAAATATCTTTCAGCAGCGCAATTCGATCGGCATCGTCGCCCGCGTGATCTCGGACACGGTCAAGAATTTCTCCGAGCTCGGCCTGCCGCCCATCCTCAGCAAGATCGCCGACGAGAATCGCGGCCTGATCCTCGTCACCGGCACGACCGGCTCGGGCAAATCGACAACGCTCTCAGCCATCGTCGATCACATCAACGATGCGCGCAATTGCCACATCGTCACTATCGAGGACCCGATCGAGTTTCTTCACAAGGACAAACAGTCGTTCATCACCCAGCGTGAAGTGGATGTTGATACACGGTCGTTTGCTGAGGCCCTGCGCGGGTCTCTGCGCCAAGACCCTGATGTGATCCTCGTCGGCGAAATGCGTGACCTTGAGACGATCGAAACCGCGCTTGTCGCCGCCGAGACCGGCCACCTCGTGCTCTCGACATTGCACACGCTGGACGCGCCCGAGACGCTCACTAGAATTATCTCCGCGTTTCCACCGTATCAGCAGAAGTCAATAAGGTTACAGTTAGCAGGGCTGCTAAAGGCGGTAGTGTCGCAGCGCCTGATGAAGAGCGCTAAAGGAAATAGCCGAATTCCCGCCGTTGAGGTATTAGTGTCCACACCGCTGATAAGGGATTACATCCTGCACGAGGACAAGACGTCGAGCATCCGCGACGCGATCGCCGCCGGCACGTCGCAATACGGAATGCAGACATTTGACCAATCGCTGTTTTACCTCTACCAATCGGGCCTCATCACGTTGGACGAAGCGTTGCGCGGCTCGACAAACCCGGACGAATTCCGACTACGTCTTGCCGGCATTCAAAACACCACGACATCTTCGCGCGAAGAGATGGAAAAAAACTCCGGCGTCGTCGCCGTCACCGACGTCATCGAGCGAAACTGAGCCACCCGCAAAGCTCATATCCGAAAGGCGCCTTTCGAGGCGCTTTTTCGTTGCGTGGGGCATCTCAAACGTTGATTTATAAAGGATTTTCACCGATTTCACCTTGACAGCTTAGGCTGACTGCGCGTAAATTTGAGTTTTGCCACCGCGTGCGACTAGCCGGGAAACGAATCGATCAGCGTTGTCCGCCTTTGATGTCCGCTTTTGGGATAGCAAAACGACAATGACAGATCGATGACGGGCTGTATTATAGCAATGGTAAATTATTGAAGAATAAGTAACTTAGATAAGGAAGTTTAGACGTACTGTAAATGACAAACGAGGTTAACCTGGACGCTGAGGAATCGAATTCGATCGAGAAAACAGCGAGTGAACAAATAGAGGCAATTCCCGCACCTGAAGCCCAGCCGGCCGTTGAGGCCGCCAGCGCGGCACCGGAAATGGCAGATGAGACCCCGGCGACGGCATCGACGGAAACGCCGGCCGCACCGGCTGAAGCTCCCGTGATGGAAGCAGTTGCAGCACCTGAGCCACCGGCTCCCGTCCCGACGCAGCCTGCCGGCGAAGAATCGCAGGCTCCAAATGAGATCGACTTCGGAGCGATCCTCGAACAATTCGAGGCGGACCAGGTCGGTTTTGACACCGGCGAATTGGTGAATGGCACTGTCGTCGGCATCAACGAACGCGGCGTGTTGGTCGATTTTGGCCATAAATCGGAGGGCTTTGTCCCGATCGAAGAGTTCACCGACCCTGACGGGCAGGTTACGGCCACGGTTGGCGAACAGGTTGAGGTTGTCATTCGCAGCATGCATTCCGGCGAAGGGGCACCCCTTCTGTCGCGGACCGATGCTCTCGGCCGGAAGGTCTGGGATGATCTTGAAGCCGCGTTTCGCGAGGAACGTCCCGTTACCGGCCGCATCGTTGACAAGACAAAGGGCGGCCTCCGCATTGACCTCAACGGCATCGAAGCGTTCCTGCCCGGTTCGCAGATAGACTCGCGGCCGACCCGCGGGCTCGATAGCTACATCGGCGAGGACATCGAGGCGAGGATTATCAAGTTCAGCAAGCGACGCAACAACATAGTCCTCTCGCGAAAGATCATCACCGACGAGGTGGTCAACGCCCAGAAGGCGGAAACGATGGCAAATATCGATGTTGGCTTTATCGTGGACGGGACCATCAAGAACTTGACCGAATACGGCGCTTTCGTAGATATCGGCGGTATCGACGGGTTGCTGCATGTCACGGACATGTCTTGGGGCCGCATCCAGCACCCGAGCGACAAGTTCAGTCCGGGCGAGCATTTGCAGGTCAAGATCCTCAAGCTGGATCGTGAAAAGGAAAAGGTGTCGCTGGGCTATAAGCAACTTCAGCCCGACCCGTGGTCAACGGTCGTGGAGGTCTATCCGGTCAATACCAAGGTCAACGGCACGGTCTCGTCGGTTACTGATTACGGCGTATTCGTCGAGCTTGAGGCAGGTGTCGAAGGGCTCGTCCATGTCTCGGAGATATCGTGGTCGCGGCGTGCTCAGAGCCCGAAGAGACTGTTTCACAAGGGCCAGCAGGTCGAGGTCCAGGTGCTCGGCGTCGACACGGTCGAGCGGCGTATCAGCCTTGGAATGAAGCAGTTCCAGGAGAACCCGTGGGAGACGGTCGATCTCAGATATCCGGTCGGCGCACGCGTTCAGGGCCGCGTCAGGAACCTGACCGACTTTGGGGCGTTTGTCGAACTCGAAGAGGGCATCGACGGGCTCGTTCACGTCTCGGATATCACTTGGGCCAAGAAGATCAAGCACCCTAAAGACATTCTCACCAAGGACCAGGAGATCGAAGCGATCGTCACCAATATCGACAAGCGCGGCCAGCGGCTGTCGCTCTCGATGAAGGACCTCACGCCGAGCGCATGGGAGACGTTCCAGGCGACGCATCGCCCTGGTGACGTTGTAAAAGGCAAGGTCTCGCGGTTTACGAACTTCGGTGTTTTCGTCGAGATCGGCGAAGGCCTCGAAGGGCTGTGTCATATCTCGGAGCTCTCGGATGAGCGTGTCGAACGGCCCGAGTCTGTTGCCGAGCTTGGCCAGGAGCTTGACTTCAAGATCCTCCGCATTGAACCGGGCGATCAGAAGATCGGCCTGTCGCGTCGTGCGGTCGGCAAAGACGATGAGCCAATCGTTGACACTCGCATTTACTCGACCGAAGCAAAGGGCGGCATGGCCTCGCTCGGTGAGCTGGCCAACCTGAAGTTTGGCACAGACGCGGCCGCAGAAGCACCCGCGGAAGAAGCTCCCAAGAAAAAGGGGAAGGCTAAGAAAGAAGCAGCCGCAGAGCCTGTGATCGAAGCTGCCGCGGAAGAAGCGGCGGCTGAAGCCGAAGCTGCTCCCGAGGTAGAAACACCGGTCGAGGAGGCACCGGCCGCCGAGGCTGAGCCTGAATCGGTAACAGCAACCGAAACCGCAGAGGAAACTCCCCCCGTCGAAGCACCTGCGGAAGAGGCCCCAAGCGCCGAGGCCGAACCTGAGGCGGAAACCGTCGCTGAACCGGCTGCTGAGGAATCGCCTGAACCGGAAGTCATCGCCGAGCCTGCTGCCGAAACGGCCGAGACCTCCGACGAACCGGCCGCGAAGACGGAGGAAACCGCACCTGCAGAAGCAGCAGACGCTCCCGCCGCAGAGGCCGAGACCGCAGCCGAGGACGCCGAAACAAAAGCGGCCGAAGGCTCAAATTAATTAAGGGCATTACGGGAACTAGTCTTTTTTGGAGAACTGAAGGACATGACAAAAGCTGATCTGGTTGAGAGGGTAGCCCGCGAAGCCGACATGACCAAAAAGGATGCCGAACAGCTCGTCGAGATCATCTTCGACAGCATCACCGGCACGCTTAACAAGGGCGAAAAGATCGAACTTCGAGGATTTGGCAGCTTTAGGGTGCGTGAGCGAAATTCGCGCAAGGGCCGCAATCCGAAAACCGGTGCGACGGTCGATATCCCCGCTAAGCGCGTGGCCTACTTTAAGCCGGGCAAGGAGCTTAAGGATCTGATAAACAAGAGCGAATAGGTGGACGTTCTGTGGAGCCCATGGCGCTTTGACTACATTTCGCGCGGCCCCGAAACGTCAATCGGCGGCTGCGTATTTTGCGAGATACTCAAGAGCTCGGCCGGCGATGAGGAGAAGTTTATCCTCAGTCGTGCCGAGTATAATTTTGTCATCCTCAATATCTATCCCTACACCAGCGGCCACCTGATGATCGTGCCCTACGAACACATCGCCTCACTCGATCAGGCATCAAAAGCCGTAACCGATGAAATGATGGACCTGACCAAACGAGCGCAGGCCGCCCTAACCGAGGTCTACAAACCCGACGGCATCAATCTCGGTATGAACCTCGGCAAGGCCGCCGGCGCGGGGGTCGAGGGCCATTTTCACATGCACGCCCTTCCCCGCTGGGTCGGCGACGCCAACTTCATGACCGCGATCGGCCAGACGCGTACGCTTCCCGAGGCTCTAACCGACACCTATAACAGGCTAAAAGGCAGGATCTAGATCACGGCTTCGACCTTTGGAACGACGAGAAATGCCGCGAGAAGATTTACGAAGATCAGCCCCGTCAGGATGATCGGTGGTAGGAACGTGAATACGGCCATTACGGCAAAGATGGCCCCGAAGACGATCAGATTTATGCCGATGACGCCCTTCATGACATTCGGCTCGGTCTGTTTCCACAGCAGGTAACCGAGCGTTAGGCCGCCGAGCAGACAGACGAACAAGAAACACGAACTCAACGCCGTCATCAGATTCGCAGCCGTCGGGTGAAAGCCGCCGCCCATGTCGAAGCGGTGCGTCATCATCTGCCGCTCGGTGTCGTTCGACCCCTCCGGCCTCACGAAGAGGCTGAACGAATGCAACAGTGCCGTCAGCAACTGAAACAACACCGCAGCCGCCAGCCAGAATGTGTAACGTCTGAGCATATTACTTACGCAGCCCGAAATAGCCTATGGTCGCATAGTAGCCGGGAAACACCTTCATATGCACCTTACCGAGATACTCGTTCGGTGCCGTCTCGACGATCTCGTCAAGGATGATGCGTATCAGAAACGGATTCTCCGGTGAGTCGTAATCGAGCTTGAAGGTCTCTATGTCGGGATCTCTGAAGCCCGGCCCGGTCGTCGTCTTAAAGTAATAGGCGTCGGTGTTCCCGTCCGCATTTGCACGGAACCGTTTGTAGAGCGGCGTCATCAGCTTAAGCAGCTTTGCTCCATTTGGAGTAAAAATGTTGTATCCGACGTTCTCTGACGGTTCAAATGATTTCCCAAGCCACGGCACCGGCCCGCCGCCGAGCAAATATGCCGTGCCGCGATAAAACCCGGACGGCGCGGGGGCGGGCAAACCGCCGGACACGAAGACGGCCTGTCTTCTGCTAAGGCCCGACACCCGCGTTATGACAACCCAAAAGAGCAGCCAAACTACGACTGCACTCAGGAAACCGACTGCTATCCAGACGATCGTCATAGTGTGTTACCAGAGAGGATAAGCTTACTATCGAATGCCCAGCCAGTCCAACACGAGAGCGACGCCGTCTCACTTCGCAGATGTTCCCTCGGCTCGATTCGGCTGATGCGAACGGTCTATCGCCTCGTCCTCTATCTCGCCGCCCGGCGAAACGGGTATCTCTGCAGGGTCTGAATACCTCATTTTCCCGGTTGTCTCCACCTCATCGGCGAGACGAAATTGTCCTGAAGTCGGAGGCACATAGCCCGGGTAATCGACCCGCGAATGATAGATCGCGACGAGCGATCTTATCATCGCTTCCCTGATCCGCGTCAGTTCTCGCAGTGTCAGGTCGCACTCGTCCAACTGATCATCGGCCAGGATCGCATCCACGATCTTTGTGACGATGAACCGGATATTCTCCGGCGTCGGCTCGGCAAGCGATCGAGCTGCAGCCTCACACGAATCAGCGATCATCATGATCGCGGCCTCTTTGAACTGCGGCTTTGGCCCCGGATAGCGAAAGTCGTTCTCATCTACGATCTCATCGGGCCGTGCCTGGGCCTGCGCTTTCTTAAGGAAATAGTGCAGGGTGCGGGTGCCGTGATGCTGTGGAATGAAATCCACGATCCTAGCCGGCAGGCCGATCTCTTTGCCGAGCTTCATGCCGTAGGTTACGTGGCTGATGATGATCTTTGCACTCTGTATCGGGTTGAGCCGGTCGTGCGGATTCTCATTCTGTTGGTTCTCGACGAAATGCTCCGGCGCGGCGGTCTTGCCAATGTCGTGATAGAGCGAACCGATGCGGGCTAACAGGCCATTTGCACCGACGACGCGGCACGCCTCTTCCGCAAGCTGGCCCACGGCGTGCGAATGCTGGTTCGTGCCCGGTGCCCGAAGGGCAAGCTGACCGAGGACTGGCAGATCGGCATTAGAGAGTTCGAGCAGTTTTACGTCTGTCAGAATACCGAAAAATGACTCGCATACCGGCAGCAGCACCGCCGTCACGGCCGCCGTGATGATCCCGCCGGCAAGCCCGCATGCTATCGCCAGCAGGACCGTATTCAAGGTGAACGGAACCTGAGTAAATGCCACCAAAGCGATCCCGAGTACGGCGCTTGCGGCTCCGATAAGTCCGCCCGCGAGCGTGACCGTTTGACGGCTTCGGTAACGGCTGATACCGTAAACGGCGACAGACGAAACGATCGCGGAATATGCGGCAAACTCGATCCCGCGCGGAGCTAACAGCCCCGTTATCAGTGAATTGACCACGCCAGCCACCAAGGCGGTCGGCCTGTCAGCGAGGAGTGCCATTACCAGGCTGCCCGTCGCGACAGGTATCGCTAGCGACCATAGCAGCGCGTCGTTCAAGGGAGCACTGACGTTTTGAGCGGCCGTGAACTCGACGAGTCGAAAGAGAGCGGACGCGATCAGGGTCTGGACCAGAACGACAAAGCCCAATAGTGCGAATGTCCGTCGTTCGGTCAATGCGAGCCTTGGGACAACGCCGCGATGCTGGACAAAGCGCCACGCTACCCAATAGAGCGATGCGACGATCACGAGCAGGCCGAGAAAGCGATTGGCCTGTCTCGTTTTCGAGGAAAAGTTGTAAACCGCGGCGATCTTGGCCAAGGCGTCGGATGTGATGACCTCACCATCGCCGACGACCTTCTGGCCCCGTTTAAGGTTGATCACACGCGGTTGGACCGCTGCCGTCGCTGCTTCGCGGCCGGCTTCGGTCGCGACACTGTCAAACGTCACGCTCGGTTCGATGAGTATCTGTCCGGCCGAGTAGAACGCCTCTATCTCTTTACCCGAAAAGCTACGAATTGCCGACAGCTTCAGCCGTAATCCTTCGCGGGCCTCAGACAGTGAGGTCCAGTTCGTTTCCGGCAGCGTAACGGTTGACCTCGCTCCGGGACGAGATCGATCAAATATCGTCACCTCATCAGCGAAATACTGCTTTTCCGAGTCGTCGTAGATATAGCCGCTCGCCGCCTCGCGGATAGCTGTCTTGACGGCCTCGATCTCGTTGGCCGTGTAGCGGCGAGCGGCCATCACCTTGCCCGCGTCGGCCGATCCGGGCCATTGCGTATCGCCGCTCGCATTCGTATTCGACTTCGCTTTCAACTGGCCCGGATGGCTCCGGATGTTCTCCCACACCGAGACGAATGCCTGGACGGCAGACTCGCCGCGATTGGCCGAATAGCGGAATATCGGTTTGAACTTGCGACGGGCGTCTTCGCGGTCGAGTTCGGTCGCTACCTCGTCAACGGAATAGATATCTGCGGGCGCGGTGATCTGTTGCTTTGCAATATCACCGGGCTGATATTCCGGCCCGCGCACACTCTGCCAAAAGGGGTTTTGGATCAGAAGCGCGGTTAGCACCGCAAGCGCGCCGAAGCCGAGCCAAAACTGCTGGGTATCGGACAGCCGAGCTAACGGTTCAACGACCAAGGTGACGGCCCGTCTAAGGAAACGCGTCACCGGCGAATTGAGATCCCTTATGCGCTTGCTCATCGAACTGTTGCCTGCCGTGTCTTATCGTGTTCGCCGATCTGCATACCGATCTCCTCGACCAAGGGCCGCAGCGTCTCGCGCCGAACGGATGAGATCGCAATGCTTTTCGCTTCGGTCTCATGCCGGACATCTCGTGAGATCATCTCGAGTTCGTCCTCGCTCAAGAGGTCTGCCTTGTTGAGTGCGATAAGTCTCTGCACATCGGCGTGGCCGAGGTCCTTGAGAATATTGTCCACAGCGACGATCTGCTGCATCGCGCGCGGATTTGCGGCATCGACCACATGCACAAGCAGGCTGCTGTCCGCGATCTCGTCAAGCGTCGCGCGAAACGCCGACACAAGAGCCTCCGGCAGATCGCGAATGAATCCGACCGTGTCGTTGATAATGACCTCCTGATCATATGGCAGCCTCAGCCGCCGCGATGTAGGGTCGAGGGTGGCGAACATCTTTCGCTCGGCGTAAACGTCACTCTGCGTCAGTGCATTGAGCAGCGTAGATTTTCCCGCGTTAGTATAGCCGACAAGCGAGATGATCGGCAGGTGTTTTTGAACTCGCGTCTTACGCCGTTCCTGTCGTTGGTGCCCTAGCTTATCGACCTGCCGCTCGAGCTGCGAGATGCGGTCGCGCACGCGGCGGCGGTCGGTCTCGAGCTTTGTTTCGCCCGGCCCGCGACCGCCAATGCCGCCGGCAAGGCGTGAGAATGCCGAATTCTGGCCAAGAACGAGTCTTGGCAGCAGGTATTTTAGTTGAGCGAGCTCGACCTGCAGCTTTCCCTCGCGCGACTGCGCCCGTTGCGCAAAAATGTCGAGAATGAGCTGCGGACGGTCGATGACCTTCAGATCGGTGGCCTCGCTCAGCGATCGGACCTGCGCCGGCGTCAAGGCTGTGTCGAATACCAGGAGATCAGCCCCCAGCCGCATCGACCGGATAAGCAGGTCGTCAAGCTTGCCCCTACCCAATACAGTTTTCGAATCGATCTGCGGCCGCCGCTGAATGACCGTATCGAGGACGACGACATCCGCCGATTCTGCCAGCTCACGAAGTTCGGCAAGCGATTCTTCTTCCCGCTCCGTATCGCCGGTCGTAACCCCGACCAGGATCGCTCGATCACGTCCCGCATGACGCGTTCGAGCCGTCATCCGAACACGCGCCATCTCGTCCTCGAGCGATTCGATAAGCTCCGAAACATTTACATCAAGCTGTGACGGAATAGCAGGTTCGAGAAAGGCGTAGGGGAGCGAATGCCCGTTGTCGGCCAGATCGGCCGCATCCGAAGGGACAAGGTGCGCCGAGTGGACCAGCCCGGGCAGTCCGGTCCGCCGGTCAACCTGAATTATCGACATCAGATCAAGCCGGAGCAGGGCGAGGTCAGTAAGGTCGTCCTGCGTAAGCCCTTCTCCAAGCAGATGAGTGTGAACACACCGAAGCCCGCGAAACCTGTCCTCTGACACGCGTGCGCGGCCAAAATCCGGCATCTCGATCTGCTTCGCCGTGCCGACCATCACATACTCGACTTGCCCCTTGCGATTGAGCAGCACCCCGACCTGACGCCCCGTCTCATGCGACACCTCCGCCATCTGCCGCGCCAGCTCCGCCGAAACGATCTCATCCGACGCCACCCGCCTCGTGCCGAGCCGCTCAATACGTCGAAGCTGGTTGTGCTTAAGGCCGCGAATTGATCCGCGAATCATGCTATTGGCGATATGCTCTCCCGTTCAAATTATAACAAACCGCTATTGAACGGGCTTTGCCATGTCACCCGTTAGAAATTGGCGCAGTGCAACATTTCACGTTTCGGGCTACTCTAAACAATATGCGACATCATGCGTTAGTCTCTGCATGTTTCTGCGTCCTGATCTCGGCGATCATTTTGTCCGGCAGCCGGATTTTGGTATCTGCTCAGAATGGGAATACCGTCTTCGGCGTGGTCTATGGCCTTGATCGCCGTCCCTTGTCCGATATCTATGTTGAACTACTCGATGATCTATACCGAACCGTAGGCCAAACCCGCACCGACGGGTTAGGAAGCTATACCTTTTCCGGAGTGGGCACGGGCAATATCACGATCCGGGTCAGGCCATTTCTTACTGCCTATCAGGAGCAGGAAGTTTCTATCGAGATCAGGAATGCATTCACTCTTTCAGGAACTGGCGGCTATTCGACATATCAGCAGGACGTATATTTGAGGCTGCGCAAGGGAGCCGATCCGGCGGCGGCAGCGGTTTTTCTGCAGGACGTGCCCAAAGACGCCGAAGCGCTATATGAGAAAGCTGTTGACGAACTTAAACACAAGAACACAAAAGCGGCCCTGGAGCACCTTCGTGCAGCGATCAGTCTTTTCCCTAAGTATTTTTCTGCACTAGAGCTACTCGCCGGCGAATATGTACAGATGGGGCGACCGGAGACATTTCGCGCCGCCGAGATCCTCTTCAAAGTAGCTGTTGAGGTCAACCCGCGATCTTTTCGAAGTTGGTATGGATTAGCATATTCGCTTTATTCGATGGAGCGGTATCCTGAGGCATTAGCGGCAGCGAAGCAGGCAAGCGACGCAAACGCACTTTTTTTTGACGCCGCCTTGCTCTATGCCGTCCTGCTTCGTCATGCCAAGCGGTTTGAGGAAGCAGAGCGCCGATTGGTAAAAGCGAAAGACCTCTTTGGCAGTACGCCGCGCGTACACTGGGAACTTGCTCTGTTGTATGGAAACGACATGAGTCGGTTCGCGGATGCGGCACGGGAACTTAAATTGTTTCTCAAAGCCCAGCCGGACGCTCGCGACGCAACTAAGATCCGACAACTTATTGTGACGTTTGAGGAAAGGTCGAAAGCGAAAAAGTAGCCGTCGAACTTACTTCTTACAGTTCGGAAACGCAAAAAGGCCGTCCCCGGAGGACGGCCTTTTCGAGACCCATCGCCTAAAGGTTAAAAGAAGAACCTCACACCGTAGCGAATAGTCCGTTTCGGCTGGAACGTCCCCGGAATATTATAGTAAGGGTTCCGGGGTGCTGAGCCGCCAGGGGCTACGGCACTGATTATTCCAGGTGCTCCATTGGCCTGTAGAGTGCGATAGGCGATGCCCCAGCAGGGTCTGAAATCGGCAGCAGACCTGACATGTATTGTACTGAGCCTGCGTAAGCAATCCAAGGCTTGGCGTCAACGCCCCAAAGCTCTGGGGACTGATCATATTACCTCTCTGGTAAAGCGGAGCAAGATTGCTTCGTCCAGTGCTGAGCACGACGCTCTGATTAAACAAGTTGATCACGTCAGCGTCAAATTTCAGATTAAACCGCCCATCCTTGCCGAATTTGATCGAATGGCGAATCGCAAAGTCCGTCTGTGAGAACGTAGGCGTCCTTCCAAGATCACCACGGCCATACAAGACCGTCTGTTCCACGGTATCAAGCTGCGCAAACGATGTGAGAACGGTTCCGCTGGCGGCTGTATAGAACATCTGAAAATCAGTAGAGTTCGACTTCCACAGACCAATTTTGTCCCAATTCAGCGTGTAAGTGCCATAGACTTTAAGCATGTGCGGAACGTCAGTCGCTAACCGGCCATTGTCCGGACCGCCGGTAATACGAAACCCTGAACCGGGCGAATCAAAGTATCGCTCGATATTTGGCTCCAAGCGGCCTTCCTCATCGGTGCTGGCCGAGCCACTATAGTTTCCATAAAGACGGCTCCACGTATAGTTTGCACTAAAAAAGTAGTCATCTTCATACCGTCTATCTAGCCGGAGTTCCAAGGCGTCGTATTGCCGCTGGGCCTTTGGAGAAGTAAAACCGAAGTAATCAGCGACCTCTTTAGCCCGGCCCTCTCCGGGATTCCCCGTGACCCAATAGTTGCAGCAAGCAGTCGCACCGGGATCATCGGGATCCGGAAATGCCAGATCTTCGACCGCATGCAAAACTTGCTTTCGAGAGTAACGAGCTGTGAACAAGTAATTCTTACTCAACTGTCGCTGGATCGAGAATGTAACCTCGCGCTGCTGGAATGGTTTCAAATTCGGGTCGATATTAGGGTCGGCAGCGTTGTCATCACTCGTGTCCTGATCACATCGAACGCGTCCGTAACCCGGGATCGGGCCTGTGTTCGCACTACACGAACTGCCGCGAATAAAGTCCATCCCACCTGTGATCGAAGCGCGATTTAGCGTTGCTAAAGTATCAGTTGGGAAGAGGTCAAAATAGAGGAAGTGATACGACTCTCCGCCGAAGGTTCGCCGGGACATCGTCAGTTTAAACCTGTCGTAGAACAAACCGTAGAAGCCCGAGACCTTTGTCTTGCCATCACCGGTAACGTCAAATGCCGCTCCCAGTCTCGGAGCAAGTTTTGAACTCCAGTTGAAGTCTATTCCCCGGATTCCCTCGTAGAAGGCCGGAACAAACTCCCTCTCACCGCGTAGCCCTAAATTCAGGGTTAGCCGCGAAACCGGCTGCCACTTGTCCTGGACATAGATCGCCCGATTGACACCCAACGAATCAGCATCAACTGCATAATAAGTGAGCTTGCCGAAACCCGTTGCCCCGGGAGCCGCCGGCATAGTAACGCCGGTTTGGGAGGTCAGCCACGTCTCCGTTCCCCCCGGAACCTGGGGGACGCGAAGTGTGCCCCACTTGAGATTAATAATGTCATTGTTCTCCTGGAGTACGTTATTTCTCGTTTTGTTGTTCTGAAAGCCTCCCTTCAACTCATGACGGCCTGCGAGACCAAAGCTATAGGTGACGTCACCATCGAGTTGGTCCCTAATGTTCATATCGTAACTTGACGACGCCGCAGCTCCGACATTATTACCGCCGCCGGCGCTGCATCCGAAGTTAGCTGGGAAAGGAGGAGGTGCAGGGAACCCCACAGACCGGTCGCAAAAGATGCGAGGGGTCGTCGCATTGCCAAGGCCATATGTCCCGAATCGGTCATTGAAGTAGTAATGGCTCTTTCGCGCTGAAACCACGAGGTTGCTGCCGATCAAATAGGAACCGCTCACCATGGCATTGAGCGAGTTCAGCCGACCGCCCGTCTGATTTGTGTAATCTGCACCGCACAGGTTCGGATTTCCGGCCTGGCATGGCAGACTATACACGGGCGGCGAGCCAGTACCCGTCAATAATTCTGAGGCATATCCCGGTATGCCACCAAGGTAATGCACCGGATTCAACTGAAAGGTACCCGTAAGGTGGAGTTTATTGAAAGGTTGGCCGTCCAACCGCAAAAACATCTTTTCATTCGTTTGCTTAAAACGATAATGCTCGCTCATCCCGACCAGTTCGCGCGTATCCCTGTCGCGAAAGACCAATTCACGATTCGAGGTCACGATTTGAGGTGCATATCCGATCGAGAACCATACCTTGTTCTTCCAAATAGGACCAAGCGCGGTAAACGTTGGGTTGGTCTCATTCGACGGCGATCGTCGCGAGGGATAATATTCGAGTGAATTTGGGAAAAGCAATGTAGACCGTGGTGTAGGTTCAAACCGAGACGATCTAAGGGTAACGCCGACTTCTCCATGGAAGTCGTTACCGCCACTCTTCGTTACCACGTTAATGACGCCGCCCGTGGCTCCGCCAAATTCTGCCTCATATCCGCTCGACTTGATCTGAGTTGCTTCGACAAGTGAGAATGGGAGAGTGCTGTTGATAAGCAACGCCCCATTCAAAACATCCGAAACCTCCTGCCCATCGATCACAAACACATTCTCTGATGCGCTCGCCCCATCGATCTGGTATTGGCCCGTACGGCCCGCATTAGTGTTGGCTGCCGGAGCAAACTTGACGATCGACGAAAAATTCAAGCCCTTAGGCAAAAGCTCTGCAACCTCAGATGTAAAAGTCGCCTCATTATTATTACCCGTTATGTCTATTCCAGTCATGCTGTCGGCCGTGACAGTGACGTCTGCGCTTACTGTTCCCACCGCCATTTCAAGGTTGACTGGTGTTACCTGGCCAAGAGCCACGGTAATCTGTTCGATTCTCTTCTCCGCAAAGCCCGCAGTCGCATCGGCGGAAACGGTGTATTGCCCGGGCGGAACTTGAACGACACGAAGATAGCCGGAATCGTCAGTAGTCCCTGTTCTACGAAAACTCCCTGACGTGCTTGTGATCCTGATCGAGACATTGGGAACGACGGCCCCTGTCGCGTCTTTGACCCTGATCTCAAGAGTTCCGGTCGTCTCTTGTGCAGACGCCGCAACGACCGCCATCATGACGGCAATGACCGACAACAAAATAATACGCAAATCCCTTTTCATCTAATTCCTCCGAATTCTGGTGTTCCGGCTCATTCCGTTTGCTGATCCTTGCAGCATGACCTTATGGAAAGGTCCGGATACAGTGATACTTAAACTGAAAACGCAATTAGTATGCCGAGGATAACATACGTGCTCGAACAAGTAAATACAGCGGTTATGAGACTCCCCGGCCCGAAGCAGTCGAAATTCGTCCAAATTTCTGAATAGTGTTCCAGAAACCTGAACACGACCAAACGAGGCTCAGCGCGCGGCGAAGGCGTCGTTGCCCGTTACGGAGGTCAAGTGACGCGTGTCATTTAGGGCCTGAACGCGGATATTTCGACGGGTGCGAATCTCGAAGCGATTGATGCCGCAATTTGATGTGACCAGCCACGGCGTTTGCTTTGTGTCTCGGTGGATCGCACCCATCAGGTGCAGCGTCATAAAGCAAATGGCCCCTGTGTGCGAATAGATCGCAATCCGCTCACCTTGATGGTCGCGTAGTACATGGTGAAGCTTTGTTGTTATTCGCCGGAGCAGATGGCGATAGCTCTCGCCGCCCGATATGACGTGGTTGATGTTGCGGTTGACAAGCGCGTAGTAGTCCTTGGGATGACGTTCGCGAGACTCGTCGAAGGTCAGCCCTTCGAGCACGCCTACGTGACGCTCTCGGAAGGCATCTGATACATGGATCTGCAGTCCGACGGCCCGCCCAAGGCACTCAGCAGACTGGACCGCACGCAGGAGGTCGCTCGAATAGATGACGTTGATGCCCTCTTTTGCCAGCAGCGCCGCGGTCGCCTCGGCCTGTTTCTCACCCAGCGGCGACAGCGGCGTCGGCCCATGTCCGCCAAAACGCCCCGCGGCGTTCCCCGCCGACTGGCCATGCCGGATCAGATATAGGCGAGTGGGGTGAGGCATGCTTAATCGTCTGTAGCAGGTAGCAAGTGATACAAGACTGAAGCGGCGGAACGAATACCGTCCAACTCATTCTCAACAATGTCCCAAACCACCGTTAATTTGATTCTGAAGTACTGGTGGGCGATTACGTCCCGAAAACTGGCAACCCCAGACCAATGGACCTCTGGCTGCGCTTCGAGAATCTCGGTCGGAACGTTCTTAACGGCCTCGCCCATGATCTCGAAATTACGAGCTACCGCATCGATTGTCTTGTGATCTTGCGAGAACGAGGCGAGCGTGTGTCCGCCCGTGTACTCGGCGATGCGGTCACAGCATTCGATGATGTCGGCGAGATAAAGGCTAATATCCCGAGGCATAAACCGTTTCGCTCAGGACTCGATTGCGGATAATGGGCTTAACGGTGTCCCTCATCACAAGATCGACCTTTCGCCCGAAGATGTCCTCAAGGTAAAAAAGTAGGTCCATATAGTCGCGAAATGTCTCGTGACCTGGGGCCAGCTCAACCAATACATCCACGTCACTAGTTGCCTCCTGGTCTCCACGGGCAAACGAGCCAAAAACGCCGATCTCCCTGACTCCAAATCTCTTGATCGGCTCACGGTGCATCTCTAAAAGCCGAAGTATTTCATCGCGGTTATTCATTCAGATTCTCGCTCTACGAAGTATACAACAGACCATTATGCAGTGACCGCTTCGCCCTTTAGTTTCTCAGTTTGATAGTACGTTCTGAGCGTTTCGATGAACTCGTCCAACTGGCCGTCGAGCACGAGGTCGAGTTGGTGGACCGTCATGCCGATGCGGTGGTCGGTGACACGGTTCTCTTTGAAATTATACGTCCTGATCTTCTCTGATCGGTCGCCCGAGCCGACCATTGATTTTCGCTCGCTGGCCTGCGCGTCGTGCTGTTTTTGCTCCTCGATCTCCTGCAATCTGGCACGCAGAACGCGCATCGCTTTTTCGCGGTTCTTGATCTGCGATTTTTCGTCCTGCATCGAGACGACCGTGTTTGTCGGTAGGTGCGTGATGCGCACCGCCGAATATGTCGTGTTTACCGATTGCCCGCCGGGCCCCGACGAGCAGAATGTGTCGATCCTGAGGTCGTTCTGATCGATCTGCACGTCAACTTCCTCGGCCTCGGGCAGCACGGCAACGGTGATCGCGGATGTATGAATTCGCCCGCTCGATTCCGTCTGCGGCACACGCTGGACGCGATGGACACCGCTCTCGAAGCGCATCTTCGAGTAAACGTTATCGCCCTCGATCATCGCGGTCACCTCTTTGACTCCGCCGACGCCCGTGTCAGAGGCGTCCATTATCTCCATCTTCCAGCCCTGGCGTTCGGCGTATCGGGCATACATTCGCAGGATGTCGCCGGCGAACAGTGTCGCCTCGTCGCCGCCGGTTCCGGCACGGATCTCGAGGATGACGTTCTTCTCGTCGTTAGGATCTTTTGGCAGGAGCAGGACCTTTAGCTCCTCTTCGGCAACAGGTAGTTTTTCCTCGATCTCGGCGATCTCGAGGTTTGCCATCTCACGCATGTCGTCGTCATCCGCAAGCGCAAGCAGGTCGCGGGCACCGGTCAGGTCTTCCTGCATCTTCTTGACCTCACGATACTTCTCGACGATCTCGCCAAGGGAACGATGCTGCTTCATCGCCTTGGCATACGCCTTCATATCCGACATGATCTCAGGGCTCGAGATCTGTTCGGTCAGTTCCTCGTAGGTCTTCTCAATTTGTGCCAACTTTTCCAGCATAAAATTCAGCCCACGAAATACACAAAAAACACAAAAAGGAAGCCTATTTAGTGCCCTTCGTGTCTTTCGTGGGCAAACGTCTTAAGTCGCGGGTTCCAATTTGAGCGACTCATCAAGCGCCCTGATCGCGACCTCAAGCTGCTGTTCGTCAGGTTCCTGCGTCGTTATGTTTTGCAGCCAGATCCCGGGACGCGTCATCAATTTGAATATCGCTCCGGACTCCTTCTTTGCCGCGTAACGGATCACCTCATACGCAAGGCCCGCGACCAGCGGCATCAGCGCGATACGAACGACGAGGTTCAGCCACATCGCCTCAAAATTGATCACCGAGAACAACACGATCGCGATCAGCATCACGACCATCAGGAACGACGTGCCGCATCGTGGATGCTGGCGGCGCTGGCCGGTCGCATTAGCCGGCGTCAGTTCGAGGCCTTTTTCCCAGGTAAATACCGTCTTGTGTTCCGCGCCGTGATACTCAAAGACACGGCGAATATCCTTGATCCACGACATCGAATAGATCATAAAGATGAAAAACGCCATCCTGATTAGGCCGTCGATGAGATTGAACGCCACCCAAGTGCCGAACGAATCAAGCTTGATCTTCCATACATATGCCTTGACCATTTCGAACCAGCCCGCGCCGGCCCCGATCTCAGGCGACGGCGCCCAGCCCATCCAGATAAAGAGCAGATTCGTCAGCACCAACGGAGCCACGATAAAAAGCAAAATATTGAATCCCAACGCAAAAACGATCGATCCAACAGCGCTCGCCGACTGGCCCACTTTCTTGGCCTTGCCGGTTTCGGCCTTCTCCGGCATCACGACCTTTACAGGAGCCTTCGTGAAATCCTCGTCCGTAGTGCCCGTCGCAAGCACAGCCTGCGTTTCGACAACTTTTGCCTTCTCCGCCGCCTCGGCCGCAGCGGCATCTTCTTCGTAGATACGGGCCGAGAAGTTCAACGCCTTTACGCCTAAAGCCATCGACTGGATCAGCGTCGCACCGCCGCGAAGCACGGGCGTGTTGAGCCACTTGTATTTATCGCTCCACTTCGGCAGCGTCTCGGCCGTCGTGACGATCGAGCCGTCCTGACGGCGGCATGCGATGGCGTATGCCGTCGGAGTCCGCATCATGACGCCCTCCATCACGGCCTGGCCGCCGACGATCAGGTCACGCTCCATTGCAAATACGGTGTGCAGGAATCTCAGTTTTCGCGACATATTCTTCATGTTTCCGTTCGGCCTCATGCCCCAAGGATGTTAGATGCAAAAACGACTAACGCCGACCTTTTTTCACCTATCGCGGGCGTTTGCACACCTCGATCGATCGGCCAAAGGTCGGCGTCGGATTCTAGAAAGCTAATACCGGTAGTTAGCCTGGAACATCATTTCGCGGCTGCTGCACCGCCACGTTGATAACGCTTGTTAAACCGATCGACGCGTCCCGCCGTATCGACCAGCTTCTGCTTGCCCGTAAAGAACGGATGGCACTCGGAACAAATTTCGATATGGAGTTCCTCGCCCATCGTCGAGCGCGTATTAAAACTGTGTCCGCACGCACACGTCACCGTGATGTCGGTGTAATTCGGATGAATTTCCTGTTTCATAACCTCACCTTCGCGCCGCTCGGCGCAAACGATAATATTACGTCCGATGGCCCTGAAGGTCAAGCAAGAAGCGTCTCCAGACGTTGTCCGGTTATCCCGTAGAGTTCCTTGATCGCTGTAATCTGTTCATCAAAACGACGCGGATCGGCCAGACGGTCGAGTTTTGTACCGACGAGCATGTTGTTTTTCGGCGTGTGCTCGGCGGCCACAAATTCGAAGAGTCTGGTCGAATAGCCGCTTCGTTCGAGCAGCAGTGAGCGTAATCCGTCGGTCACCGTTTCGGCAACGCGTTCAAGCATCACGCCGTGCTTGAGCACGTCACGGAACATCTCGGGCGGCGTGATCTGTGGACGCAGTTCCTGGTGACAGCACGGGGCAACGACGATCAGTTCGGCTTCAGAGCGAATGCCTTTGTAGATAGCGTCGTCAGTCGCAGTATTGCAGGCGTGAAGGGCGATCAGGATGTCGACGTCGTCGGGCGAGAAGCTGTCGATGCTTCCCTCAACGAATCGAAGGCCGTCAAATTCGCTCGCGACCGCAATGTCGTTGCAGAGCGAGACAAGCTCTGAACGCGTATCGACGCCTGCCATCGACACGTCAAGCCCCCGAACATTCGCGAAATAATCGTACGCGGCAAAAGTCAGGTAACCCTTGCCCGAGCCCATATCCACCAGACGCAAACTCGGACGACCTTTCAAACGCGACTTATCGAGCAGATGTGCCAAGGTTTCGACGAACTTGTTGATCTGCCGCCATTTGTCCTGCTGCTTGTCGCGAATGTCGCCGCGGTCGGTCGTGATACCGAGGGATCGCAGATAATGAGCCCGACGATCGACGAACTCGGTCTTTTTCCGGTCATGCGCCAACATGGGAGCAGCCATAAACGTCGGTTTCGCAATATTTAGCCGCGAACGCCCCTTCTTACCGATCTCAAGCTGATGATCGGCTGTGCTTGTGAACAGATGGCCGCTAAAGAACTCGCCGTCAAGGCATTTTGCTATTAGTTGCTGTCCTTCGTCGAAGTCATAGTTCTTGGCGGTGTCGCGAGTGTCGTACTTGTACAAAAAGAACAATCGACGGCCCTTTTTCGTTTCGATCAGGCGAATGTTGAGCTTTTGCAGGTGCTCCTCCGCGCCCCTATAATTGCCTAGCGTCACCTTGACAAACGTCCCGTCAGCCAGGCTCGCGGCAAATGCGGTAAGAAAATTTTCGACGGTGTCGAGCATTAGACAAAGAGGTTATCATAAGGCCTATGCATCCATTCCATCTCGCATTTCCCGTCCATGACCTGGACGAGGCGCGCGGCTTTTACTGCGGAGTGCTCGGCTGCGAAGAGGGTCGCAGTTCCGAGCGTTGGATCGACTTCAACCTCTACGGCCATCAGATAGTTACGCACCTCGCGCCCGAAGCCGCCGGTGTGCGGATGCACAATCCAGTCGATGCCGATGACGTGCCCGTGCCGCATTTTGGCGTGATCCTGTCGATGGATGATTGGGAAACGTTGGCGGGCCGACTCCGCGCGGCCGACATCGAGTTCATAATCGAGCCAAAGGTTAGATTTCACGGCGAGGTCGGCGAGCAGGCGACAATGTTCTTCCTTGATCCGAGCGGCAACGCTTTGGAGTTCAAGGCCTTCGCCGATATGTCGCAGGTCTTCGCAAAGTAGATGCCTGAGGTCGTCATCATCGGCGGCGGCGTGATCGGTGCGAGCGTCGCATGGCATCTTGCGGAGCGCTGCGTTCGCGACATTGTCGTGCTTGACCGTGCGCCGTCGTTGGGCGAAGGTTCGACCGGGAAAGCCACCGGCGGCGTGCGTGCTCAATTTGAAACCGACATCAATATCCGGATGTCCTTGTATTCGATCGACTTCTTTCGAAATTGGGACCAACCGGTCGAATATGAGCCAAAGGGCTATCTTTTCCTGGCCACGAGCTCAGTGCATCTCGAGTACCTTGACCGCACGATCAGGCGTCAGCAACAGCTAGGCTATGACAACGTCCATCTCGTAACGCAGAACGAGATCGTAGCGATGGTGCCGGGCCTGAACGTCGATGATATCGTCGGCGGTGCGTTCGGGCCGCGGGACGGCTTTATCAATCCGCTGGCCGTGCTCGAAGGTTTTATCGTCGGGGCATCTCAACGCGGTACGCGCGTGCTGACAGGTATCGAGGCGGAAAAGATCCTCGTAGAGGACGGCCGCGTCACCGGAATTAAGACGAAAGACGGCCGCATTGAATGTGAGAAGGCCGTGATCTGCGCCGGAGCGTGGTCGACTCGGCTTGCCGCTACAGCCGACATCGACCTGCCGGTCACGCCGCAGCGGCGACAGATCGTGTGGGCCGAGGCTCCGCAGCCGCTGCCGGCCGAAACGCCGATGGTCATCGATATGAAGGACGGCTTCCATTTTCGCCCGGCCAAAGATTTCCATCACGGCGCAGGACAGGCACAGGACCGGAACGCCGTGCTCTTCGCCTGGCCCGATCCCGACGAGCCGCCGTGCTTCTCCACCGAATTCGACGAAACGTATCTCGACAAGATCGGCGAACGCGCCGCGCACCGTGCCCCGTTCCTGAACGGCGCGCGCATCGTATATGAGAAGTGCCGTGCCGGGCTTTACGAGAACACTCCCGATCATCATCCGATATTGGGTGCATGTGAAGTTGACGGCCTCTATCTCGCGTGCGGCTTTTCCGGCCACGGCGTAATGCACTCGCCCGCGACGGGAAGGGCCTTGGCCGAGAGCATTCTCGACGGCGAGGCAGGTTTCATGGATGTTTCGAGCCTCGGATTCGACCGTTTTGCTCGTGGCGAACTATTGCACGAAAGCGGCTATATTTGATACTCATGCGCACGGCCCTCATTCATCACGCGATCTACGAAAAGCACGACACCGGCGTCGGACATCCCGAAACGCCGCAACGGTACACGGCCGTGATGGATGCTCTCCGAGAGGATGGACAGCTCTGGCCAAACCTGAACGAGATCACGCCGGAAAAGGCGTCAAAAGGTGTCATCCAGGCGGCCCATACGCCGCAGCACTTCAAGCGTGTCGAAAGCGCCTTTGAGAACGGTTACGACCGTTTGGACGCCGACACGACGATCTCGCCGGAATCCTTCGACGCCTCGTTGTTTGCTGCCGGCGGAGCGATTGCGGGCGTCGATGCCGTGATGCAGTGCGAGGCAGAGAATGCGTTCGTTGTCGTTCGCCCGCCGGGCCATCATGCGACGGCAGAACGCGCGATGGGATTTTGCTTGTTCAATAATGTCGCCATCGCCGCCAAATACGCTCAAAACCAATACAAAGAGATCGACCGCGTCGCGATCATCGATTGGGACGTCCATCACGGAAACGGCACGCAGGGCATTTTTTACAACGACGCCACGGTTTTCTTTTTCTCGATGCATCAGTATCCGTGGTATCCGGGAACCGGCAGCCGGGGCGAGACAGGCCACGGACGAGGGCTTGGGACGACGATGAATGTGCCAGTCCGGGCCGAAACACGCTCCGATGAGCAAAAGCGAATGTTCGAGGCGGCGGTCTGGGATATCGGCAAAGAGTTCAAACCGGACCTGATAATGATCTCAGCAGGTTTTGACGCTCATCTCACGGATCCGCTCGGGCAACTTCGGCTCGAGGATGAAGATTTTGTTTCGATGACCGCGACGCTCAAGGAATGGGCATCTGAGACGTGCTCGGGACGCATCATCTCGTGTCTGGAAGGTGGTTATAACCTGGAGATGCTCGGCCAGACCGTGAGAAACCATGTTGCCGAGTTAAGTCGATAGCCGGAGCTGTGATAAAATTCGCCATCACAAGATTGTAGCCAGGAGGTAAATGCGATGCCGGACATCGAGATACCGTGCGTTCAGTGCAAAGAGATCTTCATTTTTAGCGAAAAGGACCAGGAGATCTACTACCAGCGCAACATGATGCAGCCGCAGCGTTGCCCGCGGTGCCGTTCAAAAAAAGCCGCGTTGCGCGAGGACGCACCAAAACGTTACGAGATCGTCTGCGACCATTGCGGCAAGCACGACACCGTGCCCTTCCAGCCAAAGACCGGCCGATCTGTCCTTTGCAAGGATTGCTACGAATCCAGTCGCTCGCGCGCGAGAAACGCCTGATATGAACCTCGAAACAGTCCTTTACGAATTCGACGGTTCTGTGGCGACCGTTACGATGAACCGGGCCGACGCCCTGAATGCGCTGTCGCAGCAGCTGACCGCGGACCTCGACCGAGCGTTTCGGCAGGTGATACTTGATGGCGCAAGGGCCGTGATCTTTTCCGGCAGCGGCCGTGCCTTCTGTTCCGGCGGCGACCTGCGTGAAATGCAGTCCCTGTGGGAAAAAGAAGGCCGCATCGAGGCGTTTCTTGAGGAACCGCTCGGCGCCCTCCACGGCGTCATTCAACTGATCCGAGAAACAGCCGTCCCGTTCATCGCGGCCGTCAACGGCGTCTGCGCCGGCGCCGGTGTCAATTTTGCGCTTGCATGCGATATCGTCATCGCTGCAGATGACGCATCGTTCCGTGAAGCATTTGTCCGCATCGGCCTCTCGCCGGATTGCGGCGGGACATTCTTCCTCCCGCGAGCCGTGGGAGAAAAGATAGCGGCCGAACTCCTCATGACGGGCGATGCCGTCACAGCCGAACGAGCTGTCGCAATTGGCATGATCAATAAGGCTGTCCCTGCCGCATCCCTGCTTGACGAAGCTCGATCAATGGCGTCAAAGCTCGCCGCAGGCCCAACCGGCTCCCTCGGCCGTATCAAGCAAATGTTGAACGCCACATTCTCAAACGACCTCGCCGCTCAGCTCGCGCTCGAGCATCAGTGCCAGATCGAGTCGGGCAAGTCGGCCGACTTCAAAGAGGGCATCGCAGCATTCTTCGAAAAACGCCCAGCTAATTTCGGCGGAAGATAATCACAGAGCATCTGCGTGGGCTTGACACGGCGGTTTTGAATCTATATCTTGATATTGAATGTCGTTTTCAATATTAATTGATATGAAAGGAGCAGACTCGATGCACATAGTTCGCACGGCAAAGCCGATCAGAGAAATGGCCGAGGTCAAGCTGTGGCCGTGTGGCGGCTGCAATTCTGTTCACATGGCCGTACGCGGGATGGTTCTAAACTTCTCTCGCGAAGAGTTCTCCACGTTTACCGAGGCCGTGGTGGATATTTACTACGGGGCTTCTCCGTTGGCAGATCCCGATCATTCGATAGTCGATCTGCTCGCCGACGAGATAGGCGATCCGTCAACTGCACCGAACATTCATTAAGCTCCCTACCTGGCAAAACCGTAAAACCGATCGTCAAGGATCATAAGGCACCGCTCGCACAAGCGGTGCCTCCCGCCTCTAAAGGCTTGGTTACGGTTTCTTCCTTCTTTAGATCGGGTCGCCCGTGATCTTTTTGACCACGCCGCCGCTAAACTGCCGCGTCTCCCAGATCTCATCGATTGCGGTACCCTCCTCTATCAGCTTCATGCGGCCCCAGTACACAAACCGGTTGTCGGTGACATGGTTGACACCGCTGCCGTAGCAATCGACAAACGTCCCGCCCCGGCCGTCTCCTCGATGATTCCGCTGCAGCAAAGAGGGATGAATTGTCCTTTCCTGTGACATCGATAAATCCGTCTTTTTCTGCGATAGATATCGTAGTCACGGCCGCATGCTTCGCATTCGTTTGCCCCGAACATCCTTTTTCGTCATACTTTCCTTTGCTTTATGCCCAATACTCCAACACCGAACGCGAGCTATAGCCTCACATTACGCGTTCGCATCGAAAACCAGCCCGGCAAGCTCGGCGAGATCACGACTGCCATCGGAAACGCAGGAGGCGACATCGAGGGCATCGATATTGTCAGCGTCGGCAAGGATTTTCTGATCCGCGATATCACCGTGAACGCGGCCAGCGAAACCCATGACAAAGAGATAGTTTCGGCGATCGAGGATATCGACGGCGTTGAGGTTGTCAACGTCTCGGACCGCACATTTCTCATGCACCTCGGCGGTAAGATCGAGATCGTCTCAAAGATGCCGCTAAAGACACGCAGCGACCTGTCAATGGCATATACGCCGGGCGTCGCAAGAATATGCGAGGCGATACACAAGGACCGCGAAAAGCGCTTTAATCTTACGATCAAGAAGAACACGGTCGCGGTCGTCTCGGACGGAACGGCTGTGCTCGGGCTTGGCGATATCGGCCCGGCCGCGGCCATGCCTGTAATGGAGGGTAAGTGCCAGCTCTTCAAGGAATTCGGCGGCGTCGATGCGTTCCCGATCTGTCTCAATACAAAAGATCCGCACGAGATCGTTCAGACGATCCGCAATATTTCCGTGGCCTTTGGCGGGATCAATCTCGAGGACATATCAGCACCGAGGTGCTTCGAGATCGAAGAGCGACTCAAGGAAGAACTCAATATTCCGGTCTTTCACGACGACCAGCACGGCACTGCCGTGGTCGTCCTTGCCGCATTGATCAACGCACTAAAGATCGTCGGCAAACGGATGGATGACGTAAAGGTCGTCGTCAACGGCATCGGTGCTGCGGGCGTCGCATGCTCAAAGATCGTCATGGCCGCCGGCGTCAAGAACATTATCGGCTGTGATACGACGGGAGCCATTTACGACGGCCGCAAAGAGAATATGAATTGGGTCAAAGATTGGTATGCCCGCAACACCAACCCTGACAAGGAGCAGGGCACTGTCCACGAGGTCATCAAAGGTGCTGATGTGTTCTTCGGCCTGTCGGCCCCCGGGCTGCTGACACCCGCCGACCTGGACACGATGGCAAAGGACCCGATCGTCTTTGCGATGGCCAATCCTGTGCCCGAGATCATGCCCGAGGATGCCGAAGGCCACGTCGCCGTAATGGCCACGGGCCGCAGCGATTATCCTAATCAGATCAATAATGTCTTGTGTTTCCCGGGCATCTTTCGCGGAGCACTGAATTGCCGGGCGGCACAGATCAACGGCCCGATGAAGCTCGCCGCGGCCAATGCGATCGCGGAAACGATCTCTGACGAGGAGCTTCATCCGGACTATATCATCCCGTCGGTCTTTGACCGCCGCGTGGCAGAGGCCGTGGCGAGCCGCGTAGAGGATGCCGCATACATATCCGGCGTCGCACGTCGTGACAGGACGAACGCGGATATATCGTTTGAGGCATCGATGGCCTGACCAAAACTATGTTGATGATCCGGCTGAGACAATTGAGTGTAGAGGAAGTAGCGAATACGCTGACCCATGGCGTCGGCCTTGTCCTGAGCGTCGCAGGATTCGTGTTCCTGACAGCGCTCGGGATCCTGCACGGTGACGCGTGGCACATTGCGAGTAGTATTGTTTACGGTTTGTCGCTAGTGGTGCTCTATGCGGCTTCGACGGTCTATCATTGGACGATTAGCCCCGAACGCAAGAGCGTACTTCAGATCGTCGATCATTGCTGTATCTACCTGCTTATTGCCGGCAGCTATACACCATTCCTGCTCGTTGTGTTGAGGGAGAGCTTTGGCATGGCCCTTCTCGTTTTACTCTGGTGCCTCGCCTTGCTCGGAATAGCAATGAAAGTCATCTACCGACGCCGTACTGCCCGTGTTGCCGGTATGATCATGTATCTGAGCATGGGTTGGATCGGCATCGTTGCCATGCAGCCGTTATATCTCGCCCTCGGACTTGTGCCGCTGGTTCTTGTCGTCGCGGGCGGCATCAGCTATACGCTCGGCACGATCTTTTTCGGCTGGCACAGTCTGAAACATCATCATGCGATATTCCACGTCTTTGTCCTGCTCGGGAGCATCGTCCATTTTATCGCCATCGCAGGTTACGTAATTGGCTGACCGGCCACCGCCGTATTCCGGCATATTGCGGCAACAGCGCTCCTGCCTGCGTCGATCGCTCCCTTGATGTGACGCTGGTTCGTAAAATGACCCGCAACGTATATTCCCGCCACGTTGGTCTCGAACGTCTCAGGATCATAGACCGGTACCTCGCCATACTTGCCGGTTTCGGTTTGAACGCCAAGGCCCTTGAGCATCGTCAGGTCGGCATCTGAACCGATCAGCACAAAAACGACGTCATTCTCCAACACCACGCGGTCGCCCTTTTCATTCTCAAGCTCGATCTCGCCCTCGCGTATCTCGATCACCTTGCCAAGAAAAAAGAGGTTGAGACAATGCTCCTTTAGCTCCTCTTCAAGCGGCTCTTTGACCCAATACTTGATACAACCCTGCTTCGGATCGGTGTTTTCCCAGTCGTCCCGAAAGATCGCCAAGATCGTGTCGGCTCCCTCCTGAGCCAGAAACAGCGCAGCCTCGCCCGCCGAATTACCGCCGCCGACGATCAGGGCCTTCTTTTTCACCCACGGATAGGTTTCCCTAAAATGATCAAAAACGTGCGGTAAGTCCTCACCCGGAACATTCAACCGGCGAGGATGGTCCATCGCCCCGATCGCAAACAGAACGGAGGAAGCCTCATACGCGGTCTTGTCGGTCACAACGCTAAACATACTTTGCGAAAGCCCGCGCGTGAGCAATGGCGATACGCTCAACACCGTTTCTTCGGTCTGCACGTTCAGCTCGTTATCCAAAACAAACCGAACGTAGTACGAAAGCAGCTCCTCTCGCGTCGGCTTTTCCCGCGCCGGAACGAGCCCACCAGTCTCAAGCTCAAGTTCGTTCGTCGTCGAAAACACCGTCAGCCCGACCGGATAGTGATAGATCGTGTTCCCGATCAGGCCTTTTTCGATCACGACGTAGTCAAGGCCCGCCTTCTTAGCCTCAGACGCCGCTGCGATCCCCGCGGGCCCGGCACCAATGATGATCAGATCGTACATTTAAGAATGTAGCTAATAGCGATTAGCTGTCAGCTATTAGCTAGTTTTATCGAGTTCTTTTAGCGAGTCAGTCAGCACCTCGATCTGTGCGTGCATGCCTTCCATATTCCGCTTAGATTCAAGATACTTCTGCCACTCGCCGGTGTTGGTCAGAGCCTTCAGCGTGTCCTCATCCAATGCATGTGACATCACGACAAGAAGATCGCCGAGCGCCTCGTGCCCTTCGAGCAGCGATTGAATTATCGTGTAGGCGAGCTTGTTCGCGTCAATGTCCGGTTCGGCCATATTCGTTTATTTGACAAAAGGAAGATCGGCGACGACGGCGGCTGCCTCACCACCAAACAACTCGGTCCCGGCCGCCAATTGATCATATCTCGCGAATCCAAGGGCGATCACGCTGTCGAGTTTCGGCGAGAACGTGACTGACGTGATCCGCCCCGCATTCTTACCGTCGACGGTCAGCAATTCAGTCCCGGGCTCGATATCACCCGATAGGTTCAGGCCGGTCAGGCGTTTGGCGACGTGCCCGCGAAAGTGGATCCGCGCAATTATCTCCTGCCCGATATAACATCCCTTGTTGTATGAGATGAGGTTGTCGATTCCGAGTTCCGGAACGATCGTCGTTTCGTCCATGTCCACGCCATATCTCGGAATGCCGTTCTCGATCCGCAAAGTCTCGTAGAGCTCATCACCGATCTCGACAGCGCCGCTACTAATCAATCCATCACGAAAAATGTCGGCCGATCCGGTCTCGACAAAAACGCCGCGGCCAGTCTTTGCCTCGAACAGTATAAGATCCTCGACATTTGAAATTTCAAATTTCAGATCTGAAATAAACAGCTCAAAATACCGATACCGATCTGACAGGTCTTCAACAAAAAATTCGCCGGCGAACGTAAACCGAAAAAGATTCTGGAATAGCTTCTCTCGCGTCGTATCTTCGGTCTCAAAGAGGAACCTTTCGCCCTGTCGCAGCACACGTACGACCGCCAGCAAGCGTCCTTGTGCATTCGGGAACGCCGCCAGCATCTGCTCGCCGTCAGCGAGTTTTTTGACATCATTCGTTATCAGGCCGTCGAGAAATTGAACAGCCTCATCACCCCAAACCGCGACCAGCCCACGTTCCTGCTCGTGCACCGCGACGCCGCCTGAGCGAATGACGTAATAAGCATTTTCGGCAGTATCGTTCATATTTGCTACAATCTTTACTTTAACGTAATGATGCAATTATCCGAAGAAACAGTCCTAAATTCCCTCTCCCAGATCATCGATCCCGACCTGCGAAAGGACATCGTAAAGCTCGGCTTTGTCCGCGATCTTAAGATCGACGGCGGTGAAGTGTCTTTTCGTATCGTCCTGACAACGCCCGCGTGCCCCGTTAAGGAAGAGATGGAATCGCAGGCACGCGAGCTCGTTTCGGCCATCGAAGGCGTCACCGGTGTCAACGTGACGATGGATGCCGAAGTGCCGCAGGGACGCGGCGTTGCCAATAATGTGGCGATCCCCGGCGTTAAGAACATCATTGCCGTTTCATCCGGCAAAGGCGGCGTTGGCAAATCGACGGTCGCAGTAAATCTTGCGGTCGCGCTCGCAGCCAACGGTGCAAAGGTGGGACTGATGGATGCGGACGTGTATGGCCCAAACGTCCCGATGATGCTCGGCGCAGCCGGCGTCGAGCCGCAGGTATTCAACGGCCAGCTTGTGCCCGCCGAGGCACACGGCATCAAGATGATCTCGATGGCCCTGCTCGTGCCGCAGGATAAGCCGATGATCCTTCGCGGACCGATGCTGCACGGCGTCGTCCGGCAGTTTTTGTCCGACGTAAATTGGGGCCAACTCGATTACCTGATCGTTGACATGCCGCCGGGTACGGGTGATGTGCAATTGTCACTCGCTCAGCTCGTGCCTGTTCAGGGAGCTGTGCTCGTGACGACGCCGCAGGAAGTTTCGCTATCGGACGTTCGCCGCGCCGTGAAGATGTTCGAGCAGGTCAACGTCCCGGTGCTCGGCGTGATCGAGAATATGTCGTACTTTATCGCCCCGGACACCGGCAACAAATACGAGATATTCGGCAAAGGCGGCGGCCAGAAGCTCTCGGACGAATACGGCCTCCACTTTCTCGGTGAGGTCCCGCTAGGTATGGAAGTCCGCGAAGGCGGCGACAAAGGAACGCCGGTCGTCGCGGCATTTCCTGATTCGCCGCAGGCCGCGGCTTTCCGTGGGGTCGCTGAGGAAGTTGCCCGTCAGGTGTCGATCGAAGCGATGAAACCAGAGCTTGTAATTCTGTCCAAATCTCAGTAATATTTACAATTAAGTAAGGATTCGCTCAGGCGGATCCATTTTTTGAGAGGAATATACTATGTCAGCAGTTGCAGCACCGAGCGTAGAATTGAATGTCACCGAAGCAGCGTCGGTCGAGATCAAAAAGTTTATAGAGGCCGAGGACGACTTGCCGGAAACGGCGGGGCTTCGCGTGCGGGTCGTTCCGGGCGGCTGCTCGGGCTTTCAATATAGCCTCAACGTCGAGGAAGAGTCGCGACAGGGCGATTTTCTCGTCGAGCAGCACGGGATCAAATTCTTTGTCGATATGTTCTCGGCTCAGTACCTGAATGGCGTTCAGATAGACTACACCTCAAACGTGATGGGCTCGGGCTTCACGTTCGAAAACCCCAACGCAAGCGGCGGCTGCGGATGCGGTACGTCGTTCTCGGCGTAAAACGCCATTTCTTGTTGAATTGCCTCCAGCTTCACCTGGAGGTTAGCGATCCCAAAACACGCCGGCTTTAGCCGAATCCGCGAGATTCGGTTAATGCCGGTATCCTTTGAACTGCACAACCTCCACCTCAAGGTGGAAGTAAATCATTTTTTTCTTGGAAGCCTTCGCCCATTGCGTGTCTCTTGTCCTATCCAACAGGACAACTAATACGGAGAAGAGCGGGCGGCGGGGCCATACAGGCCCCTTCCTGCGTAGTGCCATAACCATTCCTGCTATGGTTGCATTCGTATTGCTTATAGGTCATACTAACGGACAGTTAGTAACAAGGTCCAAATAAGGGTGACAATTTGAGTTTGCTTTTGGATCACGATCCCTGATTTCTCAGGAATCATTTGTGTGTTGAGGATTTCTTATAAGTAGGTGGCATTCCCGCCGCCGGTTCTCCTCAGCAGTTCCCACAAATAATCATTGGAGTTTCTTATTTTGATATTTTCTAAGAAGAGCTTATTTCTCTCGGCCTGCGCGCTGTGCGCATGCTGTGTTCTATCGGTATCGGTTTTTGCTCAAGGCCGCGATCGCGTTGTAAAGATGACATCGAGCCAGCCTATCAATCAGCCGACCGCTCAACCCGTAGAACGCGTTCGCCCGACGGTTTCGTCGCGACCGGTCCTCACGAACGAGGTCCGCGTTGTCCGCTCGGCCGATCCAGCATGGGAGCCGGTGGTTGAAAAAACAGCATCAACAGCGGCAACAAGCGTTGCGGCGATGGTCGCCGCCGGCAAAACCATGTATGGCATGCAGACGAGCGTCCGGTTGGACAATGCTATCAAAGCCCGCTACGGCATACCGTATCTCTATGGAGCTACAGGACCAAACCGGTACGACTGTTCGGGATTTGTGTGGGCTGCATTCAAGGATGCAGGCATCGATTTTACACGAACTTCAGCACGCAGTATGTGGGCCCAGTCGGAGCCGGTTGACGGGGCTGAACGGTTCAAGTTTGGCACGCTCGTATTTCTCAACGGGCTCGGCCACATGGGCATCGTCGCCGACGAGAACGGCTTCTACCATGCCTCATCGAGCAAGGGGATCACTTATTCGCCGTTCAAGGGTTACTGGTCGAGTCGTATCGTTGGTTTCCGCAAACTAAAGGCAGACGCTCAAACATCAAATTAGTTTTTTAGGCAATATGAAAGGCCCGCATGTCCACGTACAGCGGGCCTTTTTTTGTGAGTTCAAGCTTTAGCTTGCCCCTGAACTCAGAACTAAACGATAAATCCCGGCCGATGATGCTCATCCTTGATCTCGTAAACAACGGCGACCTTGTCGATCGCGACATACGCGACCCTTTCGTCTTCGTCCCTCAGATACAACACGCCGTTCTTTACATCAATGACGTCACCCCTAAACGCCGCGTTCGTTCCGCAGGTCACATCGATCTTCTTTCCCATCAACTGTTTTAATAGCTCTTCCATGATCAAAAACCAACTATAGTCTATTCGCCAATGCCATTTCCCTGCCAACACGGCCCCATTTGCTCGAATTTCCATTATCTGACGAACTTGCTTCGGTCTTTTTTGGCTCAGAATATGTAAGGGCCGCCGCAATGATCGCAATGTCACGTTCGGCCTCGCCTGCATCACCGCTCTTTCGCCGCTCATTAAATCGCGGAATAAAACCTGTATCGAGTTTGCCGTCAACAAATTCCGTGTCGTCCATCAACTCTCGAAAGAATGGCAGCGTCGTCCTGATGCCGGCAACCTCATACTCAGCCAGCGCACGCCTCATTCGATCAATGGCCTCTGCCCGGTCGCGGCCGTGAACCGAGAATTTTGAGATCATCGGATCATAATGAATCGAGACCTCTGAGCCCTCGTAAACGCCGCCGTCGTCGCGAACGCCCGGCCCGTGCGGCAGCCTGAGACGCGTGATCCGTCCGGGCGACGGCAGGAAGTTGTTCTCAGGGTCCTCGGCGTACACACGGCACTCGATAGCGTGGCCGGTCAAACAAATGTCGTCCTGCGTAAACGACAATTTCTCGCCGGCCGCAACATATATCTGTTCACGGACGAGGTCGATGCCCGTAACCAATTCCGTCACCGGATGCTCGACCTGCAGCCGCGTGTTCATCTCGAGAAAATAGAAAGAGCGATCAACGTCCGAGACGAGAAACTCAACGGTGCCCGCTCCAACGTAGTTCACGGCCGCAGCGACCTTAACGGCACAGGCTCCCATCTCGGCCCGAAGCTCCGCCGAGTTGATCGGCGACGGGGCCTCCTCAACGACCTTCTGATGCCGCCTCTGAATGGAACATTCCCGCTCGCCGAGGTGAACGTGATTGCCATGAGTGTCGGAAAAGATCTGTATCTCGATATGTCTCGGCCGCACAACGGCCTTTTCCACATACACCGCATCGTCGCCAAAACCGGCCATCGCCTCGGCCTGGGCCGTTGCCAGAGCGGACTTGAGATCGGCCTCGCACTCGACGAACCGCATGCCCTTACCGCCGCCGCCGGCGGACGCCTTTAGCATGACCGGATAGCCCATCGAGGCGGCCGTCTCGCGCGCCTCTTCATAAGAGTTCAACGGCTCGGTCATGCCCGGCACGACCGGAACGCCCGCGTCGATCGCTATCTTTCGCGCCGAGATCTTGCCGCCCATCGCCTCCATCGCTTCAGGCGGCGGGCCGATAAATGTCAATCCAGCGGCTGTCACCTCACGCACGAACGCCGCATTCTCTGACAAGAACCCATAGCCGGGATGTATCGCCTCGGCTCCTGTTGCTTTCGCAGCCGCGATGATCTTGTCGCCTCGCAAATAGCTCTCGCTCGACGCCGGCGGACCGATGTGCACCGCCTCGTCCGCCATACGTACGTGCAGAGCATCACAATCGGCGTCCGAATACACGGCAACAGTTCCGAACCGCATCTCGCGACACGCGCGGATCACTCGGCATGCTATCTCGCCGCGGTTCGCGATGAGTATTTTTGAGAACATTCCTTTCGACGTAAGAACCCGGTCGCTACCGCTCCCGGTTCTGACCGCTACTCCACAATCGAATTGTACTGGTTCTTCGGATCGAACCGTATCCCGACCTTTGCTCCCGGAACGTAATCGTCTGGTCGCTGCCTTTGTTCGAACGTCAAGGCATCCGCCGACTCAAAATCGACGCCGTTGAGCGTATAAACAAAGACGACCAACTCTTGTCCGTTCTCGTCCGTTTTGATATCGATTATCGTCCCGTCCGTAATGCGGCCGTGCTCGAGCAGAAAGCGACGGCGGGCGTTAGGGTCGGCCGGCTTTCGTCTGAATATCCTGTCGATCATGCCCATTTAATCTAGCTGAAGCGGCGGCTTGCCGTATCTCGCTCGGAGGCTATTCATCGCGGCCAATACGGTCGGGCGCTTGATGATCCTGGCCTCAAGCGGCCGCTTGCCCGGGATATCTATCATGATCAGCCCGAGGAGTATCGTTAAGATTCCCTGCCCCGGAATGCCGGGCAGCGAAAGCACGATGCCAAGCAGTATCAAAAATACTCCGAAAATATTCTTGATTATCACCGCTCCCCAGCGGACCGTCCAATGGCTGCCGGGCAGAAAATCCTGCTTATAGTGCGTACTGAAATAGTTCGGAGGTATCTTGACCATGACGATCGCGATCGCGATAAAGCTCACGGTCAGCGAAACCAGGAACAGCCCCACGCCGAGCAGGACGCTGCCCACCGTGAGTGAGTCCCAAAATGCCGATAGCCGGTCAGTCATCCGAGTCCATAGCCCTCAGCTTGCCGCGGATATAGACCATTCGCTGGATCAGGGTCCACAGCGAGCCGATCGCGAGCACCCACAACACCTGCGGCATGCGATTGGCAAACCAGTTCGTCGATGTCCAGTTCCAGGTCGACAACGCACCGATGATAAACAATACGACGCGTTCGGGCCGCTGCAGGAAGCCGACATTTGCCTTCACGCCCAGCCCCTCGCTTCGGGCCGTCGTATAGCTCACCAGGACCGACGCTATCATGCCTACGCCGGCGAGAAATACGTTTAGCTCGGAATGCTGCGGAGTCGACCGCGAATAGAACACTATTATCCCCAGGAATACGGCCATGTCCGACAAGCGATCGAGTGTTGAATCAAGGAATGACCCGTATTTGGTCACGCGGCCCGTCAATCGAGCAACGTTTCCGTCGAGCATGTCAAAGAGATTCGCAACGATCAGAACGATACCGGCCCAGAAAAACTCGCCGAAGCCGAACAATACCCCGCAGCCGAGATTGATCGTCACGCCGATGATCGTAAGCACGTTCGGCGGTATCCCGAGCGAGGCGAGGCCCCGCACCATCGCATCGATAATGCGCATCGCCCCGCGTCCTATGCTCGCACCAATCTCAAGCATCGTGCCTAAATGAAACCTTCAAAATGAAAAATTCAAAAAAAGGAATGCCCTCCTAAATTTTGCATTTTGCATTTTGAATTTTTAATTTCCTTCACTCCTGCTCATGTATCGTCGTAACACGCGTGATCTCAAAATTTCGCCAGCCCGTCGGCGTTTTTACTTTGATCTCGTCGCCCTCATCCTTGCCCATCAGGGCTTGGCCGATAGGTGAAACGGTCGATATAGCGCCTGCGTCCGGATCTGATTCCTCGGATGTGACCAGCCGGTATGTGACCTTTTCTTCCTTATCGAGGTCGTAGAGCACAACCTCAGATCCATACGCGATCCTATCGGTCGGTATCTTTGTCAGGTCGATCGAATCGACCTCTGACATGCGCTGATGGAGCAAACTGATACGTGCCTGCACAAATGTCTGCCGCTCTTTGGCGGCCTTGTACTCTGCATTTTCGCTCAGGTCGCCAAACTCGCGCGCGTGCTGAATGGCTTTCGGCAGTTTGAAATGGAGTTCCTGCTCAAGTTCGTCAAGTTCTGCCTGCAGCTTCTTTTTTATCTCTTCCATAAATTATGAACCGTTGGTCCGCGCTTCAAAGGCCGCTTCGTCGCCCAGCTTCGTGTCACGAGGTGCGGCAAATGAAATACCGACGTCGCGCGCCGTCCGCACGAGCTGGCCATCAACCGGGACAGTCTTGATATTCGCACAAGCTTCGCTAAGCGGTACGTTCACTATCGTCCCGGCTTGCAGGGCCACCATCTTGCCCGTCTCGCCGCTTGCCAGCGCCCGCACGGCGCATGCACCGAAGTTCGTGCCCAACATTCGATCAAAAGCATTCGGGCTGCCGCCCCTCTGCAGGTGGCCGAGCACAACGCACCTTGATTCCTTGCCCGTCAATTCCTCCAGCCGCCGGCTGACATAGACGCCGATCCCGCCCAGCCGGATCGCCTCGGAATCCTGATAGATCTCCGACTTTCCAAGTTCCACAGCACCCTCGGCGACCACGATATTTGTAAAACGCGATCCCGCGGCCTCGCGGGCCTCGACCTTTCTGACGATCGCATCGAATGAATATGGTATCTCAGGTATCAGTATGACATCAGCGCTGCCGGCGAGCCCGGCATTGAGCGCGATCCATCCGGTATTCCGGCCCATGACCTCAAGCACCATTACGCGGTCGTGCGACGCGGCCGTAGTGTGGAGGCGATCGAGGGCTTCGGTCGCGATATCGATCGCGGTCATGAATCCGAACGTCAACTCCGTTGCCGCAAGGTCATTGTCGATCGTTTTCGGCACACCGATGACCGGAAAGCCGCGTTTATGGAATTGCTCGGCAATGGCAAGCGTCCCCTCACCGCCAATGGCGATCAGTGCCTCTATCCCGAGGATGTCGAGATTGGCGAGCGCCTCACCCAGCGGCAATTCGGCATAGGCAGGTTTGCCGTCCACCATTTTTACGAAACTGCCACGATTCCGTGTACCCAGGATCGTTCCGCCGCGCGGCAAGATGCCGCTGACCGACCGCGTCGTCAGCTTTACCGTGTGCGTCTCACCGAGGATGCCCTCAAAGCTGTCCTCGATACCGATGCACGTCATCCCAAATTCGCCCACCGCCGTCCTGACACAGGCGCGTATCGCCGCATTCAAGCCCGGCGCATCACCACCGCCCGTCAGGATCCCGATCTGTTTATACATAAAAAACGAGTGCGTGAAGCAAAATGTTATTTTACTTCACGCCACCCGAATCGCGGAACGCCGGCATCTCTCCCGAGTAATCGCCGTCGGTACGCGGGCACCTTGCCTCGTATGCGTCGGCGGCCCGACCGCGAGTTTTTTTAGCTGGCGCGAACAAATTCGCATATGAACGTCGGCAGCCAAGTTCCCTCAGGAACGATATCCGCAACGCAAACCACACCCCATCAATCAGTTACGGCTTCCCTTTTGAAGCATTTCATATGGGTATCTACGGCACGTAGGTTGCACTGTCTGTGCTTAGCGAACCGACGGCTTTTAATATTAAGCGCCGCCGGGAGAAAGGGGGTATCCTCAGATGTTTGGAGAAGCAACAGCCGCACCGGGCCATAGGCCGGGCAATCGCAAACTCTTATTCGTCTTGACGACGATCATGCTAATGACCGCCACGTCCGTAGCGGTCTTTTTATTTTCCGGGACAGAGACGGTCAGGTCGTCGTCTCTGCAGCCGAGTGCTCCCGATAGCTCATCGAGGCCCGCCGTTGAATGTTATACGGCACCGAGCGGTCTGATCTCATGGTGGGGTGCCGAGAACAACGCTACAGACTACAAGAACCTTAACAACGGTGTCCTGATGGGGAATGCGGGCTTTGCCACCGGTGAGGTCGGCACGGCGTTCAACCTCGACGGCAACGGCGATTACGTTCAGGTCGCTTCGACGATGAACTTGCCGGCTGGCAACGCTCCGCGCACGATCGAGCTGTGGTTCAAGACCCCGCTTGACCTAACGACATCGACAGAGTCCGGCCTGTTTCAATACGGCTCGCCGGGCGGCGGGCAGATGTTTGGAATGATCACATCGGCGAACGCCCCGGGAAGGCTGTATTTCTACGGCCACTCATCGGACCTCGCCGGGACCTCGGTTCTTCTGCCGAACACCTGGTATCACGGGGCCATCACCTATGACGGGGCCACCATCAAGATCTACGTAAATGGGCAATTGGAGAATTCTGTCCAAATGTCACTTAATACGGTGATCAATTCCGACGGCATTACGATCGGACATCGAGCGGGAGGTTCGTTCTGGACAGGCCAGCTTGATGAGCCAGCCATCTATGACCGAGCACTCTCGGCAGCCGAGATCCAGGCGATCTACAATGCCGGAGCGGCCGGAAAGTGTGGTTGCACGCCGCCGCCAGACGGGATGACGCAGTGGTGGCCGGGCGAAGGAAACGTCAATGACATTCAAGGGCCCACGTTTGAGAATGGCATAAATCAAGGCGCTACCTTCTCAAACGGAATGGTCAGGCACGCATTTGATTTTGATGGCACGGACCTAAAGCGCGTCAGAATGCCTGACGGAAGTCCGGTCGGTCAATTTGGGGCCGAGCCGTTCAGCATAGATTTCTGGACTTACATCCGCACGGATCCGGCCGCAGCTGACACCGCCATGGTCGGTAAATCGCATCCGGACGGATGGGAAGGCTGGGACATCCGCTACAAGAATTCAACGATCAAGGTCTACGGCGTAAATGGCTGGAGCGGCGGGGCGCCGAGCATCGTCTCCGACGCCACCGTTGGCCTTAACACATGGCATCATATCGCCCTGACCGGTACGGCGACTGAAGTAAAACTTTATGTTAACGGCGTATTGAAGGGCAGTTCCGGACGGGCATCCATCCAAACGTCAAACGCTTTCTTTATCGGGTCGGGCTATACGAATTATGGAACCGTGGCTCCCTTTAACGGCAAGCTCGATGAGGTCGAGCTATTCAACCGGGCTCTAAGTCAACCGGAGGTCCAGGCGATCTACAACGCTGGGTCGGCGGGTAAATGCCGCATTTGCACGCCGCCGCCGGCGAATATGGTCGGTTGGTGGCCGGGAGATGGCACTGGGGCCGACATAATCGGCGAAGCCAATGCGACGTTGGAGAACGGGGCCGGCTTCGCTCCCGGCATGGTCGATGAGGCGTTCAGTTTTGACGGCGCGGACGACCGGTTGTTGATACCGCACAACGATAACCAGAACGTTGGGACGGGATTGACGATAGACGCGTGGGTCAAGCATGACACTTACCACACCGGCGCGACCATCTTCCAAAAACGAACAACTGGGAATACCGGCGGATATGTGCTCGAAACGTCGGCGCATGACCCGACGGCACTCTATCTTGCCCTCTACATCGACGGTGACTATCGTTTTGTGGGATTGGCAAACGCCGTTCAGGTAGGCGTGTGGCAGCACATTGCCGCGACCTATGACGGATCCGCGATGAAACTCTATATTGACGGTGTCGAGGTCGCCAACACACCGCAGACCGGAGCCATAAACCCGGTGACCGATCCTATCGTGATCGGCCGGAACTATGTGGTTTCGGAATATACATTCGATGGCCTGATCGACGAGGTCGAACTCTTCAACCGGGCACTCAGTCAGGCGGAGATCCAGGCGATCTACAACGCCGGAAGTGCAGGTAAGTGCAAAACCGGCTCGCCGACACCGACGCCCACTGCAACTCCGACGCCGACACCGACACCGACACCAACGCCTACACCGACGCCGATGCCGGCTATTACGCTGACAATCACGGTGGGCACGGCCCCGGGCGTGTGTGCACCGACGAGAACACTCACGGTCCCGGCGGGCACGACTGTTTACTATTGCTATCGGGCGACGAACACGGGCGACACGGTCTTGGGGTTCCACACCCTGAACGACACGGTCTATGGAAATATCTTCAATGGGGCGACCTACGACCTGGCACCGGGAGCGAGCGTCACGAGCATCCAGATGGGCCTTTCGGTATCGAGCGAGATCCAATCCTCGGTCACGAATAATGCGACCTGGAGGGCGTTCACCGGCGGCCCCAATGTTATCGAGGCCACTGCCACGTCGTCCGCGACCGTCATCGTGCCGCAGTACACGCGGGGCGATTTTGATGGGGACAATAAGACCGACGCGGTTGTCTACAGGCCGGATGGTGTTCCGCCGGACTTTGGCGTTTGGTATATGTCGTTCTCGACCGGCGGTTTCTATGGTGTCCAGTTCGGCATTGCGACCGATATCATCACGCCGGCGGACTATGATGGCGACAACAGGACAGACGTCGCCGTCGCGAGGCTCAACTCGAATGGAATGGACCCGGACTTTTACGTGATGAACAGTGCGACAAGCACGTTCAGCTATCCTGTCTGGGGGAATCCGGGCGACGTGCCTGTATGTGCCGATTATGACGGCGACCGTAAGGCGGACATCGCCGTATGGCGGCCTTCGAACGGCGACTGGTACATACAGAACAGCCTCGGCGGAGTCACAGCCGTGACTCACGGACAGAACGGCGATAAGCCGATGCCGATGGACTTTGACGGGGACGGAAAGGCGAATATCGCGTACTTCCGTGCGTCCACCGGCGATTGGGTCATTCGCGATGCCGGCGGCAGCGTGACAACCATCAATTTCGGGGTGGCGACCGACATACCTGTCCCAGCCGACTATGACGGTGACGGCAAGGTCGACATCGCCGTATTCCGCGACGGGATGTGGATCATCTGGTACAGCAGCAACGCTCAGGTGGCGTTCATCCCGTTCGGCACCGCGGGCGATATTCCTGTTCCGGGCGACTATGACGCCGACGGTCTGTACGACGTGGCGATCTACCGACAGGGCGTCTGGCACATGCTCCGCTCGGGCGCGGGCTACACGGGACTGGGATTTGGCCTGGGCACCGACATTCCGGTGCCGAAAGCCTATTTTCCTTAAGCCCCACGCCGCTCCGGCACTATGTGTCGAAAGTAATCAACCGTAGATAAAGAAGCGGATAGAACTAACAATTTTAGCTTCCTCCTATACGCATTATCAGCGGTCAAAATGACGTCGCTTACGGGTGAGCGTCCTGACACGCACGGCATTCTTAATTCTTCATTCTCAATTTCCATACGCCGAAGGCGTTGGACGGTCGCCATCTTGGCCCCACGGGAAGACGATGAATTGCGAATTTGACGAACGTTTTATGTACCACGTCCCGTCAGCAGGCCGCCAGACGCTGATGTCGGCCTTGCCGTCGCCATCATAGTCGCCTGCGATGGGAATGTCCGCCGGTGCGCCGAAGACCTCGTACGAATAAGTCGCCGTTGCAGAGTTGCGGATCACCCAAAGGCCCGTTGACGGGCGATAGATAGCGATATCGGTCTTGCCGTCGCCGTCATAATCAGCCGGAGCGATACGATCACCGGTCTGGCCAAATCTCTCGCCGAAGACAGAACCGTTCGAGCTGCGGATGTTGTACCAGTCGCCTATCGACGGACGGAAAATGCCAAGGTCGTTCTTTCCGTCACCGTCAAAATCGCCGACCGTCGGAACATCGCCATTCGCCCCGAACTGCATCCCAAACGTCGTCCCATTAGACGAGTTCGTCCGATACCAAGTCCCCTGACTCGGCCTGAACACCGTCAGATCGGCCTTCCCGTCCCCGTCATAGTCGCCCGGAGCCGGAAGGTCCTCAGCCACGCCAAACACCGGATACGACACCGTCCCATTCGAACTGTTCAGGATATACCAAATGCCCGTCGACGGCCGATATATCGCAATATCCGTCTTACCGTCGCCGTCATAGTCCGCCGGTGTCAACTTGTCTCCGTTCGCCCCAAACTGCAATCCTTGGAAGCCGGCAGTCGATCTCTGCAGATACCACGCACCATCGGCCGGCCTAAATACGGAGAAATCGGTCTTACCGTCGCCGTCGTAGTCGAACGGTGCGCTGACCGCGGGCGGTGCCGTGTGGAGCTTCGCAAGACTGTCCCGACCGACGCCGCCATAGGAAGCAAATGTGCCGCCAACGAGTATCTCGTTATCGGCAGTCAGCAGAAGGCGGGAGACACCGAACCGAAAATTGTTCACAATGCCCGAATCGGCAGACGGATCCAACGTTCCGTCGGCATTCAGGCGAGCCAGACGGATCCGAGTCGCTCCGTCGAATGTTGTAAAGCCGCCGCCGATCACCACCTTTCCGTCCGACTGGACCGCGATCGATCCGACACTGGCATTTGCTCCGGAAACTGGAGCAAACGTAGTGTCTAGAGAACCATTCGAGTTCAATCGTGCAATGCGATTACGGGCAACTCCGTTAAAAGTGGTGAAGTTGCCTCCGATCAGGATCTTGCCATCTGCAAGCAAGGCAGCGGTCAGTATCGGCGCATTTGCTGCCCCGGTGGTGACGAATGTGAAATCAAGGGATCCATCGGTATTGAGCCGCATGATGTGACCCTGCGGCAGTGCACCGTAACTCGTAAAATTCCCGACGACGATGAGCTTTCCATCCGGCTGGCGGAGAACTTTCTGAATATTGCCGTTGCCGTTTCCCGGCGCGAAGCTGATGTCTCCCGTGCCGTCTGTATTCAAGCGGACCAATGTCTGAAAGCCGATATCGAGGCCGGAGCCGGCCACCATCACCTTGCCATCGGGCAGCATAAGGAGATCGTTTACAATTGGACTGCCCGCTTGGATCCCTAACGGCACATATGTGTCATCATAACTGCCGTCGGCATTTAGCCGAACGAGGCTCCGCGATTGATTCAGATCATACGTATAGAAATTTCCTCCGAGGAGAATTTTTCCGTCTGCTTGTCTTGCGAGAGCTGTCGAGGCAACGGCTCCAACGCTAAAAAGCCCTGCGCCGGACTGAAATGTACTATCGACCGTTCCATCAGGATTAAAGCGCGCAATGCTCGAGTGACCGCTGCCATTTGCCATGTTGAAGTTGCCGGTAACTACGTATTTGCCGTCCGGCTGCTGCAGCATGGCCCCAACCGTGCCAAATCTGGTAAGTGATGCCTTAAAATCGATATCTCTTGTGCCATTCGAGTTCAAACGAATGATGCCGCGGTTCAAAAGATTCCCAACGGTTTCGGTGTTGCGAAACCACCCGGTGAGGAGGATCTTGCCATCCGGCTGCAGCCCAACGTGATAACCAATATTATCGGCCTCGGGCGGGGTGAAACTCAGATCAGGTGAACCATCAGTATTGAGAAGGGCAATTGGGAAACTGCCGTCCTCATCGACAAATGCCCCCGCGACCAAATACTGGCCATTAGGCTTGACAGCGACATATTCGGCATTTGCGATATCCATTGCCGGTGGATTGAATGTGCCGTCAAGCGTCCCGTCCGCGTTCAATCGTGCCCCGCCGAGACGCGGAACGCCATTGTAGGTCGTATAGTTACCACCGGCCAATATCTTGTTGCCGGCAAGAACATGAACTGCGAACACGCCGCCATTGGGCCCGGCTCCGCCCGGATTGAATGTCGTATCGAGAGCTCCGCTCGAGGTCAGGCGAGCGAGATTATTGTACCCGCTGAGAGCGAACACACCGCCGATGATGACCTTGCCATCCGACTGGACGCCGGTCTGCTCGACAAACTGCTGATTCGTAAAAGGTGACGTGAATGTTGCGTCACGCGTGCCATCCGTATTCACGCGGATCACGCAAAACTGCTGTGTGCCATTGTACGACCGTAGGCCGCTGCCGCTGATAATATATCGACCATCCGATTGGATCGTAATATTCTGCACCGTGCCAACGGTTCCGGCCCCGCCGACGTTGAACGTCGTATCGAGCGAACCATCCGGATTCAAACGCGCCAAACCCGACGCGGCAGTGCCGTTATAGGTCGAGAATGCTCCTCCGACCATTATCTTCCCATCGCCCAATATCTTGATATCGTACAAATTACTGTTGGGGCCAAGTCCTCCAACATTGAAAGTAGGATCGAGTGTGCCGTCTGAGTTCAAGCGCGCCAGGCCGAATCGCTCGACGCCGTTTGCAAAGTTATAGTTCCCGCCAACGAGTATCTTGCCGTCCGGCTGCACTGCGGAAACAAAGTTGTTGGCATTACCGTCGGTAACGCCGGCGGTGAAGGCGGTGTTAAGCGAAAGCTGTGCACGCACAGCGATAGTACCTAAAGCCACAGCAAAAATAAGGCCGCACACCACTGCAGCCAGATGTGCAACCCGCGGGCGGAATTCACCAGCGGTAAAGTTCACGGTCATGTTTATCCCCTCCGATAAATTGGTAAGTTATTGCGTGTCCAATCTTACGCGTCTCATTTCTCGAAAACAACCACAATCCTGCAAAGCCTTCGCTAAAGTGACACTCGCGATAAAATGTCGACCACGTCTGGATCAAGGTCACGCCTGAGTTTGAGTCGATCAGGTCAGATCCGCGATACGACCAGCTACTCCGACGGGTCGGCCTCGCGTGACGGGCGATCATCTCGGTTTAATTGCTTATTCTCCGCCGCATTATCCTGCATCCAGCCGGCGTCCTGTTCTCCAAGATCGGATATCGTTTTCATCAGGTGATCGGCGATCTCTTTGTGGGTGCGAAGACGGTCGGGCTTCTCAAAAAAGGCGTCGAGGTCGATCTGTGCGCCAAACCATATGCGGACCTTTTCGCCGCCTTTCCAGTTGCCGAGGATCTGTTTGGGCAGGTCGTTGCCGAGTCCGGCGATAAAGACGGGCACGACCTGCGGACGTGCTGCATATATTATCTTTCCAATGCCCGGCTGGGCCGGCAGCATGTCGTAAGGGCCGCCCTCGAGATTGCGTCGGCCCTCGGGGTGAAATCCGATGACATGGCCGCGGCCCGTGCTGCAAAGCTCGATGAGCCGCTTCATCGAATACTTGTCAAATTCGCGCTTTCCGGCGTCTCTTGCCTCGCGAAAGAACGGCGGGTACATCGAGAACCAGCCCATCACCAGATTGACGAACCAGCCCACAGGATTATCGTAAAAAAACTTGCCCCGTACGGGAAAATACAGCACCATCGGCCGCTTCGTGCGCCGAAACAACACGCTCGACACCGTGTACATATCAAAGAACGAACGGTGGTTCGCGACCAATATCAGCGGGCGGCTCCCGTCGGTGCGCTCGACGTTTTCGATGCCGAAAACGTTCATCAGATTGTAGGTTGCCAGATAGATCCAGAGGCTGCCGATATGCCGCTGAAAGAACGTCATCAGCCGCTTCATCACGCCGACGTTCATCCGATGCGTCAGCCAGAAGCCGAACCTCTCGTTGTGCGCGAGCACGCCGATCTCCGCCCGAGTCGGAAGTGTCGGCCCGCAGTGTTCGATTTGTGCATTTTCAGTGTCGTACATCGTCGCCACGTCAGTTTAGCATCGCGTCGCGCCGAATATAGACATCGAACGGCGCTTTCGCTATCATTATCGTCAGTCTTTAGCCTTCATTTGCCAAAATGATCTGACTTAGGCCGGTCATCAGCGGCCGCTAAGGCGATCCTCTTGGATCTGAGGATAAGCATTAAAATCTCTAGGAGTCCATTTCAATGAATAGTCAGTTTTTCCGAAGGGCGGTCTGCCTTGCAGTCATGCTAGTTTGTGCGTCCGCGGCCGTGCTTGCCGGCGTCCGATCTGATGACGAAGTCTGGAGTCACGTCGACCGAACAGAATTGCGTCAGCCCGCCATGGACGCAAATTCGATGCCGGCGTCCTATGATACGTTCCGTCTCGACCGCTCTGCATTGAAGGCGATCCTCGACCGCGCTCCCGAGGAGAACACCGGCGGCCTCGGTGCCATACTGACCATTCCAATGCCCGACGGGACTTTTCAGAGGTTCAACATCGAGCACTCGCTCGTCGTGGAAAAAGGACTTTTGAAGAAGTTTCCGGAGCTCGGAGCCACTTACCGCGGCACCGGGCTCGACGACCCGACGGCGATAGTAAGGCTCGATCTTCTGCCTAACGGCTTTCATGCAATGGTCCTCTCGGCCCGAAACACTGTGATCGTAGATCCATATTCGGCGGAGGATACTGAGCATTACATCAGTTATTTCAAAACTGAGAAGCCGCGCGTCGGACACTTTGAATGCCTGTTTGATAACTCTGAGAACGAATTCAGAGAGATGCTCAGGCCGGCCGACCCGGACGATCTTGAGTTCCTGCGCGGCGCGGCGTTGCCGGAGGTCACGTCAGGGACCCAAATGCGCACATATCGACTCGCTCTGGCAGCGACAAATGAGTACTGCGCAACGGTCGGCGGCAACACGGTCGCCGGCTGCCTTGCGGCCCAGGTACTGGTAATGAACCGTGTAAACGGCATCTACAATCGCGACGTTGCCATTCAGATGAACATTATCGCGAATAACAACTTGATCGTGTTCGCGGGTAATAACACGACCTGCCCGGTTCCGGGCGGAAGCTCAGCCTGCACAGCCGCTAATGATCCTTACACAAATGACAATGGCTTCGCGATGCTCGACCAGAACCAAAACACGGTTGACACCGTGATCGGTTCGGGTAACTACGATATCGGCCACGTATTCAGTACCGGCGGCGGCGGCGTTGCGCAGCTAAATTCACCGTGCGTTGGAGGCAAAGCTCGCGGCGTGACAGGTCTGCCAAATCCGGTAGGCGATCCGTTTGCGGTCGATTATGTTTCGCACGAGATGGGCCACCAATGGGGGTCGCCGCATACATTTAACGCCGTCTCAGGCGGATGCAGTGGCAACAGGTCTGGTTCAACGGCCTACGAGCCGGGTAGCGGCATCACGATAATGGGCTATTCGGGCCTTTGCTCTCCGCAAAACCTGGCGAACTTCTCTATCGACACCTTCCACGTAAAGAGCCTCGAACTTATCGTTGGCTATAGTCAAACCGGTGGCGGTAACTGTGGAGTGATCACGGCCAGCGGCAACACACCGCCGACGGTGACCGGTCCGGGCAATTTCAATATTCCGAAGCAGACGCCATTCGCTTTGACAGCATCGGCGACTGATCCGAATGGCGACTCGATCACCTACGATTGGGAAGAATACGATCTCGGACCGGCACCGGCCGGAGCGCCAAATACCGATGCTGACGGCAATCCACGGCCGATATTCAGAGTGTTTTCGCCGGTGTCATCGGGAACGCGGACATTCCCGGCCCTTACGCATATCCTGAACTCCGACAACATCCCGCCGACCAATACCGGCGGCTTTATGACAGGTGAACTCTTGCCGGCGATCACGCGAACGATGACCTTCCAGGTCGTCGCCCGCGACAACCGAGCCGGAGCAGGCGGCATTAACACTGCAACATCGATCCTGACGGTTGACGGCGCGTCCGGCCCGTTCAAGGTCACCTTCCCCGATGCACCGGGACACATCCTAGGCACGGGAACGAGTCATGTCATAACGTGGAACGTAGCCGGGACCAGCGGAGCCCCGATCAATGCCGCGAATGTCAGGATCCTCTATTCGAGTGACGGAGGAGCGACATTCCCGACAGTCCTCTTGGCATCGACCGCGAATGACGGCAGCGAAGCTGTAACCATGCCGGTTACGCCTACTTCGACGGGCCGCATCAAGATCGAGGCCGTCGGAAATATTTGGTTCGACATCACGAACAACAACTTTACTTTGACCAGCGGCCCGACGCCGACACCATCGCCGACGCCAACGCCGGGAACGCCTACGCCCACGCCGTCGCCCTCGCCCACGTGTAACGTGTTTATCGAGAACTTTGACGGCGTTACTGCCCCGGCCTTACCGGCGGGATGGGTAGCCGTGAACACCACGGGCCCGGCTCCGCTGTGGACGACATCGACCACCGGGCCAAACTCGGCCCCAAATAGCTTGTTCATCGACGATGCTAATGTGATCTCAGACAAGCGCATCGACACGCCCGCATTTGTCGTTAACTCGACGAACGCCCAGATCAGCTTCCGTCATAAGTACGATCTGGAATACAGTGATGGCGTGTTTTGGGATGGCGGTGTGCTCGAGATGTCAGCATCGGGCATCGTCGGCGGCACATTCCTCGATATTACGCACGCGCTATTCGGGAACTCATTTCTCGTTGGCGGCTATAATGGCCCGCTCGACACCACCGCCAGCAATCCATTGGCGGGCCGTCAGGCGTGGTCCGGCAATTCCAACGGTTATATCAACACCATCGTCAATCTCGGCCCGAACCTGAATGGCCGAACTGTAAAATTGCGGTTCCGCGTGGGCTCTGACGTAGAGGTTCCGGCTCCGGGTTGGTGGGTTGACAATGTCGCCGTTAGCGGACCGTGCCTAACGCCAACACCGACTCCGACACCGACTCCAACGCCGACGCCAACGCCTACGCCAACGCCTACTCCGACGCCGACGCCGACGCCGAGTCCTTCTCCAAGTCCGAGTGCATCACCGACGCCTTTGCACACGCGTGGTGACTATGATGGTGACAATAAGACGGATACTACCGTATGGCGGCCGACGGCGTTCGCACCGAATCTGAGTGCGTTCTACACGCAGTATTCGGGCAACGGCAGCTTCTTTGGGATACAGTTCGGCAACACGGGCTTTGAAGCCATTGCGGGCGACTTTGACGGTGACAACAAGACCGACTTTGGCGTCTCGCAATTGAATACCAGCCCGGCACCACCGGATCCGGCGGACTTCTTCTATCTGGAGAGTTCGACGGGCACGGTCAAGTATCCTGTCTGGGGCAATGCCGGAGACATATTTGTCTCGGGTGACTATGACGGAGACGGAAAGACCGATGTCATGGTGTTCCGTCCGTCGAGCAACGTCTGGTACATCGTCAATTCGAGTGGTGCGAACGGTGGCTTTACGATCGTCACGCACTGCCAGAGCGGCGACAAGCCGTATGCGATGGACATTGACGGCGACGGCAAGGCGAATCTTGCCTGCTATCGCCCGTCGGCAAGCGATACCGCGGCCGGCGACTGGGTTATCCGCAACAATGACGGCAGCAGTACGACGACGAACTTTGGCCTGCCGACTGACATTCCGGTCCCGGCCGACTACGACGGCGACAATAAGGACGACATCGCCGTGTTCCGTGACGGCATGTGGATCGTGCTTCGCAGTTCTGACGGCCAGGTCGAGTTCACACCGTTCGGCACGACCGGTGATATTCCTGTCCCGGGCGATTACGACGCCGACAACAAGTACGACCGTGCGGTCTATCGAGCAGGCATCTGGCACATGCTCCGCTCAACAGCGGGCTACACCGGCGTCCAGTTCGGTGCCCCGACCGATACGCCTATGCCCAAGACCTACATCCCGTAAGCTCTTGGCATTCTCAAACACAAAGCTGGGCGATGGTCACATCGCCCGGCTTTCTCTATTGGATATTGAAGTATTTCGCCTCAGGATGGTGCACGATGATGGCCGATGTAGATTGTTCCGGCTCCAGCATAAATACGTCGGTCAGCCCGACATCGATCCGCTCCGGCCGGAGCAACTCAAAGAGCTTGGTCTGGTCTTCGATATTTGGGCACGCAGGATAACCGAACGAAAACCGTGAACCTTGATAGCCTTGGTGAAATAATTTGCTCAGATCAGCTGCGTCTTTGTCGGCGATGCCAAGTTCTTCTCTTATTCGCTTGTGCCAAAGTTCGGCGAGAGCCTCGGCCGACTCGACCGAAAGGCCGTGAAACAAGAGATAATCCTGATAATTGTCGGCCTTGAATAGTTTCGCCGAGTGTTCGCTTGCCTTGCGTCCCATCGTGACCAATTGAAAAGCAACGACATCAATCGGAGTGCGGACACTCTTGTCCGCATCACCGGTTCCTCCGGCGACGTTCTCTTCGTGCTCCGCACTCCGAATATAATCAGCCAGACACAGATTTTTCCCGCCACGCTGCTCTATCGGTTGTCGTGGGAAAGTAAAGCGAAGACGCTCAGTTTTCTCGTCCTCCTGATAGATGATCAGATCATTGCCTTCTGAACGGCAAGGAAAATATCCGTAAACTACCTTTGCTTCGAGCAGCTTGTCACGGATCACCGCCGCCTTGATCTCGGCGAATTTCGGATAAACAGTTTCTACGAGAATTTGTTTGTACTCGTCGGGCGTCTTCTTTCCCTGTTTGAACTGCCACTGACCTTTGAATAGCGCGGTCTCGTTGACGAACGCAAATACCTTTGTCAGATCCTTAATCTCGACGACTTTCGATCCGTAGAACGGAGCCTTTGGGATCGCAACCTCGGCCGAAACATCCGAACGGGTTGTATGCGTCGTGTCGCCTGTCGAACGTGAAGAAACTCTCGCCGCAACCGCACCGAGCTTTGCATCTTCGCCGACCAAGTCCTCCAAGTCAGAACCGCCTGCGGGAGCGGGCAGTTGAACGTCAGCCTCAACATTCGCAGCGGCGCCGACAGCTCGCGATAAACCACCCACTACCGCAGGTGGTGCTGACTGGGTCAGCTCGTCCATCGCGTGCAGCCCGTCAAACGCATCACGAGCATAAAACAGCTTGCCCTTGTACAGAGGGATCAGATCGTTATCAACGTAACGCCGATTCAGAGCCGCGCCGCCGAGAATCACCGGGACATTGATCGACCGCTCGTTCATCAATTCAAGATTGTCGCGCATGATCAGCGTCGATTTGACCAACAGGCCACTCATCCCGATCGCATCGCATTTTGTTTCTTCGGCGGAGCGCAAGATGTCATCGATCGGCTGTTTGATGCCGAGGTTTACGACCTTGTAGCCGTTATTTGTGAGGATTATATCGACGAGATTCTTGCCGATGTCGTGCACGTCGCCCTTGACCGTCGCGAGCACGAGCGTGCCTTTTTCGACGCCCTCGACTCGATCCATAAATGGTTCGAGAAATTTCACCGCCGCCTTCATGGCCTCTGCCGATTGCAGAACAAAGGGAAGCTGCATCTGCCCGCTCCCAAAAAGATCGCCGACCGTCTTCATCCCGTCAAGCAGAATGTTGTTGATGATGTCGAGCGGCGGATATTTCTCCTGCGCCTCTTTTAACGAATCCTCAAGGCCGATCTTCTCACCGTCGATGATGTGGTGTTTAAGTCGCTCCTCGACAGGAAGATCTGTGATGTCCGGCTTTATCGACTGCGCCGTTTTGCCCTCGAACAACTTTGTAAACTCAACCAGCGGATCGTATGTGCAAACGTCGCCTTCGAATTTCCGGCGATCATAGATCAGGTCGCGCGCTGTTTCTATCTCTAATTCGCTGAAACGAATTAACGGCAGTATCTTCGATGCATTGACGATCGCCGAGTTCATTCCGGCTTCGACGCAGTCGTGCAGGAAAACTGAATTCAAAACAACGCGTGCCGCGGGCGACAAGCCGAACGAGATGTTCGATACGCCAAGAATGATATTCGCGTCGGCCATCTCGGCTCGGATCGCTTTGATCGCCGCGATAGTTTCAGCAGCGTTTGAGCGGTCTTCCTCGATGCCAGTCGAGATCGGCAGAGCCAACGGGTCAAAGAAAATATCGTGCGGAGGGAGCGCGGACACTCTTGTCTGCATCGCCGGTTCCTCCGGCAAGGTCGATGCTGACGCGGGGACGGTCGACGAAGCGTCGCCCGTTGCGGACAAGAGTGTCCGCGCTCCTCCCGTCGCTTGTTCGTAAGCGCGGCGCGCGATCTTGAGTTTCTTCTCAGCAGTTCGTGCCATGCCTTCTTCGTCTATCAGGCCGATAACGACGCTCGCTCCGTACTCTTTTGCGAGGGATAAGACTTTTAAGAAACGCGGCTCACCGTCCTCGTAATTCGTCGAGTTGAGGATCGATTTACCGCCCGCATGTTCGAGGCCAGCTTCCATCTTTTCCCACTCGGTCGAGTCGAACATCATCGGGATCTTGACGTTCGTCGCCAGCCGAAACGCCAACTCGTGCATATCGGCAACGCCGTCGCGGCCGACAAAATCGACATTGACATCGAGAATATGAGCACCCTCTTTCTCCTGAGACTTGGCGAGATTGACGAGGCCGTCCCAATCCTCAGCATCGAGCAGGTCACGCATCTTCTTTGAGCCCGATGCGTTTACGCGTTCGCCGACGATCAGGAACGACGCGTCCTGCGTGTATGGCTGTTGGAAATAAATGGACGATGCGGACGGCGCGAGCTTCGCGTCGCGCTGTTTCGGCGACAGGCTGCCCACGCGCTCGACAACCTGGCGAAGATGCTCAGGCGTCGTCCCGCAGCAGCCGCCGACGATGTTCGCGCCGAAATCTCTTGCAAAATGCTCGACCTGCGCCGAAAAACTTTCCGGCGTCTCGTCGTAATGCTGCTGGCCGTCCTTGACCTCAGGCAGGCCGGCGTTTGGCAGCACGCTTACTGGCAGCGGTGAATTCTCACACAGAAACCGGAAACTGTCCGTCATGTGCTTCGGCCCGGTGCCGCAGTTCATCCCGATCACGTCGACCGGAAACGGTTCGAGCGCCGTCAACGCCGCCCCGATCTCGGTACCGTTGAGCATTGTGCCGAAAACCTCGATCGTCACCTGCGCGATTACCGGAATTCGCGATCTCATTTTCTCAAAATGCTCAAAGATCGCTGCGAGAGCCGCTTTCGTCTGCAGCAGGTCCTGACACGTCTCGACGATCAACAGATCGCTCCCGCCTTCGACGAGCCCACGCACCTGCTCGACGTATGCTTTCTTCAAGTCGCGGTATGTGATGTGTCCAAGCGTCGGCAGCTTTGTTCCCGGCCCGATGGAACCGGCAACGAACCGCGGCTTGTCCGTTGTTGAATAATCGCTTGCGATACGTTTAGCGAGTTCTGCCGCCCTGAAGTTAACGTCGAATGTCTTCTCTGCGATACCAAACTCAGTCAGAACGACCTCGCTGCCGCCGAAGCTGTTCGTCTCGATCACGTCGCATCCGACATCAAGAAACGCTGTGTGTACCTCACGGATCGCGTCAGGCCGTGTGTAGAGCAAATTCTCCGAGCAATTCTCAAACGCCGGCCCGCCCCATTCATCGATCGACAGATCGAGCGACTGCAGATACGTTCCCATAGCGCCGTCGAAGACAACGACTTTTTCTTTCAGCAGATCGAGAAACTTGCTCATAAATGAAAAACCCCGTGCCAAACAAGCACAGAGTTTCGTAAAAGCCTTCGAATTGAACTCCTGCTGTTTAGCCGCTTCTTTTTCGTGGCCGCAAGTCGCAATAACTCACCACGTCAAACGTAATTCTAACTAAACGCATTCGTTCGGTCAATCCGAATGCTCGAACGCCTCGATAACATCCCAGATCTCACGCGAAAGCTCGATCCCGTCCGGAAAATGCTTGTAAAAATCGTCTCGCAGCCGCATTGTATCATTCGCCAGGTATTGATCGAGCGATTCGCTCGAGCGGGCTACATACTTCATTCGATATTTCCCATCGGTGCGTGAGAATGTCGCGGATTCGAAGTAACCCGTCGCGAGCACGTCGGCGATGTGCCGGTGACGCATGTATTCCTCGAACGCCTCGACGAATTTCGGCGGAACGACCGCGGTGACCTCATACGTAACTTTCATTTTGACAACTTAGGCGTAGAATATCATATAGACGTTCCTTAGCCCTCAAAATGCAGCCCCGCAGAAGAACCGACTTTAGGCTGAGCAAGACCGCATACATGCGGTATTTGCGGTGTCCGCCTGAGTTTTGGCTATACATCAATCAGCCGCTGCTCGTGGTCGAGCCCTACTCGCTGGAATACGAGCATCTCCGCCAACAGGGCTATGAGGTTGAGCGTTACGTCAAGCAGCTTGCCCTGTTCGAGCCAAGCAACACTCGCACTGTCGATTATCAGCGAACCTTCCAGACCGCAGACTTTACGGCCCGCAGCGACATAGTCGTGACTGACGTCGCGACCGGTGAGATCGAGATCTACGAGATAAAGGGATCGTCGAAGGTCAAGGAGGAACATTACGACGATGTAGCGTTTCAGAAGATGTCCGCTGAGGCGATGGGTTCAACCGTCTCACGGTGCTATGTCATAACGATGAATGGCGATTACGTCCGCCACGGCGAGATCGATCCGGAGCAGTTGTTCACGATCACGGACGTAACGCAGGAGGTTGAAGAAAGGCGCAATGCTACTGCCGAACAGGCGAGGGCCGCGATCGATTACCTCAAAACCGTGCCGGTCCCTTCCCTTCTGGATTATTGCGCAGATAATCGGCTCGCGTGTAAGTTCATCACGCTGCACTTTCCTGATCTGCCCGACTACACGGTCTTTGACATCTCATACCTCAAGAACGAAAAACGGCGTGAGTTGCTTGGAATGGGCGTCGTCAACATCGTCGATGTGCCCGACGATTTTCCATTGTCTGAAAAGCAGCGCAAGCAGGTAGATGCCGCCCGCTCGGGCGAGATCGTTATCGAACGCGACGAGATACGCGAACGGATGAACGCATGGGAATACCCTCTGCATTTTCTGGACTACGAAACTTTCTCGTACGCGATACCGCAGTTTGACGGCGTGCGCCCATTTCAGCAGATGTGCTTTCAGTACTCGCTGCATACGATCGATTCGCCGGGCTCGCCGCTCAGGCACCGCGAATTTCTTGCGCGCCACGACGAGCCAAATCCGCCGCTCGTGCTCGCCGGGCACCTCCGCGAGGCAATGTCCGGCGGCATCGGAACGGTCTTCGTGTGGTACGAATCGTTCGAGAAGACACGCAACAGCGAAATGGCCGAGATGTTTCCGGACTACGCGGCATTCTTTGAGGAAGTAAATTCAAAGACCGTCGATCTGATGAAGATATTTGCCGATCGCCTCTATATTCACCCGGATTTCAAAGGCCGCTCGTCGATCAAGAAAGTCCTGCCGGTGCTGTGCCCGCATGTGCCCAAATACTCTGACCTCGGCATCGGCGAGGGCCTGACGGCGTCGATTAGCTGGTTTCGCGCCGTCAAATGGGAATCGATGTCCGACGCCGACCGCGAGCATATCTTTCAGAATCTTCTCGAGTATTGTGAATTGGACACGAGGGCGATGGTTGATATCTACGAAGTGTTAAAGGCCGTTTGACGCAGATCGCTCGCCACCCGCGAACTTGCACAATTAGGTGTTTCGCGTTAGAACTTGAGCATTCGATTCTGCATTAGGAGGAATTTATGGGACGCAAGATCCTTGCCGTTATCGTTGCCTGCATTACAGCCATGGCGATCATCATGATCTTTCAGATGATCTCGACCGCGGCGGCCCCGATGCCACCAAAGAACTTTGAGTACATGACGGCCGAAGAACGGACGGCCTACATCGTTTCGCTGCCGTTGATGGTCTTTGCGATCGTCCTCGTCGGCTATATTGTGGCCGCGTTCGCGGGCGGCTTTGTCGCGCAAAAGATGGGTCGCCGATGGAGCGAGGGCCCGATGCTCTCTCTCATTATTGGGGTATTTCTGACGGCGGCCGGCATCGCTAACTTTTTCTTCCTGGTCCCGGGCCAGCCGATGTGGTTTGTCGCCGCGAGCCTGATCTCATACATCCCGATGGCTCTGATCGGCTATCGCCTCGCTAAGTAAGAGATCTACCGCGAAATACACGAAAAATACGAAAAAAGAGGTTTCCCTTCTATTTCGTATGTTTCGCGTATTTCGCAGTTAATTCTTATCCAAGTTGTAATATCGCCAACTCGGTTGAAAGTCGCGCGCAAGCTTCTGCTTCGTCAATATCGCCCTGACCATCTCGACCGGGATCGGCCCCTCGTGCAGGATCGCGTCGTGCCTATCCGTCATTTTCTTAGAACCGACGAGGTCGCGATGGAGTTGGTAGAACTGCAGCCCGCCCATCATGTATGCCATCTGATACAGCGGGCCGTAATCGCCGCTAAATGAGCGCCGCACCTCAGCGAGGGCGTTATCGCGTTCATGGCCCACCTTGTTGACTAGCAGATCGACGCACTGTTCGGGCGTCCAGTTGCCAAGATGAAAATTGAGGCTAAAAATGATCCTGGCCGCCCGGTGCGAACGCCAAAACAATGCCCCGATCTTGTCTTCCGGCGTCTTGACGAATCCCCGATCCCAAAGCAGGAATTCCCAATACAACGCCCAGCCTTCGGTATTGAAGGGCGTCCGGAAATCGCCGCGATACGGCCTGAAACGCTGGGCCATAAACCCTTGCAGGTGATGCCCCGGAATGAGTTCGTGGTGTGTCACCGCACGGGCAAAATGCGGATTATTGCCGCGCAGCGACATCATCTTTTGCTCGTGAGTCATGCCGTCAGTCGGATAGGCGACCAGTATCGTCTCGCCGCCGAGAAAGAACGGCGCGACCAGTTGGCGTTCCGGCGTCATCATCTCCATCCGCCAGCGTCGCGTGCAAGCGGCGGCACGGTGACGAGATCATTTTTCTCAACGTACTCGATGGCCTCATAAGCGAATTTCTTGATCAATTCCGGCTGCTTGCCCGGCTCGACATACTTTTGCTTGACGGCCTCGATGGCCTTCATATAGTCGTCGCCAAAGCCCATCTCGCGAGATGCCTTTTTGAACTCCGCAATGCACCAATCGAACTCCTTGTTCGCGATCTGCACAAGCTCCTCCGGCGTGTACGGGATCATCTCGAATTTCAGTTCTTCGACGAGCGCTTTGCGGCCGATCGGGTCGCCAATGATCGTCGTCTTGTCGTCGGCTTTGATGCCAACGAGTCTCTCAGTGATAAAAGTCTGATATTTGCCGAGAGCATCGTCCGCGGCCTTATACGGCGACTCACACCACCATGTAAATGTCGGATCGTAGGCATTGTAGAACGTGTACCACGAACGCAGATTCTGCCTGAGCGAACCAACAGTGCGGGCAGCACGATTGGCCACCGTTCGTTTGGGGTTCGCCGCGGAAGCGTTCTCGAATGTTCGCTGAGTGTCGGTGATCGTCTTTGCCAGATCGTTGAGCAATGCAGCGGACTTTGCTGCGTCGGCAAACTCGAGTTTCCGCCGGTTGTCCTCAAGGTCGCTGATCGTCCGGGCAAACGGTATCAAGGACGCCATCTCGACCAACTGAGCATCAAAGCGCGACTGCTCCTTGATCTCATGCTCGAGATAACTCCTGAACAAAATGTGATCGATCTGCTCGTCGTGATTCAGCTTGTCAAAATCGAGCTTCGAAAGCAGCGTAAGATAGCTAGAATAAAGCTCCTTGAGCCGCGCCGATCTGTTCAGGGATGCCGTCGCCGAATAATATCGGGTCAGGATTCCGTAGTCGGCGTCAAACTTCTCGATCACGCCCCGCAGCCGCGAGGGCGCTTCGCTGTAGGCCGTGAGCTCGTCAGCCTTTGCCTGACCGAACACAAACGAACTTAGTGCCGTAACAATGATCGCTACGACAACACAAAGGACCGATATTCTTCTCATAGACTTATGAAATCTCGTTCAGGAAACTAACGCCATCGGCAATTCTGACGCCGAAATTCTCAGCGATCGTCTGCCCGATATCCGACAGCGACTGCCGTGTGCCGAGATCGACGCCGGAAGCGGCCGATTTGCCAAAAACCAGCAGAGGAACATACTCGCGCGTGTGGTCTGAGCCGGGATAGGTCGGGTCGTTGCCGTGGTCGGCGGTCATTATCAGCAGGTCGTCATCACGCATTGCATCGACGATCTCGGGCAGGCGAGCGTCGAAGCGTTCGAGCGCCGCCGCGTAGCCCTCAGTGTCGCGCCGGTGGCCGTAGAGCATATCAAAATCGACAAAATTGCTAAAGATAAGACCCGTAGAATCATCATTTAACGCGCTTATCGTCTGATCGACGGTCTGCTCGTTGTTTTTAGCGGTCAGATCTTCGGTTACGCCCATGCCGTCGTAGATCGACGCGATCTTGCCGATGCAGACGACATCGAGGCCCGCGTCGCTGAGCTGTGGCAGCAGATTTCCGCCCGGCGGCGGCACGGCGTAGTCGTGGCGGTTCTCGGTCCGCTTAAAATCGGCGGCATTGCTGCCAACAAAGGGCCGTGCGATCACACGCGCCACTTCATCTTCTCCACGCAGGATGCCGCGGGCGATCTCGCACATCTCGTATAGGCGATCGAGCGGGACGACCTCCTCGTGGGCGGCGATCTGAAAAACACTGTCCGCCGAAGTGTAAACAATGGGCTTGCCGGTACTTACATGCTCTTCACCTAGGTCTTTGATGATCTCAGTGCCGCTCGCCGGGATATTGCCCAATATCCCGGGGATGCGAGCCTTCTCGACAAAATCATTGATAATACGCGGCGGAAATCCATCCGGAAACTTAGGAAAGCCCTGCTTGAGTATGATCCCCGCCATCTCCCAATGGCCGGTCGTCGTGTCTTTGCCGTCAGATTTCAGCGTGCATTTGCCGTAATTCCCCGTCGGCGAATCAACTGCTGCGAGCCCTTTCAATCGGGTGATATTCCCCAAGCCGAGCCTTTGTAGATTGGGAACATTGACGGTGCGCGATTCAAAGATATGCCCAAGAGTATCGGCACCTGCGTCACCCCAAGCCGCCGCATCCGGCATCTCGCCGATACCCGCAGAGTCCAACACCATCAAACAAATGCGCCGGAACCTTGATTCTGTCATCTTTACATTTTCTGTCATCTTTTTGTAGAATGACACAATTGAGGTAATTGACCTTTTATTCATTATGATTCAACACTCGACAAAAACCAAAGTCAACGAGGGCGGCCGGATCGTTATACCTGCAAAGATGCGAAAGGCCCTCGGCATCGAGATCGGCAAGAGCGTCACATTGACTCTGAGAGAGGACTCGTTGGAGATAACGACCCGTGCAAACGCCTTCAAACGTATCGAGGACATGATGAAACCCCACATCAAGCCCGGCCGCTCAGTGGTAGATGAGTTGATCAAAGAGCGACGTGTGGAAGCCGCAAAATGAATAGCCTTGTATTCGACTCATCGGCAATACTCGCGATCTATTACGATGAGCCGGGCAAGCGCAAAGCTCAGGAATTACTCGAAGAAGCCGATCCGATCATCTCATCGGTAAATCTATGTGAGGTATATACCAAGCTGTTGGAAGATGGTCTTGATGCCGGAGCGATCCGCGAATCATTCGATGCGCTTGAGATCAAGGCCGTGGATTTCGATGCGGGCGATGCATTGAACGCGGCTGAATTGTGTCGACCGACGAAAGGCCTCGGCCTATCCCTCGCTGACCGAGCATGCGTCGCCCTCGCGATGCGCAACAAAACCGCGGTGGTCACGGCAGATCGAACCTGGCAAAAGGTCAGCGGCTGCGAGATCAAACTAATACGCTAATTGAGCGGCGCGGTGTATCCCTCACGGGCTCGAACGACGGTCCCCTTTGGCAGGCCCGTCACATCGACGCGTAACTTTCGGTAGGTCCCGTCCTTTTTAGTATTCGACGGATAATATGCAAGCGTGTATTTTGTGCCGATCTCGTCTGCGACGCCCTTAAATGCGGCGCGGGCATCGCTGAGGTCGCCTATGGGGAAGACGCGGCCGCCCGACGCCTTTGCAAGATCCGCCATCTCCGTGTCGGCAAGTTCATAGAGCCTCTTACTGACGGCCAGCCGTTCAAACTCGCCCAGGTCGCAAAAGCTCACAGCGCGTTCCATTCCCGGCTTTGCTTTGATGCTGCGGTAGTATCGGCGTATTTGGGCACTCGAAAAGCGGATCGCCGTCTCGCAATCGCCCGACAGGTTTGATTCAAAGAATTCACGCGTATCGACCTTGATAAAAAAAGTTATCAAACCGGACGCCTCGATCATCTCCTTCGCCGACTCAAAATCGGCCGCGCTCGATGAATCAACGCCATCCGTCAATGCAACGAGCGCGCGGCGGCCGCGGAATTCCTCGGATGGTCGATTACCGAATACCTTCTCAACGACCTGTTCGAGCGAGTCGTAATATGGCGTGCTGTTGCTGGTGCTCACACGCTCGATCGCGGCCTCGAGCTTTGCTCGCTCCGAGGTCAGCGGATTCAGGACCTCACTCACGGCGAAGGCAGCCTGCTCGTCTCGCTCGGTCCTGTATGAGATGATCGCAACGCGGTCGCCCGGCCGCAGCGAGCGAACAAACGTGAGCGCAGCCCGCTTTATTAGTTGCAGGTCATTCCGCGCCGAGCCTGATGTGTCGAGCAGCAACGCTACCTCAAACGGCTCGGCAGTTGATGAGAAATCTGCGATCTCCTGCCGCTTGCCGTCCTCGTAAACAACAAAATTCGACGCCTTTAGCCCGCGGACCGGCACGCCTGCGGGTGACAGCACGGCCAGCGGAACGTCGACGAGCTGTGTGTCGACTTTGATCACGTCATCTGCTTTGGGGTCCTGAGCGAAGGCCGCACACGGCAGTCCGACAGAGCAAGCGAGCAACAGAAATAGCAGTCGTGATCTCATTAGGACAGCGGCCTCATCCGTTTCCCCGTATTGTAGCAGAAACCTCGAAGCGCTTTTGTGTCCGGCTTGGTGACAACTTGCAACTCCGGTGTGCTATGATTTACAGAAATTGAGTAGCTAATGGCTCGTTCTCGGTCCGCACTCTTGCCGGGGCCGTAGAAGAGATTTCGAGATCAAGATTTTCGGGAGAGGAATGATGAAGAAAGTACTTTTTTATGCAGCACTCACAGCCGTTGCTGCAGCGGCAGGTTTGAACTATCAGACAGCCGGCGTTCTCGCCGAGCGTTCGGGGTCGGATGACAGAAAGGCGGTGGCTGCCACGCGCCCTGCGAACACGACACCTCAGACCCTGCCGTTCACGCAGGACTGGACGAATACGGGCATGATCACGACCGCCGATGACTGGTCCGCTGTTCCCGGCATCCAGGGCTTTCTGGGCGATTACAATCCGGCGGGCGCGATCACCAATGTCGATCCCCGCACGGTCCTCGTGGACATGACTACGCTCGACGTTATCGCCAATCTCACAAATGCGACCGCCACTAACGGCGGTGTCGGTGAGTTTGAGATCACCAATCCTGTCGTCGGCCTGCAGGGATCGGGAACGGCGGACGCACCCAATCTCGTTATTTATCTCAATACGACCGGCCAGAGCAATATCCGTTTCCAGTGCCTCGTTCGCGACATCGACGACACAGCAGACAATTCGGTCCAGCAGGTTGCCGTCCAGTATCGAGTGGGGAGTACGGGTGACTTCTCGAATGTTCCTGGCAGCTACATCGCCGACGCAAGTGCCGGCCCCAGCCTGACCCTGGACACGCCGATCGACGTGACACTTCCGCCGCAGGCGAACAATCAGGCCAATCTGCAGATCCGCATCCTGACAACGAATGCGGGGGGCAGCGATGAGTGGCTCGGCATCGACAACATCAGCGTCACGGCCAACGGCCCGGTCCAGACGCGACGAACGCACGTTGATTTCAACGGCGATGGCCGCTCAGATTATGCGGTCGCACGCAATGAGGGCGGCCTCAAGGTCTGGTACGGCCAATATGCGGGTTCCTCAACCACATTTGCCCGTCAGTGGGGATTAGACGAGGACGAGGAGGCTACCGCAGATTATGACGGAGACGGCAAGGCTGATATCGCCGTCTGGAGGCGTGACACGGGCCCTAACAATCGGTCGTACTACTACATACTGAATAGTTCGAACGGAACATTCCGGGCCGACCAGTTCGGCAACGGCACCGACGAATCCCGTATTACAGGCGACTGGGACGGTGACGGTAAAGCTGATCTTGCGGTATTCCGTGAGAACGGAACGGCGGCCGACCCGTGCGGTGTGGGGAAATCGGTTTTCTACTATCGTCCGTCATCAGTGCCCGGGGCCGACTTCACGCCGATCTGTTGGGGACAGGCCGGCGATCGGGCCGCACCCGGTGATTACGACGGAGACGGTAAATATGACGCCGTCGTCGGACGGGACGTAGGCGGCCAGATTGTCATCTATATCCGCAATTCGTCTAACGGCAGCTTTAACGTGGTCTATTTCGGATTGGCGACAGATGCATTTGTCCCGGGTGATTACGATGGTGACGGACGCACAGACATCGCCGTTGCTCGTGAGATTCCGGGCGGCGGTGAATTTTACATCCTTGAGGCGGATGGAGGCGGGACAGGGGCCCAGCCATATACCATAGGCGGGATCGACCCGCAAACCGCGCAGCTGGCGCCTGGCGACTACGACGGCGATCTGCGGACGGACATAGCCGTGTGGGTGCCGGGTTCGCCGGGCACATATATGATCCGCAAGGCGACCGGCGTCTGGGAGTTCTTCCCGTTTGGCCAGACCGGCGACGAAATTGTCGCAGAAGAGATCGTTAGCGGAGGGTAACAAATAGGACAAATTTATCCCCTTTTTCTGCCGGTGGCCCTGGGCCACCGGCTTTTTTTTTCGGTCGACCACATTGCTATTGACACCATCGAAATTGTCGCCGAAGATTGTGTATGAGACCCAGATATCAACCATTATTTCGGCCCCAACACAGGAGGGAATAACATGAAAGCACTTTTTAATTTTGCCTGGATCTCCGTCATGACAGGTTCGATCATCGTCTTGGCGGCGATCGCGACACCGGCTGTGACCTATAACGCCAATCCCGGCAGTCTCGGCCCGATCCCCGATGGCCCCGGCGCCTGCGGCACGGCCGGAGCCCCGCTCGACATTACATTCACGGTATCCGGATTCGCCGGCCCCCTTACTCATGTAAGCGTCAACCTGACGGGCACACATTCCTGGATGGGTGATATGGACGTGGCCTTAATCAATCCCGGATTTACTCATGGCAGGCTCGTTTTCTCGCGCACAGGAGCAACGACTCCGACCCTGTGCGGCGACTCTTCGAATTTTGGTGGCCCCTATTCGTTTGCCGACCGCAGCCCTGAAACACCAAGCTGGTGGGAGGCGGCAGCCGCCGCAGACCCGAGCACGGTGGTGGCTCCCGGTTCCTATAGAGTGTCAGACGGAGGAGGTGGGCCGAGCGGTGGAACCAATTCATTGATGCTGCCAAGCTTTGCCGGAATGTCAAACGGCCAGATCAATGGCACGTGGACACTTCGAGTTCGGGATTACGGAGCGGGCGACACGGGCTCGATAACAGCGGCGAGCCTCAGCCTCAACAGCGTCGCGGAGGGACAGCATGTAGTGGACATGAATGGCGACACCCGAACCGACTGGACGGTCGTTCGCAACATCGGCGGCGGAGCAAACGGCCAGACAGCATGGTTCACGTCTTATAACGGTGTCGGTGGCGGCCAGACCGACGTCTTTGGCATTGCCCGCGATACTCAGCTTTCGGGCGACTTTGACGGTGACCACAAATCGGACGTGGTGGTATGGCGGCCTGACCCAGTGGCCTTTTTCTATATCCTGCGCAGCTCTGATTCGACCTTCGTGCCCGTTCAATGGGGAAAGACCGGTGATTTCCCCGAAATAATCGGTGACTATGACGGCGATGGCAAGACCGACTGCGCCGTGTATAGAAAAGGGGCCGCTCCCGGAGAGCAGAGTTTCTGGCACATTCGGAAGAGTTCAGACGGCGGCTACCTCCCGATCCAATGGGGCCAGTATGGTGATTTTGAAGCACCGGGCGATTATGATGGCGACGGGCGGATGGATGCGGCCGTGCAGCGAGGTGCCGGCGGATCTGCGATATTCTTTATCCGTTACTTTGATGGCAGTTTCTCGCAGATCGTCTTTGGCAAGCCGGATGATTTTATCGTTCCCGGCGATTATGATGGAGACGGCAAGACGGATCTGGCCGTGACACGTTCCATAAGTGGTCAGATGCACTGGTTCTACGACCCAAGTTCGATTCCGGGCACGCAGATCGTCGAGACGATCTTTGGTAATTCGGGCGACTATCGCGCCCAGGGCGACTACGATGGAGATGGGCGAACCGATCAGGCCGTGTACCGGACAAGTCTTACACCGAACCAATCGGCTTTCTATGTAAATGGTTCCGCCGCGGGCTTCTTTGCCTTTACTCACGGCCAGAATGGGGACTATCCCGTTGCTGACTACAATACACACTGATCCTCAACAGGTCGAGAGAGTTAGAAAAGGCTGGGCGACAAACGCCCAGCCTTAATTTCGTTTCGCTGACCAGACGATCAAACGTATTTGTCGATCACCCTTGCTATCGCGTCACGTGTCACGGCCCCGACGATGCGTTCCTGTTCCTGTCCGCCCTTGAACAGGATCAGCGTCGGGATGCCGCGAATGCCGAATTGCTGCGGCACGCTCGGATTCTCGTCCACGTTCATCTTATAGACTTTCGCATTGTCTTTGTATTCCTCGGCGATTGCCTCCACGGTCGGTGCGATCATCCGACACGGGCCGCACCACTCGGCCCAAAAGTCCACCAAAACCGGCTTGTCCGAGCCCAAAACATCGGTCCCAAAATTTGTGTCTGTCACTTCATTTGCAAAATGTGCCATTAGATATCTCCTAAGATCATTGAAATTATTGCTTGTTGTTAATACTAACTAATTCTCGCCGCGGTTGTCCTCTGCGGCCTAAAACTTCACGACGATCTTGCCAAAATGTGAGCTAGCGGCCATATACATCAGGGCATCTCTCACCTCATCAAACCCAAACGTCCTGTCGATCACCGGCCGCATCTCAGCAGCCGATATCCTTTCATTCATATCCTCAAACATCTGCCGCGACCCGATAAAGATGCCCTGCACGCGAATACCCTTCATAAAGATCGGTATCGGATTGAATCCGCCCGACATATCGAGTGCTCCGATCAGAGCTATATGACCGCCAACGCGAACGGCCTTGACCGATCTGGTCAGCGTGCCCGTTCCGCCAACCTCGACGACGTGATCAACGCCTCGCCCATCGGTCAATGCGAGCACGGCGTCGTCCCAATTCTCCGTCTCGCGATAGTTGATAGTCTCGTCCGCGCCCAGCTCACGAATGCGGGCGAGCTTCTCGTCGCTGCTCGACGTGGCGATCACTCTGGCCCCGAACATCTTGGCAAACTGGACGGCAAATACCGACACGCCGCCGGTCCCCAACGTCAGCACCGATTCGCCGGGCTGCACATTACCTGAAACGACCAGCGAATTCCACGCCGTCACCGCCGCACACGGCAGCGTCGCTGCTTCTTCGAACGAAAGGTGATCGGGACACGCAACCAACGCCTCTTGATCGAACGTCGCGTATTCTCTCAGCACGCCGTCAGCGCGACCGGCGCCGATCGCCGACCTTGATTTGTCGACCGACGGCTCGCCATCGATCCATGCGGGAATTGCGACCGAACAGACGCGGTCTCCAACGCTCCATTTTGTCACGCCCTCGCCGACAGCGGCCACCTCGCCGGCACCGTCCGAGAACGGCACCACCGGCAGCCACATCCGCGGATTATAGGTGCCTTCGACGATCATTATGTCGCGATAGTTCAGCGACACCGCGTGCATCTTGACCAGTACCTCGCCCGCGGCCGGCACGGGCACTTCACGCTCGGCGAGCGTCAGGTTGTCGATCCCAAATTTCCTTATCTCGTAAGCTCTCACTTTTTCCTTGGCGACATCAAATCGAGCCTTATCACCACGTCATCACGGATCAGGTCATCCGCCTTGCCGGCATAGACGATGCCAAAGTCCTTACGGTTGATCGAGAATTCAGCCTTGACCTCGACTGCGTCCGGCTTGATCGTGATCGTTGCCGGGAACGTGACGGACTTCTTCACGCCGCGAAGCTCAAGATCGCCTGTAACCGAATGGCCGCCACCGGCCACGGGCTCGATCTTGGTCGAGACAAACGTCGCACGCGGAAACTTTTCCACATCAAAGAAGTCGGCCGTCTGCAGGTGCTTCGTGAGCCCGTCGGCATCGGCAAAGACAGACGCCATCTCGATCTCGACCGCCACTTTGCTTGACTCGGCTTTCTCGCCAACCAAGTCGATCATTCCTCTAAAACTCTTAAAGCCGCCGTCGTGCTTGCCCGTCACCTTTGAGCCTGTGAATTCGATCTTCGAGTTCTCGGGCGTAATGCTCAACGCCGTGCCGCTGCTCTTCAGGTCGGTCGGCGAACCGGCCGTGTTCGACGTCGGCTCGTTCGTCTGCGCCTTTGGCTTATTGGCCGCCGGATCGGCACACGCCGAAACCGTCACGACTACAGCCAGAACTATCGGATAAAGTGATCTCATCATATCCATACCCATAATTAGGCATTTGCCTGCATGACCATCGACATCACGCTCGCGAGCGTATATTGGCTGAGCTTTTCACCTACGCTATGGTCTATCTCTTTCTGCAGGTTGCACAATACTGTCTCGATCCCTCGCCCAACAGGACAATCCTGATTTGGCGGATTGTGATGCAGGGCAAACACCTCGCCGCACGAAACCGCCTTGTAGATATCACACAGCGTGATCTTGCTCGCCGGTTTGGCAAGCCGTGTCCCGCCAAAAGCGCCGGTCTGCGACGCAACAAGCCCCGCGTGCCCGAGCTGCCCAAGCAGGCGTCGAATAACGACCGCATTGGTGTTGACGCTGGCGGCTATACACTCGGATTTCACGTTGTCCTCGCCCGCGCCGGCCAGCATGGCCAGGACGTGCAAAGCTACCGAGAATTGACTGTTTGCCGCCATAATTGTAACCAGTATAGTTACAGTTACTCGTGATGTCAAGGCAACAATAAGCCGGGACCTGCCAGCCCCGGCTGCGAGTTCGCCAAACAGAACGCCTTTTCTAATTCTTACGCTTCACTTTTGGGCTGACCGCCGGGGCACCGGTCGGTCGCGACGATCCGGTCCGCACGACGCGGTTGCCCACAGGCTCAGCCTGGGCCGGAAAGCGTCTGAATGCCGCTACGGCCTCATTGGCCTTGCCTTGCGGAATGTTGATGATGTAAGGCTCAGGCGGCGTCATATTGCTGCGAAGGTGCGGATTCAGGTAACGCAGGTACTGCACCGTCGTATCAGACGCCTGAGCGACGGCATTAAGGCTCGTCGAGGCCGGCACGCGAATGCGGTCATACATCAGCGGGGCCGCCGGGCGAATGTGGCCGAAACCATATTGGTTCGGGTTGTTGGCGATCAGGATCGTGGCGAGAATATTCGGCACGTAGTTACGCGTTTCCTGCGGCAGATACGGATAGGCCGTCCAAAAATCGGCCACGCCCGCACGGCGGATGGCTCGATCAACGTTACCTTCACCTGAATTGTACGCAGCGAGCGCGAGTTCCCAGTTGCCGTTGTATCGATTGGCAAGAAACTTCAGATACCGTGCCGACGCACGTGTTGCTTCGTCAAAACTGTTCCGCTCGTCGATGTGGGCCGTCCTGCGCAGCCCATAGCGGGCTCCGGTTCCCGGGATGAACTGCCACAGGCCCGAAGCGGCCGCCCATGACAATGCCGACGGCTTCCACGCCGATTCGACCTGGCCGAGCCATGCAACATTCTCGGGAATTCCCTCTTCGCGGAATATGCGCCGAGCCATACGCATGAACATCCCCGACCGATACAGCCCAACCTCCATCGTGGTGCGCCCGCGGCCGCGATAATAGTTGATGTACTGCTGGATCATCGGATGCACGCGGAACGAAAAGCCCAGCGACCGATTTGCCACTGCGACCTGAGCATATTGAAACTGCTCCTGAGCGGCAGACGAGCCGAGGTCCTGCTCGTCGGCGTTGAGTTCTAATCTTGTCAGATCATCCAGCGGTGACGGCGTGTGCTCCTGCGAAGTGAAACCAACAGTCTCGGTCGGTGTCAGGTTCGCTGCCAACGTCGTCGACGAAGGCACCGGCGTCTTTGGCGTCGCGCGAGTGATGGCGGCTACTCGATCCGCAAGTGACGAATCGATGCTGTTCCAGCCGCAGGTCAACGCGAGATTCCTTACCTTCGGGGTGTTCCTGTCTGTCGGGAACTCGATCAGGTAGATCGTCTCGATCAACTGGCTATAACAGCTCTCGAGCCGCTGATCACGCTGTATCGTCGAATAAAGGAAGGCCTCGACGGCCTTATTGAACTTCTCGCCGGCCGCGTGTCGATCATTGTCGGCATAGGCCAGCAGCCCTTCACGAAATGAAACGCCCGCATCATCCAGCACCTTGTTGATCAAGGCCTGTGTCCGAGCGACGTCCTCGGTCTGGCCATTCGCGGTCAGGCCGAGGACAAAGACAAAGAACAAACTAAGAACAATAGAACTGCTTAGGATTTTTCCCATTAAATTTCGTCTGACTCCAAAAACATCAGGCGAGGCGAATAAGGTCAAGAAGAAATATCACCAATGCCAATATATAAACGCACACATAAGCCCAAAGTTCCGCCGTTTCCATAAGGCGAAATTATCGGACATATAACTCAAACTAGGTTACACCTCATCAGAACCGCTGTCAACGCTTTCGAACCCCGGAAAACTGCTCCTCCGCGACCTCCGCGTCTTCTCTCTGTGCTCTCTGCGTGGAAGTTTTGTTCCTCGCAGAGTTCGCAGAGAAAATGCGCAGTGACACGCAGAGAGTTAAGCAAACCTGCGAGCTAGGCCGCTTTCAATGCCTTGACCTTCACTTTTTCAACCTGAGGCTTTGCCTCGCGGAGTGCGACGTCGAACACCTGCCGCACGTTCTCGACAAAAATAAACGTCAAATCGTCGCGAACTTCCTGCGGCAGGTCCTCAAGATCTCGCTCGTTGGGAGCGGGCAAAATGACGGTCTTGATCTTTGCCCGTCGCGCCGCGAGTAGCTTTTCCTTGACGCCGCCGATCGGCAGCACGTTGCCGCGAAGCGTGATCTCGCCGGTCATCGCGACATCCTTTCGCACCGGACGCTGTGCAAGTGTTGAAACCAAAGCAGTTGCCATCGAAACACCGGCGCTCGGCCCGTCCTTTGGCACGGCACCTTCGGGCAGATGAATATGTATATCAAAATTCTCAAACACGCTGTCGTCTATGCCCAGATCGCCGGCTCGGGCCTTAGCGTAAGAGAACGCCGCCTGTGCCGATTCCTGCATTACCTCGCCAAGCTGGCCCGTGAGCAGCAGCTTACCCTTGCCCTTGGTTTTCAACGCCTCGATAAACAGGATATCGCCGCCAACCGCCGTCCACGCGAGGCCCGTAACGGTGCCGATCTCATCCTTTTTCAAGGCTCCTTCAGTAAAGATCTTGGGCACACGCAGGAATTCCTTCAGGTTCTCCGGCGTTACACGCGTCGGTGCAAAATCACCGTCGGCCTCCGCCTTTGCTTTGGCGACACGGCGGCAGACTTTGCCGATCTCGCGTTCGAGATGCCGGAGGCCGGCCTCCTGCGTGTATTCGCTGATGATCCGCTTGATGGCCTTCGCCTCGAATTTGACGTCCTTTTTCTCAAGGCCGTTCTCGTCGATCTGTTTGGGGATAAGGTGACGTTTGGCGATCTCGAGCTTTTCTTCCTCGGTGTAGCCCGACAGCGAGATCGTCTCCATGCGGTCGCGCAGGGCCGGCTGGATCGTGTCGAGCATGTTCGCCGTGGTCATGAACATCACGTTCGAGAGGTCGAATGTCAGGTTCAGATAGTTGTCGCGAAACGCAAAATTCTGCTCCGGATCGAGCACTTCGAGCAACGCCGACGACGGGTCGCCGCGAAAATCCGCACCGACCTTATCGATCTCGTCGAGCATTATCAGCGGATTGTTCGTGGCCGCCTGCTGAATTCCCTGAATGATCCGCCCCGGCATCGCACCGACGTAAGTGCGGCGATGCCCGCGGATTTCCGCCTCGTCGTGCAAACCGCCAAGCGACAGCCGCACAAACTTCCTGTTCAAAGCCCTCGCGACCGACCTTCCCAGCGAGGTCTTACCCACGCCCGGCGGCCCGACGAGACACAGGATCGAGCCCTTTGGCTTCTCACGCAATTTGCGCACGGCCAACGCCTCGACGATGCGTTCCTTGACGCGTTCGAGGCCGTAATGGTCGGCGTCCAGAATTCTCTCGGCCTTCTTGAGATCGAGATTGTCCTTTGACTGCTTCGACCACGGCAGTTCCGTCATTACGTCCAGCCAATTCCTTAAGGTAGCCGTCTCGGCCGTGTCGGGATGCATCCGTTCGAGCTTCTTCAATTGCCTAAGCGCTTCTTCCTCGGCCGCCTCGGGCATCTTTGCCTTGAGGATCTTGTCGCGATACTGCTCGATCTCCTCAAACAGCTCATTGCCCTCGCCAAGCTCTGCCTGGATCGCCTTTAACTGCTGCCTGAGGAAATATTCCCGCTGCGAACGGTCGATGTCGGAGCGCGCCTGCGCGTTGATCTCCTGCTGAACGGTCAGCACGTCGATCTCTTTTGACAGCAGATCATTCACGCGCTTGAGCCGCGGCACGGGGTCCTCGATATCGAGCACCGATTGAGCGTCTTCGACCTTTAGCTCGAGATTCGATGCTGCGAGATCGGCCAGCCGGCCCGCGTCGTCGAGGTTCGCAATGATCGCCAGCACCTCGGGCGAGATGTTCTTGCCCAGGCTCGCGGCCCTGTCCATCGACCCGCGAACATTGCGTATCAAAGCCTCGACCTTCAGGTTATTCTCGCCGCCCATCGGCTCTGTGATCGGCGTGACCTGGGAGGTGACATACTGCCCGCCGCCATCGACCTTGTCCACCCGCACGCGCGACAGCCCCTGTATCAATATGCGAATTCGCCCGTCCGGCAGCTTGAGCATCCGCATGATGATCGCCACCGTGCCCACCGTATAAAGGTCCGCCTGCTCGGGCTCCTCTTTATTGACGTCCTTCTGCGAGACCAGCAATATCATCCGGTCCTTATTCAACGCCTCTTCCACCGCCCGTATCGACCTGTCCCGCGAAACAAACAGCGGCACGATCATAAACGGATAAATAACAATATCCCGCAAAGGCAGCACCGGCAGCTCCGCCGGGATCTGCATCATCGGCTCAACGATCTCAGCCTCAGCCAACGCCACCGGAAATTCATCCAACTCGACCATAAACTTCTATGTTATGGGAATTACTGAGAAACGGCAAAAACCGCTACTGCCGGGTCAAGTAGCTGCCCAATTTCTCAAGCAATCGTCGATGTCGAATCGAAGAGATGGCGCCGATAGACCCGGCGATCTTGCTTTGGGGAATGACGGCGAGGAATCCCAGGCGTATCAGCGATGGTTCGACGAGGCCGGTTGAACTGTAATCTTCATCTTCGCCCGACACAAACTCGTCAAAGCCCGCGACCATCTGCCGCATCTGTGTACTGACGCCGCACACAAGCGCGTCCGCAAACGGCCGCATCTCGCGCAAAAAGACGACCGGGCGATTCTTGACGGCGTTATCGGCCTGAGGCATCGCCACCAGGACGATGTCACCTTCCTTCATACGCAGGATTGTGTTCCTTGATCAGTTCGGTCGGGTATTCCGGCTCTTCCGAGCCATAGGCGCGCTCCAAGCCCTCTAACGCAAGTGCATATAAGTTCGCCCCATGGCCGTTAGTCGACTGGACGACGCTAACGACCAATTCTGTATCCGGCTCCAGCTCATACGGCTCATTCAGCACAATATGCTCCCCGTCAAAATGGGCCTTTAGGTTGACTACTTCCATAACAACTACGCCGCGAACAGCAGACAAGCATCGAGGTCAGCTTGTTCGAGATCCTCATAGTCCGCGAGTATCTCCTCCGCGCTCATCCCCGAAGCCATCAATTCGAGCATGTTCTCGACGGGATACCGCTTATTCCTGATCGTCGGCTTGCCATGACAAACCTCAGGATTGATCGTGATCCGCCCCAAAAGCTCGTTTTCCATACGCTTCGATACTAGCACAGTCCAACGACGCCAGAATTTTCAGTTCTCAATTCGTATCCCCCAACTCGACCATAAAGTTCTATGTTATTGGGAGAGCAAAGAAACGGCAAAAACCCCTTCGGCCTCGAATAATCATGGACAAATGGGTGATTCCGAACCCAGGGACCTGAGTTTTGTGATAAATATGTTCCACTATGGCGAACAATTGGACGCGAGAACAACTAATCGTTGCATTCAATCTCTATTGCAAGATCCCATTTAGCAAGTCGGTTCAAGGTAATCCCGATGTGATCAGGGTCGCAAAGCTCATCGGACGGACACCGTCTGCAGTTGCGTTCAAGCTCGGTAATTTCGGGAGCTTTGACCCAGAGCTAAAAAAGCGCGGCATTGGAGGTCTACCAAATACAGGCAAACTCGATAAAGAGATCTGGGATGAGTTCCATAGCAACTGGGAGGAGTTGGCATTTCAGAGCGAACTCCTGGTTGCTCAATTCGAAAATAAGACAATCGAACAAATCGCCGATCTTGATCTTTCAGGCCGGCCCGTCGGCGATGAAAGGGAAAGTCTTGTCAGAGTTCGTGTAAATCAGAGTTTCTTTCGTCAGTCCGTAATGTCGATCTATGGAAGCAAATGCTGTATCACCGGTCTGGATATGCCATCGCTTCTAGTCGCCAGTCACATCGTCCCTTGGCGCAGCGACGTTGCCAACCGAACGAACCCGCAGAACGGTCTTTGCTTGAACTCATTGCATGACAAAGCGTTTGACCAAGGCCTAATTACAATTACGACTGACTTCAAGGTGAAGGTCTCCGCTCGCCTCAAAGAGTCAAGCAGCCGAGAATTCGTACAAGTATTCTTCCTTGAGTACGAAGATCGCGAAATCTCGCTGCCGGACAAGTTCCGTCCTGAATCGGGTTTCCTCGCGTTTCATAACGAGTCGGTTTTCAAAAGCTAATTCTTGCAGCTTCCGCCCCAGATTAAATTACGGAACGGCCGTTTTTTGCGGGGGCGGGCGCTTTCAACTGAGAATTCTGCCGTCAGGAACCCGCCAGTGTTTAGGTAGGCCCAAAACGGTGAGAATTCAGAATTCAGAATGTACGAACGCGGGGCCGTCTTTTCTCTTACTTCTTACGTAATTTCTTTTGAGGGCTGGTTGGCGGCGGCAGGAAGTTTTCGCCGGTGACGACGCGGCGGCCGGTTTTGTCTTCGAGTTCGAGGCGGGCGCGTTTTGCGATGCGGCCGCCTTTTTGGCCGGCGGTCGAGTTTTCGTCCATTCCGATCGCATTTTCGCTCTCGGCGATCTGTCGGGTCGAGAGTTCGGCGAGCGCGGTAAAGATCCGTTCGGCCTCGGACATGTGATCGCGGAGGTTCTGCGTCTTGAGCCCCTTGATGTCTTTGTGCTCTTTGACCGTGACGCCGCTCCATTCCTGATGGATGATGTTGGTGAGGATCGCGTATTCTTCCTGCGTCGTGATCTCGTGGTCCTTCCAGTAATCGGTCAGCTTGTTTCGGGTCTCCTGGCCCATCATCCGCTGCTGGATCCACTTCTCGCTTCGGCCCTGCTGCTTCCAATAATCGCGAGCCCGGTCCAGCGAATTCGCCGGATCACGCATGTCCTTGATCCTTTCATAACCGACCCTCGCCAGCCACTGTTTGAAAGGCTCCGCTTTCGGTGAAGGGATTGACTGGATAATTCGCAGCAGGCCTTGGACATCGGCACAGTCGGTCTCACGCATCTTTCCATCGGGTGCGGTCAGCTTCAACTGTCGACAAATTGTCGACAGTTCAAATCCATCCTCGCCTTTAACGCGGCGTTTCATCTTAAACCAGTAATCACGCGGATTCGCGCTATCGGTCAGTGCCCCGACCACGTCGATCACTGAGAAATACCACGCCTCGGCCTGCTCGTCGTAAAGCCGGCGTATCCTGTAGGCCTCAAATGCTACCAGAGCACTTTCCATATTTTGCACAAAATTATACCGCGCCCGAGCGGTTTTTGCGGGGGCGGGCGGGCTCCTTCAATTGAGAATGGAGAATGGAGAATTCGGAATTCTGGCGTCAGGAACCCGCCGGTGTTTGGGTGGGCCCCAAACGGTGAGAATTGAGAATCGACGATTCCGTAGTTCGGGCTGCTTCCGGGATTCAATGAATTCCTCCACGTCATGGGATCATCGATTCGACTCCGGCACGAGCCGCCTTTCTGTCGATAGGTGGGAAAATTTGTCTATAGACCCGGGAATTTTGTCGATACAACCGGGGAATTTTGTCGATACAACCGGGGAATTTTGTCGATACAACCGGGGAATTTTGTCGATACAACCGGGGAATTTGTCGATACAACCGGGGAATTTTGTCGATACAACCGGGGAATTTGTCGATACAAAGTGGCCGATCTGTCCAGCCCCCTGTTTTTACCCCAGGTGGAAAGCTAGTGTTTTTGGTCTAACTGCCGTCGGATCGTGATCGAGTTTGGTGGCAGCCGAGCCGGAGGCGAGGCTGGCAGCAAACTCGGCGGGTGTGAGATAGCCAAGCGACGAATGCGGGCGCGTCGTGTTATAGAATTTCCGCCAGCTTTCGATCACTACCCGTGCTTCCCACATCGAACTGAACCACCTTTGGCCCAGCAGTTCATCGCGCAGCTTGCCGTTAAAGCTCTCGCATTTGCCGTTCTGCCAAGGCTTGCCCGGTGCGATGAACATCGGCTGAATGTTGTTTGCCGAGAGCCATTCGCGGGTCGCCCCGGCGATGAATTCACTGCCGTTGTCCGAGCGGATCATCTGAGGGCATCCTCTCTCGCGGCAAACCCGCTCAAGCACCCGTCTCACGCCCCTCGCCGTGATCGATGATGCGACCTCGACCGCAAGGCATTCCCTCGTGTATTCATCAACCAGCGTCAGCATCTTCAGCTTTCGCCCCGAAACTGCCTGATCGAATACAAAATCGTAAGTCCACACCTGGTTCGCCTTCTCGGCCTTTGGAACGATCATCTGCACGTCCTGACGCCGTCTTTTCGGCCTTTTCCTCGCAAGCTGCAGCTTCAGCTTCTTCCACCAGCGATGCACACGCTTGATGTTCACCACCTCTCCGGCCCGTCGCAGCATCGCCCATATCCGCCGATACCCGAATCGCGGATAAGCAAGCGCCAACTCCTTTATCCGCTCTGAGATCGGGTCAGGTGCTCGCTCTCGCCGCTCGTACCGATAGCTCTTTCGCTCCAGTTCCAACAAAGCACACGAGAACCGCTCGCTCATACCCGCACCGATCATTATCCTCACTGCCTCTCGCCGGTCCGACACGCCTACCACTTTTTTTTAAGCACCTCTTTGATCGCGTCGATCTCAAGATCGCGCTCAGCCAGCAGACGCTTCAACCGTGCGTTCTCCTGCACCAGCGTTCGGTACTCCCGTACCTCCTCGACATCCATCGACCCAAACCGCTTCTTCCACCCGTAGAACGTCGTCTCGTGCACTCCCTTCTCACGGCAATATTCCTTAACGCCTTTCCCGCTCGCCTCCGCCCCTCGCAAGATCCCCACGATCTGCTCTTCCGTATACTTTTTCCTCATTGCAAGAACCTTCCTCCATTCTATTTGATTCTTGCTTTCCACTTGGGGTAATTTTACGGGAGCAGGTCAGATCCGTGGGCAGGCTACTTCTTCTTCTTTTTCTTATCCGCGGAGGTGCGGGCACCGACGAGGATCTTTAGTTCGGACATAAATGCACCTATGTCTTCGAACTCTAGATAGACCGAGGCGAAGCGGACGTAGGCTACCTTGTCGAGGGATTTGAGGCGGCGCATTATCGTCTTGCCGATATCCTGCGTGGACAGCTCGCGGTCGAGCGAATCCTGCACGTTGCGTTCGACCTCGTCGGCGATGCGTTCGAGCTGCGGCGTCGAAATAGGCCGCTTTTCACAGGCCCGCAGCAGGCCGGCCATTACTTTGTCGCGGTAAAAATGCTCGCGCTTGCCGTCCTTTTTGACGACCATGTAAGGAATCTCGTCGACTACGGCCAGCCAGGGAATATCATATCCCTACCCCAGGCGGAGCAAAGTGCCGTCGCTTTGCTGATGTTGCCGCTCTAAGGAACGGGGTACCTGTCGAGTTCCACCAAGTGGGATGGCAAACGAAGGGGGGCATTCCTGTTGCTCGTGAGCGAGCAGCGAATAATGACATCTTTAAAGCGACGGGCATGCAGCCATATGTCTGGCCATTCTAGCAGCATGGGACATCAGCTGAGATACTATCTATCCTTGAACGACCTTTTGGCTTTAGAGGAAAATCTACTCGCCCTGGAGCCAACGGCGTTACTCCACGAGAAATCTGTCGGACCGGAGCCCCGGGTTCTTAAGTCTAGCAATCTCATAGAAGATGGGAATCGGTGGCATCACTTTTATCTCGTCAGACAATCTGACATAGCGGGGGTATCCACTATCCACGTGCCGTCGCAGAATAATTGGCACATCGATGAGCTTAGATCGCCGGTAATCGAATTCAATCATTGTGTCCACGAGAACAATATTCTCCGTCCCGGTCGCCTGTATTACATAAGTGATTACTATGATAAGTCGGGCCGACTGGTTCGAAAAGCTCCCGATTTTAGGAGGTGGGCCAAGAAAGTGCTTTCCGAGGCTCAAAATACTCTCAGCTACGATCGACCCCTGAAAGCCCATCTGGGTCGGGAGGCGGCATCAATGCGGGAGAACGGTCTATTATTGGCCACGTTCTAAAGACCGAGGACGAAGCAGACGGAACGTACGCGAGAGCAGTAGCGGATGGTAGCGGATGAGAGGATGGTGAGAGGATGGGGTCAATCCTGCGATATTCGAGTCGTTTATATGAATCTCGGACGGCGAGACGAATGCAAACGAAATCGCAGGATTGACCCCGTCCTCTCTATTACCACCGCCTCGCATTTCAAGTCATTTTTTCTTCTTTTTCTTATCGGCGGCCGTTCGGGAGCCGACGAGGATCTTTAGTTCGGACATAAAGGCTCCTATGTCTTCGAACTCCAGGTAAACCGAGGCGAAGCGGACGTAGGCTACCTTGTCGAGGGATTTTAGGCGGCGCATTATCGTCTTGCCGATATCCTGCGTGGACAGCTCACGGTCGAGCGAGTCCTGCACGTTGCGCTCGACCTCGTCGGCGATCTTTTCGAGCTGCGGCATGGAAATAGGCCGCTTTTCACAGGCCCGCAGCAGGCCGGCCATTACTTTGTCGCGGTAAAAATGCTCGCGCTTGCCGTCCTTTTTGACGACCATGTACGGGATCTCGTCGATGCGTTCGTAGGAGGTGAAACGCCGCCCGCAGCCCAGGCATTCGCGCCGCCGGCGGATCGAATCGCCATCCTTCGCCTCACGCGAATCGACGACCTTATCTTCGATTGTTGAGCAAAATGGACAACGCATAGTGCAGTGAACAGTGAATAACTAACAGTGAGCAATTAAGAGTGAATAGCGTCCGTTGTTCACTGTTCGCTATTCGTTGTTCACTATTTCTCCGGCACGAAGTCAGGCGAATCCGATTCGATCTCGCGCTCGGCGTTCTCGCTTGAGAGCAGACTGCGGAACTTCTCGACACTGATATCGCCGTGGAACAGATAGTATAGCCCAAAAAGCAGCGCCGGGACGAAATAGATCAGGTGCATCATTATCGAGCTGCCGGCGGCTACGTCGCGGTCATAGCCGAGGATGATGATGCTGCCGGCCGTCGCGGCATGGAACGCCCCGGCCGCACCGCCCGGCGTCGGTATCAGCGAACCGAGCGACGCCACGCCCATCACGAACGTCGAATCAAGAAACGCCACCGGCAGCCCGAATGCAAGCAGGATCAGCCACGTCGGAAGGGCGATCGCCAGCCACAGCACGGCCGTCCAAAAGATCGCAAGGGCAACATCGACGGGGCTTTTTAGGATATCGAGCGACACGGCGAGCCGCTTGAGCAGGCTCAGGAATATCTCACGCACGCGTCGCGGGATGAACCGCCTGTCAGTCAGCCGCGTGAACCAGCCGATGATCGGCTCAGAATACCGGTAATAGACGATCAGGCCGATGATACCGAGCACGATAATGCCGCCGAGCGTATTGCCGACGACCTTGATCGAGGCAAACTCTGCTTCGTGGCCCGGCGGATTGCGAAACCAGATGAGGCTGATCGAAAAGAACGCCATCAGCGATGCCAGATCGAGGATGCGTTCGATAAATATCGTCACCAACGCCGCACTTGGCCTGATGCGCTCGTCACGCATCGGCAGCCACATCGGCCGCACGATCTCGCCCGCACGCCCGACCAGCAGGATCGCCGCAAAGCCGACCGTCGTCGTCGCGAAAAGGTCGCGTATCCTTGTATGGGCAACCGGCCTGAGCAGCACCTGCCACCTGACCGCACGAACAAAATAGCCGATGCAAATGCCGACAAATGCAAGCCCGAGGTAGAGCGGATCTGCCTTAGCCAAACCGGCACGCACCTGCTGCCAGTCGAGGTTCCGGCCAAAGTACCAGAACAGGACCAGCATCAAGAGCACCAGCACGATGAATTTTAGATACTTGCGCAAATCTTCGCCCCTATTCGACCGTCAATAACAGTCCCGGCCAACTAAGCATAAAGACAAACGATACCGTATTCCCCCAAAAATCCTAAACCCCGACAGCGAACCATAGGCCCGGAACGCCCAAAAACTGTATCGACAGAACTGCCGTTTGTATCGACAAATTTTACCGGTTGTATCGACACTTTTTGGTGAATTTTCGCGCCCGTTCCGCTTCAATACGCCGCTTGGGCGTCGTCCGCGTCAACGGTTCGCGGGTGCGGAAGCGTCAGGAATTCAACAGATCAACGGATCGCGCAGATTTGGTCTTATTCGTGCATTCGTGGCTATTTGCTTTTGAAGACATGATCAGCCACGAATGCACGAATTAAGACTTGCGATCATTCAATGTTTCGTCTATGATATATAGACCTAACAGTTACACAGGAGATAAAGCCATGAGACTAAAGGAATTTGAAGGAACACCAAACCGCGTCCCGCGAAATGCGGTGACGGTCACGCTCAATCACCGCGGAGTTCTGCGGCTCAACCCAAAGGCATTTGAGGCTATCGGCGCACCAAAGGCGGTCACACTCCATTACGACGAGAACGAGCGGATAATCGGCATCAAGCCAGAGGACATACGCCGCCGCAACGCGTTTCCGCTAAAAATAAAGGACTACGGCCGCAACCGCGTCGTCCACATACTGCCATTCTGCAAACACTGGATGATCAAGATCGAACGCACCGTCCTCTTTCACGAGATAGACATGACAAACGACGGCATCATGCTGCTCCCACTGGCCAAAACCATCGCCGTAGGCAACGGCTGGACCGCGAGGTGAGCACTCACGGCAAAGGACGCTATCAGTATTCACCGGTTCGTGCTACATTTGCGGCGGGCCTGCGTGAACGCCTGAACCAGTTTCACCCAATTATGCGGCGGCGACTCGCAGCGATGCCGCGGGCCCTTTCCCAACCGATGAGCACACAGTCGCAGAATCGAGATCTGAACGCCGCGAAGGCCGGGAAGAAGGACGAGTTTTATACGCAATACATCGACATTCAGAAAGAGATCGAGGCTTATCTGGAGTTCGACCCGAATACGTTCCGCGATAAGGTCGTTTACTGCAACTGTGACGATCCGTTTGAGAGCAACTTCTTCAAGTACTTCGCCGCTAACTTCAACAAGCTTGGCCTCAAGAAGCTCGTCACTGCCAGCTACGACGGCTCGCCGATCGCGGGGGCACAATTAACTTTCGGAGAATACAGCGAAGGAAACGGCGGGCGCGACAGGCCCAAGGCGGTGGCCTTCGAGATCGAGCAAGTTACGGACATCAACGAAGACGGTGCGACCGACATTGAGGACGTTAAGCTTTTCTTTGAGCAAAACCCTCACAAGCGCCGACCGCTGACGCAGGGCGGCGACTTCCGCAGCCAGGAATGTATTGACCTACTCAAGCAGGCTGACATCGTGGTCACCAACCCGCCGTTCTCTCTGTTCCGTGAGTACATTGAGCAACTCATCCAATACAATAAGAAGTTTCTAATCATTGGCAACCTGAACGCGATCAAATATAAGGTAGTCTTTCCACATTTTCAGGGCGACAAGCTGTGGCTTGGTCCAACTATTACCAGTGGCGACCGGGAATTTCAGGTTCCCGACAGTTACCCTCTCAATGCTGCCGGCTCGCGCGTAGATAAGGACGGAACGAAGTTCATAAGGGTCAAGGGAGTGCGGTGGTTTACCAATCTAGATCATGGGCGTCGCCACCAGCGACTGAACCTCATGACTATGGCGGACAATTTGAAGTTCAATAAGAAGCTTAGTGGAAAAGCGGCTTATGAGGTCTTCGAGAACTACACTGCGATCGAAGTACCGTTCACTGATGCCATAGCGAGCGACTACGAAGGCACGATGGGCGTACCGATCAGTTTTCTCGACAAGTACTCTCCGGAGCAGTTCGAGATTATCTGGCAAGCAAGTGGAAATACTCGGGCGTCCACACCAGCGGAAGTGTTGAAACAGATGGGTTATTCACCCCATCCTGAGGATCGAGGCGGTTGTGCGATCCTTAATGGAAGAAGGACCTACGACAGAATCTTCATCCGCCACCGCCGAAAAGGGGAATGAATTGCCACTAGCTTTAGCTAGTGGTCAACGGGCAGACACAGATTTTGGGCTTTAGCCCAACATTCGGCTAAGCCGGAGATCAATTGTGAAACTTAACCCACTAGCTGAAGCTAGTGGAAATTCAGAGAGAATAAATTGCCACTAGCTTTAGCTAGTGGTCAACGGGCACACACAGATCTTGGGCTTTAGCCCAACATTCGGCTAAAGCCGGAGATCAATTGTGAAACTTAACCCACTAGCTGAAGCTAGTGGAAATTCAGAGAGAATGAATTGCCACTAGCTTTAGCTAGTGGTCAACGGGCACAGACAGATCTTGGGCTTTAGCCCAACATTCGGCTAAAGCCGGAGATCAATTGTGAAACTTAACCCACTAGCTGAAGCTAGTGGAAATTCAGAGAGAATGAATTGCCACTAGCTTTAGCTAGTGGTCAACGGGCACACACAGATCTTGGGCTTTAGCACAACATTCCGCTAAAGCCGGAGATCAATTGTGAAACTTAACCCACTAGCTGAAGCTAGTGGAAATTCAGAGAGAATGAATTGCCACTAGCTTTAGCTAGTGGTCAACGGGCACAGACAGATCTTGGGCTTTAGCCCAACATTCGGCTAAAGCCGGAGATCAATTGTGAAACTTAACCCACTAGCTGAAGCTAGTGGAAATTCAGAGAGAATGAATTGCCACTAGCTTTAACTAGTGGTCAACGGGCACAGACAGATCTTGGGCTTTAGCCCAACATTCGGCTAAAGCCGGAGATCAATTGTGAAACTTAACCCACTAGCTGAAGCTAGTGGAAATTCAGAGAGAATGAATTGCCACTAGCTTTAGCTAGTGGTCAACGGGCAGACACAGATTTTGGGCTTTAGCCCAACATTCGGCTAAAGCCGCAGGAATCTAAAGGAAATCAGTCCACTAGCTAAAGCTAGTGGAGATTCTAAGAAATACAAGCTATGCCGCACATAAGTGTTTGGATACATTTCGTCTGGACGACCAAAAACCGCGAGCCAATGCTTACGGAATCTATCCGTCACAAAGTGTTCGAGCACATTCGCGAAAACGCTCGATCAAAGAATATCTTTATCGCCGCCCTAAATGGCTGGGTTCAGCATGTTCACTGTCTTGTTTCTTTGGGCTCCGGACAAAATCTTGATGAGATAATGCGGCTGCTAAAAGGTGAATCATCGCACTGGATAAACAAAAATCGGCTTGTCCATGGCCGCTTTAGCTGGCAAGAGGAGTATTTTGCGGTTTCGGTTAGCGAATCCGTATTGCCGGGTGTCAAAAAGTACATCGAAGGTCAAGAGGAGCATCATCGCGTTCGTCCGTTTGACGACGAGTTTGATGATTTTCTTGAGAGAGGAGGCTTTAAGAAAGGATTGGGCTAAAGCCCGGTACCTTTTCATGACCTTAACCACTAGCTAAAGCTAGTGGCAATTAATCAAGACAAACGAACTAGCTAAAGCTAGTGGCAATTAATCAAACCTATGGAAACGAAGCTGCGAACCGATCTCACCGTCGCCGACATCTGCGATGGGTTTGTTTATAACCAATTCGAGGGCAAAGGGCTGTATGGCCTCGGCGGAAAGCTGACGATACAACCGGAGTATCAGCGCAACTACATTTACGCGGACGGCGGAGGAAAGCGGGAGCAAGCCGTCATTCAGTCGCTTCTAAAGGGTTATCCGCTTGGGCTGATCTATTTCAACACGGTCGGCGGCGGCAAGTTTGAGGTGCTCGACGGGCAGCAGCGTATCACAAGTATTGGGCGCTTCGTGACGAACAAGTTCGCGATAATGGACAACGGCAATCCTAAGAACATGGACAGCCTGCCCGCCGACCAACGGAAAAGAATTCTGGAATCGAAGTTATTGATCTATGAGTGCGAAGGAACAGAGACCGAGATCAAGCAATGGTTCGAGACGATCAACATCGCGGGCGTGCCGCTCAACAGTCAGGAGTTACTGAACGCCATTTACTCCGGGCCGTTCGTGTCAGCCGCGAAGATCGAGTTTAGCAACAGCCAGAACGCGAATATTCAGAAATGGAGCGCATACGTCCGCGGCAGCGCTAATCGGCAGGAGTTCCTGGAGCGGGCGTTGGATTGGGTGAGCAAGGGCAACATCGGCAAATACATGAGTGCTCACCGCAAGGACAACAACATCACCGAGTTGAAGAACTATTTCAACACGGTGATCGATTGGGTTTCGGGCGTCTTTCTCGATGTTCCAAAGGAAATGCGCGGGCTCGAATGGGGAGCCTGGTATGAGAAGTACCACAAGACGTCCTACGACCCGAAAAAAGTCTCCGCCGAACTCAAAAAGCTCTACGCCGATCCGTATGTGGTCAATAAGAAAGGTATTTTTGAATATATTCTCGACGGCTCGACCAAGACGCAGCTGCTCGATATACGGCTGTTTGACGTTGCCACCAAATCAACGGCCTACGCGCGCCAAACTCAGGCGGCAGAGGCTGAGGGCAAATCCAATTGCTCGTTCTGCGCCATCGGCCACGACTCAAACAAGACCCGCATCTACAAGCAAACCGAAATGGAAGCCGACCACGTGACCGCGTGGAGCAAAGGCGGCACCTCAACCCTCGAAAACTGCGAGATGCTCTGCAAGACGCACAATCAGGCGAAGGGGAATAGATAGGCCTTGGGTTCTCGGTATACGGCTCCGCCGTTCTATTTGCGGAAAAGCTCTGCTTTTCCGGGGAGTCATCCTCTACTGGCGGCTATGCCGCCGCTCCGAACGGCGGCAGAGCCGCAATGGGTTTAGGGGCACTTGCCGGAAAAGCGAAGCTTTTCCGCAAATAGAGCGGCAAAGCCGCAATAAGAAGATAACTTTCTCACTCCCGGTTGTCTCACGCAAGCAACTATTGACAATGATTGCAATATCTGTTATACGATCTAAAACCTATATTTTTCACATAACGAGGAGCAGCAGACATGGGACGCGAACTTTCACAGAAGATGGTCGAGGATGCGAGGACATTGTATTTACAGAACGAGGGAAAGAAGACAGCCGCTATTGAGCGGGAGATGCATGGGCTGGGGTGGACGGGGTTTTACCGGCAGGTCTTATACAACAGGCGGGCGAGGGGCAGAAAAGAGACGCTTGGGTGGCCGGAGAGGTTTGGGTGGCTCGACATCAAACTGGATAGCGGGCTGACGATACGCGAGATCAGGAACGCGCCGAAGGACGAGTTTGAAAAGTGGCTGACGAGCGAGTTTGGCGAGTGGACGTGGTCGTGGCGGTATCAGCGTTATGTCTATGAGCGGCTGGCGGCGATCACGCGGGGCAAGGGTAAGCGGCTGATGATCTTTATGCCGCCGCGACACGGCAAGAGCGAGATGGTCACCGTCCGCTACACGGCGTGGCGGCTGATGCGCGATGCGGGGCTGAATGTGATCCTGGGGAGCTATAACCAGCGGCTGGCGGATAGGTTTAGCCGCAAAATAAAGAGAATAGTTCAGAAAGGACGATTGGATACCCCTAAGGGCGGAAACAAGCTGCCCCTCCAGACCTTAGAGCACTCTGGCGATGAGCAGTCAGATTCAACTGCCGCCAATTCGCAGGTCAGGAAGGCGGCCTTGGCCCCGCCCGCCTCAAGCAGACTCAATATGGCTTCAGAGTGGGAAACGCCGTCGGGTGGAGTGGTGCGTTCGGTCGGTGTTGGCGCGGGCATCGCCGGTTTTGGGGCGGGGCTGATCGTGATCGACGACCCTGTGAGGAACCGCGCGGATGCGGAGTCAAAGACGTATCGCGACCGCGTGTGGGAATGGTTTTCGGACGACATTTACACGCGAATGGAGCCTAACGCGGCGATCATCCTGATACAGACGAGGTGGCATGAGGACGATCTGGCCGGACGGTTGCTGAAGGAAATGGCGGACGGCGGCGAGGCGTGGGAGGTTATCAGTCTTCCGGCATTGGCAGAAGGTATTCAAGGATCAGATTCAACACCGGTAAATTCGCAGGTCGGGAAGGCGGCCTTGGCCCCGCCCACGGAGTCGCCAGCGACAGCGGGCGGGAGCAAGCTGCCCTTCCAGGCCTTAGAGAATGCTGAAGGTGAGCGTGGTCGCGAAAGAGACGCATTAGGACGCATGCCGGGGCAAGCGCTATGCCCGGAGCGGTATAACGAGGAGGCGTTGTTAAAGATACGGCGCAAGTTGGGGTCGTACTCGTTTTCGGCGTTGTATCAGCAGCGGCCGACGCCGGTTGAGGGTGGGCGGTTCAAGCGAGAATGGTTTAGAAAGATCGTTGACCACGCGCCAGCAAATCTGCAGTGGAAGCGCGGTTACGACCTGGCTGTTTCGACAAAGACGTCGGCGGATTACACGGCGAGTTTTCGGTGCGCCAAGGATGCGCAGGGCTTTTTGTATATCGCGGACGGTTTTCGCAAGCGCATCGAGTATCCCGACCAGCGGCGATTTGCGATAGAGAAGATGAAGACGGAGAAAAATACCGAGCACGGCTTTGAAGAGGCCCTGCACGGCAAGGCTTTTTTGCAGGATTTGAGGCGCGAATCGGGCCTCGCCCGCTATGCGTTTCGCGGCGTGCGGGTCGATACGGATAAACTGACACGTGCCCTCGCGTGGCTGAATCTCGCCGAAGAGGGCAAGGTGATACTCGTGCGCGGGGCCTGGATAGACGAGTTTGTCGATGAGGTGTGCCAATTCCCTGCCGCCCGTCACGACGACCAGGTTGACGCCGTCTCGCTGGCCGTAAGCATGATGGGCCGCGCGAGAAACCGAGCATGGGCGTTTTGATCGGGGCAGTGTCTTGATTTGGTTTTATTCGTGCATTCATGGCTATTCTGTTGAAAGCACTGTTGGCCACGAATGCACGAATCAAGGAGCTACCATCATCGGGCACGAAGTTTGATATCCTTTTTCGTGGAACTTTAGGAATTAGCGTCTCGTAACCAATCATTGACAAGGCGAGGGTTCGTGCCGTGTCGGTGACTTAACGGATCGGTTAGAGGAGACGATTCATTGGAAGCTATTCAGGCTGTGACCGAGATAAACGGTGCGGAACTCGTGAGGCGTGCACGCTCAGGCGATGGCGCGGCGTGGGAAGACATTGTCTCGGCGTATAGCCGACGGATATTCAATCTCGCCTACCGCTTCACCTCAAACGCCGACGCAGCCGAGGACCTCACGCAGGATGTTTTCATTCGGGTCTATAAGTCGCTCGATCAGTACGACCCGAAGCAGGGCGACCTGGCGAATTGGCTGATGCGCCTCGCACGCAATTTGATAATCGATGATTACCGCCACCGGCAGCGAAATCCGCAGAATTCGATGGCCGACGCCGTGGACGATCACCAGTATCACCTGCGTGCCGCCGGAACGTCGGCACACCGCGAGATGGAGCGAAAGGAGCTTGCCTCGCAGGTACAGGAAGGCATCGACAAGCTGCCGACCGACCTCAGAACGTGTGTGATATTACGCGATATCGAGGAATTGACATATCAAGAGATCGTTGACGTATTGAAAATTCCCGAGGGCACGGTCAAATCCAGAATTAACCGCGGACGAATAGAATTAGCGAAGATATTGAGACGAATGAGGGTCGTAACTATTTAGGAAAGAAATGAAACCACAGATAGACACAGATAAACACAGAGAAGAAAGGGGTTTTGTATCTGTGTCTATCTGTGTGCATCTGTGGTTCCATCTCTTCGTGCAAGGGGATTAGGTTATGAAGGAGACGAAGCACATCATGAATTGCTCGCAGTTCGAAGAGCTGCTGACCGATTATCTCGACAAGACGCTCGAGACGGCGGCCAACACCGCTGTTGCCGAACACGCCTTGGCGTGCCCGCTGTGCCATTCGCTCCTGAATGAGGTCAAGGATTCGCTTGAACTGTGCCGTCAGATCGCCGCGCCGGCTTCGCCGCTAACGCGGCTTGAGGCGCGCGTGCTCTCGATGACGATGCCCGAAACGGCGATGGCGTGTGAGAATTTTGAGGATCATCTGACCGACTATCTCGACGGATTCTTGCCCGCGGCTGTTTTCCACCGCTGGGAACGCCATGCGGCTCTCTGCACAACGTGCGAGGATCTGCCCGGCATGGTCGTTCGCTCGATCGGCGCTTGTTACACCTACAAGATGGACGAGATGGCGGTGCCCGCCGGCTTGCACCAGCGGATCCTCAACCTGACGCTTGGCACCGAACATGCCCGCGAGGTCAAGGCCTCGCTCGCCGCTCGCGTCGGCGAATGGGCCCGCGGGCTTCGGTTCCCGGTCGGCATCCCTCAATTTGCGCCCGTTGCGATGCTATTGATGATCGCGTTCCTGGTCTTCAGTCAGACCGTGTCGGCAGACGGCTCGCTCGCGGGCATTTATCAAAAGAGCCTCGAACTTGCCGAATCAACGTATCAGCAGAGTGCTGATGCATGGAATGGCAAACCTGTGGACGTTGACAAGGCCGGACGGCCGATCGACGGCACGACCACCATTGCTAACGAGGAAGATAAATAATGAATTGCGTTTATCACAGCCATCACGCTGCAACGGTCAGCTGCAACGGATGCGGCCGGCCGCTATGCCCGGCCTGTGATCACCGCATAAAAGGGTTTCCTTATTGCACCGACTGCATCGTCCAGGGCATCGATCTGCTCAGGCAGCAGAGTCGAAACAATTACGAGCCATATGTAAAGAAAAGGACGTCGCCATTCGTCGCGACGATGCTCTCGTTCGTCTGCCCCGGCCTCGGTGCCGCGTATAACGGACAGATGGTAAAGGCCCTTGTTTATTTCGCTGTGTTCGTCGGCCTCTTTCAGATGGCCGTGCTCACCGGTGGCATGCCGATCTTCGTGCTTGGGTTCATCGGGATGTGGTTTTTTGGACTGCTCGATTCCTGGCGAACGGCGCAGATGATCCGATCCGGCGTGACGCCGGACGTCGCCGACGACGTTTTGGTGAGGCGTTTCTCGGGCAATCCGAAACTCTGGGGCATTGTCCTCGGCGTGTTGGGGCTCGCATTTGTTTTTCAGCGCCTCTTCAATATCGGCTCAGTCATTCGTTTCCTGATACCGGTGATGCTGATCGGGCTCGGCATTTACATCGTTCGCGGATATATTTTCAAACCAAAGGCCGTCGATGAGAGATGGTCCGATGCCGGGCCGGCAACGAGCTTCGCACTGACACAGGTAAATGCTCGGCCGCCACGCTACAACACGTCCGAATTTGCCGACCGCTCGCGCAGCGGAAGCTGGAGAGACATCTAGATTCGCAATTTTATTAGGAGTTTTGAGAAATGCTAAAAGCAGCGTCCATAGGCGGCAGCATCCTGGCTATCATCGCTTTGGTAATAGTCCTGCTCAAGGCACTGATCGCGCTGGTCGGCTTTGTCGGATTTGCGCTCAAGGCTTTGATCGTGCTGGCGTTCATCATCGTCTTTGCAACGGTCGGATTCATGGTCCTCCGTGCCTGGCAATCGAACCGGAACTCGGGCGGCTAGGCCAGATCGTTAGCATTCGTTAAACATGCCGCAGAATTGGCGACCTATAACGGTTTGCCATTTCAGGCGGCTTATGTTTTTATATAAGTTCCATTTACGTGAGTATTTGGATTTACAAGCGGTTATTGTTCCCACAATAGCGGGAGTTTTAGTTTTACTTTATTACTCTTGTTGTAAGGTTTCGCGTTAGTCTTTTCAAGGCTATTCTTGCGTGATTCCAAGTGCGGACAGCGGTGCTGTCGGTGCGAAAGATCATTTAAAGGAGCTTAAAAGCATAATGCAGAAAAACGACAAGTTCTATACTTTTCTTTTATCGCATTCATCAAAATCGAAGGTTACTATTAAGAGGTTGGCGGTTCGAAAGCGCTCGGTGCATATCGGATCGTTAGGTATTTTTGCAGCAGTTTGTTTGACAACGATCGGATTTGGATTGAGCGGCCTTCTTAAAAATATCGAACTGCCCGCATTAGCACAAAATCCTGCACTCTCACAGGTAACGGCCCAGCCCGCACCGGCGGACGTGAGCTATATCCAAACGGCGAGCGGAGAGCTTGCTTTTAACAGCGGCGGCCCGGAGTTTGACGACGAGGACGGCGAGACCGGCGAACTCGAGGATCAACTGCAGGCCATTCGCACAAAGTCCGATCCCGCGAGCCTGCCCACAATGTGGGCACACCTCGGCAAGATCAATAACGAATTCGGCTTTCGCCGCAATCCGTTTGGCGGACGCTCGTACGAGTTTCATCCGGGAATGGACATCGACGGCGAGCGTGGTGATTTTGTCGTCGCCCCTGCCAATGGCACGATCGTCTCGGCCGGCTACAAGGGCGGCTACGGCAATATGATCGAGATCGACCACGGCAACGGCCTGACAACACGTTACGGCCATCTGTCGAAGATCGAGATCGAAAACGGCGATACGATCGCACGCGGACAGCTTATCGGCTATGTCGGCTCGACGGGCCGCTCGACGGGGCCTCACCTCCACTTCGAGGTCCGCGTCGGTGACCGCTCGATCAATCCCCGACATTTCCTCCCGCCGGAGCCGGTGGACCTGGCAAAGCTGGCCAAGTAAGCTGAACGGCATTTTGAGAACAGAAGCGGGCCCTGCGGCCCGTTTTTTTTGCGGCGATGTCCGCCTCCGCGCATCGGAAAAACGGCCGCCGTAGGCTATACTGAATTTTTCGCCTAATAACAGAGGGATCACAACTATGAATTTAAGAACCAATCGATTCTTGTCGTTCGCGATGATGGTCGCGCTTGTTTTTTCGTCGTTCTCATTCGCCATTGCGGCTCCGGATGAAGGAATGTTCCCGCCGGACAAGATCGCGGGCCTCAACCTGAAAAAGAAAGGGCTCAAGATCAAACCCGAAGAGATCTATAACCCGAACGGTGGCGGCCTGACCGATGCCATTATCCGTCTCAGCATTGGCTGTTCGGCTGAGTTCGTCTCGCCGGACGGGCTGATATTGACAAATCACCACTGCGGTTTTGACGCACTGGTTTCGGCCTCGACGCCGGAGAAAGACCTGGTTGAGACCGGCTTTAACGCCGGCAGCAGATCGGGCGAGATACCTGCCAAGGATTATTCGATCACGCTAACGCAGCGCATAGAAGACGTGACAGCAAAGATCAAGGCGGGCACCGAGAATCTCTCGGGAGCAGAACTCGCGGCCGCGATCAAAACGAACACCGACACCCTGACGGCTGCGGAAAAAGCCGCTCACCCTGGATCGGCGATAACGATCCAGATGCTCAATAACGGCTACTATTACTATCTATACCAAACGACGGAGGTCAAGGATATCCGCGTCGTTTATGCTCCGCCGCGCAACATCGGCGTCTTTGGCGGTGATCCCGATAATTTTGAATGGACGCGGCACACGGGCGATTTCACGTTCCTGCGTGCCTACGTCGCCCCTGACGGCTCTGCGGCTGAATATTCGCCGAACAATGTGCCGTTCAAGCCGAAAAAGTTTCTTAAGGCTAACATTGGCGGGCTGAAGGACGGTGATTTCGTATTCGTCCTCGGTTTTCCGGGCGGCACGACGCGATATCGCGAAAGTTGGTCGATCGAATACGCTCGCGATGCTAACTTCCCTTTCCTCGAAAAATGGCTCCAGGCCTTGAGCGACAGTCTCAATGCAATTGGCGCTAATGACGAGCAGAAGCGCATCGCGTTTCAATCGGACATCGCGAATTTTGACAACTCGAGAAAGGTCTTTGGCGGTGGCCATTTGCGGCTGCGACGCGCCCACGTTGTTGAAAAGAGAAAGGCCGACGAGGCCCGGATGGCAACCTGGATCGAGGCCGATCCAACGCGGCAGCAAAAATACGGAAAAGTGCTGGGCGAACTGAAGACCCTCTCGGAAGAGACCAATGCGACACAGCTCCGCGACGTCATCATGCGACGATTTCCTGATCCGAATTCAATGGCGGTTTTCGGCCAGATCGTGGCGGCCGCCGCATCTGTAAAAGCGGGGCGAACACTCACACAGGCCCAGCGGGCCGCGAAGCTCGCGGACATCACCAAGGCCCTTGAGGGGCGCGAACCCGCCCAAGAGAGCGCGATGCTCAAGTTCTTTTTCAAGGCCTTTGACGATTTGCCCGCGGGCGTTCGATTCGAGGCGGCGGATACGAAGTTCAATAATCTGAAGGGTAAGGCTCGTCGCGACGCCGAGGCCGCCTTCGCAACCGAGGTCGCACAAGGCCCGCTCGTCTCACCGGAACACATTCTTGCACTTTACTCGATGAGTTGGGACGCCCTCAAGGCTGCTCATCCGTTTGTCGCCGGAGTCGTTGACGAACGCGCTGCCCTGGCCGCTCGCGGCGCAAACTTTGCCTCCAAGATCGATCATCTGCGGCTGCAGTATCAGCAGGCGCTCGCAGAAATGCGCGGCAATACGCCGTATCCGGACGCGAACTTTACGATGCGTTTCTCATACGGCAACATCAAGGGCTACAGCCCGCGCGAAGCCGAGTTTCGCTCTCCGTTTACCACGATGAAGGGCATGATCGAGAAAGAGACCGGTGAAAAGCCGTTCGATCTGCCTCAGAAGCTGGTCGATCTGCAGAATGCTCATGACTTTGGCCGCTACGGTTCGGGCGACAGCGTCGGGGTCAATTTCATCTCATCGAACGATATTATCGGCGGCAATTCGGGCTCGCCGATACTCAATGCACGAGGTGAGCAAGTCGGCATCTGTTTTGACGGCAACTACGAGGGTCTCGGCAATGACTTCTACTACGATCCCGAAAAGAACCGTACGATCTCGGTCGATATTCGCTACGTCCTGTTCGTCACCGAGAAATTCGGCGGCGCAAAATGGGTCGTTGATGAAATGTCGCTGGTCGGCAGAAAGTCCTAGTTCATTCAGCAGATAACCGCACGGGCAGTTCACTTCCCGTGCGCTGCTCGTGTTTTTTTGGGTCTATTTGCCTGCATACTCGAGCTTGATAGAGTTCATGCCGCGCAGGATGACGCGTTGTCGCCGGACAACGCGTTTTCTGTTTTTTGACGGATTGAATACGTTTAGCGGCGACGGGATCATCGCTGCAAGATAAGCGGCGTCCTGGGCCGTCAGTTCAGACGCACTCTTGCGAAAATAATTGCGAGACGCGGCTTCGGCCCCGTAGATGCCATCACCCCATTCGATAACATTGAGGTAAAGTTCAAGGATCCGTTTTTTTGACAATTCACGCTCAAGAAAATAAGTGTAAACGGCCTCGCGGCCTTTCCGCAGGAAGTTGCGGTCCTCCGACAGGAAGAGGTTCTTTGCCAACTGCTGGGTCACGGTCGATGCCCCCCGCTTAAAACTCGGCAGCGGCGGTATCCAGTCGTCATCGCTCGGTTTGCAGTCCTTCTTTTCCTGCTTGTTAGTAGCCTCGGCCTCGCATTCTTCGCGGGCTTCCTTTTCGCCTTCCTTAACTGCCTCATCCCATGCCTTTTGGATCGCATCCCAGTCAAAGCCGTCGTGCTGGAAGAATCTCGCATCCTCGCCGGCCAGAACGGCACGCTGCAGATTGGGCGAGATCTGCTCGATGGGCGTCCAGATCATATATTTGCGCGGCTCGCGTCCCTCAGCAACGGCTTCTGATATCCGATATTCGATCATCGAGGTCGTCGTCGGATTCTCGGTCCTGAGGCTCGAGATATTCGGAAAGGTGACCAATTCATACAGCAGCCAGAGCGCGATCGCCCCGGCGAGTATGAAAAAGAGCATTTTTGTCCAGTACCACATATTCAATGCACAACGCACAACGCAGAATGCCCAATGTTACGCATTCGTTTTTGCTGTTTTGATCGAGGCAGTCAGCATTTTTTGCAGTTCAAGGCAGTCAGCAAGAATTGAGGCTGCCTGTGACTCCGTGATGAACTCGCTGTCACGCAGCAAGTTTATCCAATACTCTGTCTCATCAGCCTCTTTCAAGGCAATTGAGAGTTTATGAACAAAATCTCCCTTTGACTGCCCTCGATTCGCTTCGACAATGTTCGCACCGATAGAGGTGCCTGAACGCAGTATCTGCTTCGATAGAACACGCTCCTTGCCCTCCGATGCCAAATGCTTGTAGAGCTTAATGATCCGTAGGGCGAATGCATAGGATTTGGTTTTAAGTGGATTCTCTTGCATTGATCATGCACTTTGCATCTTACATTGTGCATTGTGCATTGTGCATTCTACAATTGAAGCCGTGGGACGTTACGACAACGTGGTTGCGGTCATATTGGGCGGCGGAGCGGGCTCGCGGCTGTTTCCGTTGACGCGCGAACGTTCAAAGCCGGCCGTCCCGCTTGGCGGAACATATCGGCTGATCGACGTTCCTGTATCTAACTGCATCAATTCTGAGATCACCCAGATCTTCGTCCTTACACAGTATAATTCTGCGTCGCTAAATCGCCATATTTCAAGGACATACCGCTTTTCGAGCTTCTCTACCGGTTTTGTCGAGGTGCTCGCGGCCGAGCAGACCGGCGACAGTGAAGAGTGGTTCCAAGGCACGGCCGATGCCGTCCGCCAGATGCTGCCCCACCTGCGCGATTGGCGCGTAGATACGCTGCTGATACTGTCAGGCGACCATCTTTATCGGATGGACTATCGCAACTTCCTCGAACGTCATTTCTCCACCGGCGCCGATCTCACCGTCTCGGTCGTTCCGTGTCGGCCCGATGAGGCTGAAGGGTTCGGCCTGTTGAAAACCGGTGACGACGGACAGTTAGTAGAGTTCAAGGAAAAGCCAAAAGGAGACGTCCTTGAGGCGATGCGTGTCGATACGACGCGGCTCGGGCTTACGCCGGAGGAGGCCGAAAAGCGGCCTTTCCTGGCATCGATGGGCATATACGTTTTCAATTATGCTAAGCTCGTTGACCTGCTCGAAGCAGACGTTTCATGGGTTGATTTCGGCCGTGAGATCATACCGGCCGCGATAGGAAAATATACCGTCCAGGCACATCTCTTTAAAGATTACTGGGAAGACATCGGGACGATCCGCGCCTTCTACGAGGCAAATCTCGATCTTGCCTCACCGCTGCCGAAGTTCAACTTTTTTGACGCGACTGCCCCGATCTACACCCGCAGCCGCTACCTGCCGCCGTCAAAACTCCATGATTGCGAAATCGATAATTCGATGGTCTGTGAAGGCTGCATCCTGAAGGGCGTCAAAGTTCGTAATTCCATTATCGGCCTTCGGAGCCGCATCGATGAGGGCGTCAAAATCGAGGATTCGATCGTCATGGGCTCGGATCTGCTCGAATCGATGTCTGAGCTCAAATACAACGTGAGCGTCGCACGTCCGCACATCGGTATCGGTGCGAATACCACGGTTCGACGGGCGATTCTCGACAAAAATGTTCGTATTGGTGAGAATGTGAAGCTGATCAATCGCGATGAGGTCATGAATTATGACGCGCCGGACCGGTCATTCTATATTCGCGACCGGATCATCATCGTGCCGAAGGACGGCGTCATTCCCGATGGCACCGAGATCTAGCGGGTAAGGACCCTCGTCCTCTTTGGTATTACGTAACCGTCACGGGTCCGTACTGACACGCCCGGACGGCTGACACGCACCTTGATGGTCGTTCTCTTGCCGGGCACCCGTTCATTCTTCGGGTAGTAGCCGATGCTGTAAAATTCGCGCAATTCGCTCGCGATCCGGGCATATGCGGCGGCGAGATTATCGATCGTCATCGCCTCGTATAAACGGCCGCCGGTCCTGTAGGCCATCTGGTCAAGATATTCCCTCGCACGCTGATATTCCTCAGGGGTCGTCCCTTGGGTCGAGACGTTCGGTTCGACCCTGACCGGTATCTTGACGGGAAGCGTCGTTCCTCCCGGTAAAGGAATATCGACCGTCGGCTGCGTCCCCGCTCTCATCGTCTGGACGTCGGCAAAGGTGTCATACCTGATCGGGTAGATCAGCGCGTCGAGTTCCATAGCGTCGTCCAGATTACCTCGGTCGCTGGCCCGGCGGCTGGTCGTATCAACGCCATCCGTAAAGAGGATGATCGCCTTACGGCCCTCGATATGGCGCAGGCGGTCATTCATCACGAGATCTACTGCCTCGTAGAGGCTGGTGCCGGTCGATATCTTCGTACTGCGGATCGCCCTGTAGATAGCATTACGGTCGCTGGTCGCCTCACAAAGCATATGCACGTCCTGATCGAACGACACGACCATGACCCTGTCCTGCGGCCTCAATTGGCCAATAAACGCGATCGCGGCCGCTTGTATCTCGGCGATCTTGAACGTCGTCGAATAGCTCATGTCGAGGACCAAGGCGACCGTAAACGATTCATTCTCGTTCGAGAACATGGCGATGTCCTGCTCGACGCCATCTTCAACGGCACGGAAATCATCTCGGGAGAGCCCTCCGATGAATCGCCCTTTTTTGTCCATCACACGAACGGGAATAGAAACGAGTTGGGTATTGACGCGTATGACGTCGTCATCGGCCGATATTCCCGCGGCCTCAAGCGGGGCCACAGGTTCCGGCGGGGGCGTGGGCGTCGCGGCCGCTCGCTCATTGCTCTTTGTCCCGCTACCGACCGTTCCGCGGCCGGCCTGCGCGAATGAAGCCGCCGCCAGAGCAACCGTGAGAGACAAAGACACGACGAAATGCGCAAGGCTCATCAGACACCGCACGATCTATTCTACGATGCCTGTCAAACCCTCAAGAGATGCAGCGGGGCGGCTATCGCCCCGCTATTTTTCGATCCTGTTGGCCGACGATGTAGCTGGTCTTTGCCCGGACAACCACATTGGGCCGCATAACTCGGATCTTGATCTGACGGCGGTCGCCGACCATGCCGACCGATTCAGGATAGTATCCAAGCGAATACTGCCGCCGCAGCTCTTCGGCTATACCGGAAAACGCTGCATCCACGTTATAGATCGACTTTGCCTCGAACGGCCGTCCGCCACTGTTGTTAGCGAGAGATTCGAGATAGGCTTTGCCTTTGGCATAATCGCCCTGGTTTACGCCGCCCCGGCCGCTACCGGTATTCATCGGGCCGCCAAGTATGATCCCGGCCAGGATATCGGCAAGGGTAACCCGTCCGCCGGTTCTCGGTGGATATCCACCGCCGCCGCCACGTCCCACGCCCATGTCAGCCGACGTATCGTATCTGATCGTGTAAAAGAGAGCATCCACCTCCTCCGTTGCTCGCAGCGTGTCGTCATACCCTGCGCGTCGAGACGTGGTGTCCACGCCGTCGGAAAATAACACCACCGCCTTTCGCCCCTCGATGCGGCTTAGCTGGCGCCGAATGACATCATCGACGGCCTCATAAAGGCTCGTGCCGTTGCCAAACTGGGTCGAATATATCGCGCTCCGCATCTGATTCCGATTGGTCGTCGGCGGACACAGCACATGAACGTCCTGATCGAAGGCGATCACCATCACGCGATCTGACGGCCGCAGTTGATTTACAAAGGAGCTTGCTGCGTCCTGAATCTCGTTGATCTTAAACTCAGTTGACGGGCTTACATCGATCATCAGAACAACCGTGAAAGGCTGCTCCACGGATTGAAAATAATCGATCTTCTGCTCGACGCCATTCTCAAATATCCTGAAATCCCGCTGCTGGAGCCCTGAGATGAATCGCCCGTCGCGATCAAGCACAGAGACGGGCATCGTCACCAGGTTCGTCTCGACACGAATGATCTCGTCATCCTCGGCCGGCGGAGTAGGCGACGCCGTCGGGTATGTGCCGCGGCCGGCCAATACCGGCGGCCCCGAAGGGGTCTTACCCTGATATGGATCGTTCGTGATCGTCGGAGCCGAGGGCGTCACGGCAACGCGCGGCCGCGTCGTCGTGTCATTCTGAGCGATCGCTGCCGTTACCAACGCGATGGCGAATGTCGCCGAGAGCAGTATCCTTTTCATCTGTCCAATCCTCTCCGAGTTCAGTTGCTTCGGGGAAAGCGCTGGTTTGATTAACGCCTCAGCCCTTTCGTTCGCCGTTATTTTCCGTCGAGAAACTCGATCGCAAGATCGTGAAAACGACGCCTTACGCCATTGAGGTTCACGAACGGCAGCGCGTGGTTGTGCGTCCGGTTTGAAAGAAGGATGAAGACGCGTTCCTTGACCGGATCGATCCATAGGCTTGTGCCCGTAAATCCAAGATGCCCAAAGCTTTGCGGCGACATCTGCTTCCCCGCTGCCGAATCCGGTGTCGATGCAAGTTGAAACGCAAACGACCGGTGTTCATTCATCCCTGCCGTGAAGTTGGACATGAACAACTCGCCGGCCTTCGGGGCCAGCAATTGAGAATATTTCGGCAAGAACTGCTGAGCGATCCTGAACACCTCCGTCGCCGTTGAAAAGAGCCCCGCGTGCCCCGCCACGCCACCTAGAAAGTATGCGTTCCCGTCGTGCACTTCGCCCCAGATCACGCCTTCTCGCAAGGCACCCTTTTCGGCGTCATCGATCGCAAAGCCCTTCTCGATACATGTGGCTCGTTCAAACGCATTGCCTGTTTCGCTGGCCGCCACTCGACTGCGTTCGGCGATAGGGCCAAAGCTCGTATCGCTAAGCCCGAGCGGCTGTATGAGCATCTCGCGGACGATCACGTCGAGTGTCCCGCCAGCCACGCTCTCGATCAATGCTTGCAAGGTAAGGAAGTTCAGGTCGCTGTAAACGACTCGTTCACCACTCGCGTATGCGAGCGGCGTGTCAGCGATCGTTTGCCGCACATCAGCCCTGCGCTTCGCCATCAGATACAGCGGCAGCCACGCCGGCAGCCCCGATGTATGCGTGAGCAACTGCCCGACGGTAATGCCTCGCTTTTCGTCAGTATCGAATTCCGCAAGATGCTCCGACACGGCATCGGTAAAAGCGAGTAGGTCGTGCTCGATCAGGATCGCCGTCAAAAGGCCCGTGACCAGGACCTTTGTCAGGCTGGCCAGATCGTAGATCGTGTCTTTCCTCGCCTCGATCCGCTCCGGCTCGACGACGGCGTAGCCAAGTGCATCATGCAGCACGATCTCACCCTTTTCCGCAACGAGATACACCGCCGACGGAAAATCACCCGCCTCGATCCGCTCGGAAAGGAATCTATTGATCTCAGAACTCATTGACTAGCCGCCGTCAAAATAATAACCTGATTGTTCCGCGATAGAAAAAAAATACATTTCTGGAGGTTAAAATGTATGTCTTCTCAATTCGAATCCGCCGAACTCATCCTGAAGCTCTACGACCTGCGTCGTGAAGCAACGATGCGCAAGGCACGCGATTGGTTCTTTAGCTTTAACCCGGCCAGCGCCGACGAGGTCGAAAAAACTATGATGGATCCCGAGGTCGGGGGCTATCTTCGCATGGTCCTCTCATACTGGGACATGGCCGGAGCCATGGTAAATAGCGGGGCGATAGACGCCGAACTATTTAACAAGACCAATGGCGAACACATCGGTGTTTTCTCCAAGATCGAGCCATTTATCGGCGAGCTTCGCGAAAAATGGCAGATGCCCGAAGCTTTTGAGAATATCGAAAAGGTCATCATGGACCGTCCTGACGGTGCCGAACGCATCAAAAAGACGCAAGAGTGGATGAAGTCGATCCGGGAGCAGATGGCGGAGCAGGCCGCGGCCTAGACCTTTAGGCTTGCGAAGTGTTCGGCGATCTTATCCAGCACGCCAACCGCTAATTTCAATGCACGCCGTCCATCCTCGCCTGAGACGGGCGGCGTCTTTCCTTTCTCGATACAATCAAGAAAATCGAGTATCTCGGCCCGCAGCGGCTCGACGTCATTGATCTCAAGTCGATCTATCGAGATGCCTGCGAGCGGGTGCGATGCGTTGGAGTTCAGTGACGTGAGCGACGCAAATTTCGTCGCATAATCGAGCACGACGTAGGCGTTAGTCTGATAGAAGCGCGTCTTGCGTATCTTCTCGGTCCCGATGCGTGAGGCGGTGATGTTCGCTACACAGCCATTCTCGAATTCGATGCGGGCATTCGCCGCATCGACCTTGTCCGAGATCACAGGAATTCCAACAGCGTGTATTGCCGAAACCGCAACGTCCTCGCCCACCAGCCACTGAACGGCGTCGAGGTCATGGATCATCACATCTAGCACAACGTCCACATCGAGCGACCGGTTGGGATACGGCGACACGCGGTGTATCTCAAAATAAAGCGGCCTGGTCACGTGCGGCCTCAGTGCGACCATCGCCGGATTATACCGTTCAAGCTGGCCGACCATCAGCTTCGCACCCGACGGTGCTGCCGCGGCGATCATTCTGTCCGCCTCGTCGAGCGTTAGAGCGATCGGCTTTTCGACCAGAACGTGAATTCCCTTTTCGAGAAACGCGCACGCGATCTCGCAATGCGTCTCGGTCGGCGTCGCGATCGAGACCGCATCCACCTTGCCAAGCAGGTCGCGCCAATCAGCAAACGCCTCACAGCCATTCTGTTGAGCGATCTCGCTCGCCGTCGGTGCGTCGGTATCGCAAATCCCAACAAGCTCGACACGCCCTTTGCCCGACAGCTCTGAATAATTGCGCGCGTGATGCCGGCCGAGACTGCCGACACCGATAGCAGCGACGCGTAGATCGCGGATCGCGGATAGCTGATCGATGGTTTCCTGCATTGTGCCTCAGATGAGTAAAATATATTTTCGACCACATGCCGTCGAATGACAAAATCAGCGATTAGCAATCCCCGACCCGCAATACTAAGCGTCCTTGTAGTGATGCTTGCCCTCGCGGCCTATTTTTCGGGCCTTTCGATGCCGTTTTTGGGCCCGGACGAGCCGCGATATGCACAGGTCGCACGCGAGATGCTCGAGCGGGGCGATTGGTTTACGCCGACGCTCGGCGGCCACACGTGGTTTGAGAAGCCGGTCTTGCTCTATTGGCTCGAGATCGTCTTCTTCAAGCTGTTTGGCGTAAACGAGTTTGCCGCCCGCATCGGACCGACTCTTTGTGGCCTTGGAACGGTGGTTTCGCTTTGGTTTCTGGGCCGCGCAGAGAGCAGCGAACGGCGAACTGCAATTACCTTCGCGCTGATCGGCGCTTCGACGCTGAGCATTATCGGCTTCTCGCATGGTGCAAGTTTTGACATCGTCGTTACGTTCCCGATCACGGCGGCGCTGACGGGCTATTTCATTTTTGACCGTGCCGAAAGCAAACCAACGGTGCCACTCGCGTTGTTCTACTTCTTCGTCGGCCTGGCACTGTTGGCAAAAGGCTTGATCGGCATCGTCATTCCATTTGGCGTGATCGGCCTCTATCACTTGCTGTCCCGCCGCCTGCCGAGTCGGAAGTTTCTTATCAGCCTGTCGTGGGGCCTTATTTTGACGGCCGCCGTCGCGGCCACATGGTATCTGCCCGTGTATCTTCGCCACGGATGGCCCTTTATCGACGAGTTCTTTGTCCAGCACCATTTTCAGCGGTTCACGTCAAACAAGTACCAGCATCCGCAGCCGTTCTACTTCTATCTCTGGGTACTGCCTCTGATGACGCTGCCATGGCTCCCCTTCTTTTTCGGCGGCCTCTGGTCATTGCTGCAAACGGCTTTGGGCCGGCGAACAACTGACGCTTCTTCGCCGCTCCTTCTCTTTTTGCTGTCCTGGCTCGTCGTCCCGCTTGCCTTCTTCTCCTTTTCCGGCTCAAAGCTGCCCGGCTACATTCTGCCTGCCGTCCCCGCTGCCATCGCGTTGGCGGGTTGCTTTATTAGCGACCGATCATCCGCGAAGAAGGGCTGGAGGCTCGCGACAATCGCGATCGCTTGCGCTGCGTTCGTGTTTGTTATCTTCCTTGCACAGGTGGCGGCCCCACGCTACGCCGACGGCGATAGCGTAAAGGGCCTGATCGAGGCCGCCGCCGCTCGCGGGTATGCGAGCGACCGCGTTTTTGGCCTTCAGACTGTGTCGCACAGCGCCGAATTCTACGCCGCCGGCCGCCTGCTCCGCGCACCGGACGGATCCCAGAAAGAACTTGAAACACCGGCCGACCTCCGTTCCGAAATGCAGAGAACCGGCCTCGATCGTGTCCTCGTACTTGTTCCGCTGCAACGCCTCGACCAACTCACATCATCCGGCGAAGTCCGAGTTGACCTTATTCGCGACAACGGCGAAATAGCTATCGTCGCGGTAACGGCTGGCGATCACTAGCTATAAGCGTGCGCGCCGGAGCCGATCCATCAATGCGGCACCGATGCCCGATTCCGCAACCGTTTGGCAATAGATCACCCGTATGCCTCGCCGGTCGCACTCGCGAAAGAACTCGAATACCGCCGCCGCGTATTCCTCGACCGAAGCGCAAACCTTTAGTAATGCAAAGCCACTGTCAGGATCGACGCCAGTGCCGATCCAGGCCGCGTCCTTGCAATCTGCGGCCGGAACTGTGTCACTAACGAGCCGGACCTCGGCGTTAGGCGTGTAATGGCGATGCTTCAAGCCCGGACTGCGGCTTTCTTCCGGCTCGCCTGACGAGGCAACACGCGTCTCGGGCACAACCGCCCGAAGCTCATCCAGCGAAACCGCACCTGCCCGGAGCAGCACCGGCACATCGCCCGTGCAGTCAACCACCGTCGATTCCAGCCCGATCTCGGTTGGTTCACCTCGCAGAATGCAATCGATACGCCCGTCAAGGTCCTCCAATACCGCCTGCCAAGTGGTCGGACTGGGCCGCCCCGATAAATTTGCCGAGGGAGCCGCGACCGGGACGCCGCAGGCCGTCAGAAACTGTCGGGCGACCTCGCCTCTCGGCATTCTCACACCTATCGTCCCCAGACCCGCCGTCGCGAGCGACGGAACTCGGTCAGTCTTTCTCAACACGACCGTCAAAGGCCCCGGAAAGAACCGCTCAACAAACTTCTCCGTGTTCTCCGTGATCTCTGTGGCCAATTCCCCTATCTGCTCGACCGCAGCAACATGCGCGATCAGCGGATTGTCCGCCGGCCGCTGCTTTGCTTCGAATATCTTCGCGACCGCTGCCTCGTCAAACACATTCGCCCCAAGCCCATAGACCGTCTCAGTCGGAAACGCCACCGTCCCGCCGTCGCGTACGAATGCGGCCGCGGTCTTGACGTTATCTGTGAGAACCGTCTTCATTCAAAAAAGTCTGTCCTACCGCTGCACTAAAATCAAAACGCGGCAGCAGGTATAATCGGCCTGTGACGCTTCCCGAGAAACTCAAGACCTTGCCGACGCGTGCGGGCATCTACATTCACAAGAATGACGCCGGACGGATCATCTACGTCGGCAAGGCTAAGAATCTGCGCAATCGGGTGCGTTCGTATTTTCAATCGAGCCGCAATCACGATCCGAAAACGCGACAGCTCGTTCGCGTCATAAGCGATTTTGAGTTCATAGTCGTCGATAACGAGGTCGAGGCGTTGATCCTCGAGGCGAACCTCATCAAGAAGCACAAGCCTCGCTTCAACGTCTTTCTCAAGGACGACAAATCATACCCGCATCTCAAGGTCACCAACGAGCCCTTCCCAAAGGTCGTCATCACGCGCCGCATCGTCCGCGACGGCTCAAATTACTACGGCCCGTTCCTGCCGGCGACGCTGGCCCGCAACACGCTGAATCTGATCAACCGTGCGTTCCAGCTTCGCACCTGCGAGATCGAGATCGACGGCAAACTGCCGCGGCCCTGTCTCGAATACCACCTCAAACGCTGCCTCGGCCCGTGTGTCAAAGGGCTTTGCTCGCCCGACGAGTATCAGGAGGCGGCGGCCGACGTGCGAACGCTGCTTGAGGGCCGCAACAAGGAGCTTGCAAAGTCGCTCGAGGCCCGTATGTGGCAGTTCTCCGAGGACGGCAAATACGAGCTTGCGGCCAAATACCGCGACCTGCACCGCACGGTGCTCGCGCTGAGCGAAACCCAGAAGATGGCGACGACCGCCGAGCGCGACATTGACACGATCGGCTTTTACCGCGAAAAGCAGCGGCTTGCGTTGCAGCTATTTACGACACGCGAGGGCCGAATCGTCGGCCGCCGCGAGTTCTTTTGGGAAGACCTGCCCGAGGACAAGACCTTTGACGCCGGCGAGTTTCTCGGCAACGTGCTCGCACAGTATTATTCGACCGATTATGTGCCGCTCGAGATACATGTGCCTCAGGATTTCGCAGACCGAGCAGTGCTGGAAAAGGCGCTAACTGAGCGTCGCGGCCGCCGCGTAAAGATCCTTGACCCCAAACGCGGCAAGAACAAACACCTCGTCCGCCTCGTCGAGGCAAATGCAAAGATCTCATTCGAGCAGCGCTTCCGCGTGCTAAAGCCCGACAGCGAAAAGGTGCTCGAGGAGCTTCAGGAACTGCTCGAACTTTCATACTTCCCCGAGCGTATCGAGTCGTTCGATATCTCGAACATCTCCGGTTCTGAGAACGTCGCGGGCATCGTGTGCTTTGAGAACGGCAAGCCGGCGAGGGCGAATTACCGCCGATTTATCATCCGAACGGTCGAGGGAGCGAACGATTTTGCCTCGATGCACGAGGCCGTCTATCGCCGCTACAAACGTCAGTTGGACGAGCAAAAACCGCTGCCGCAGCTTGTCTTTATCGACGGCGGCAAAGGCCAGTTGTCGGCCGCCGCATCCGCAATGCAGGCCCTCGACCTTGAACAGATAATGCTCGTCGGCCTCGTTAAACCGCCAAAACGACACAGCGAGATATCGCACCTGCTGATCTACGGCCGCGAGGATAAGCCGATACCCTTTGACCGCAACTCGCAGGCGTTTCGCCTGATCTTGCAGATTCGCGAAGAAACGCATAAGACCGCCGTCGAGTTTCACCGCAAACGTCGCGAGAAGCGTGATTTCAGCAGCGAGCTCTCAGAGATTCCCGGCATCGGCGACAAGCGAAAGATGAAGCTGCTGCGCGAATTTGGCTCGATCGAACGCATTGCAAAGGCATCCGCCGACGACCTGAGGCCATTCGTCGGCCCCAAGGCCGCGACCGAGATCGTCGAACACTTTGAGGCCCAAAGGGCTCTGAACACGACCCTAAAAGGCCCTTGACTTTGCTTGGCTGACATTATCGGCTCGACCGTCATTGGCGCTATTGGCGGCGGCGTAGTCGCTCAGGTGCTCGGCATGATGAGCAAGAGCGAGAGCTGACCGCCTACGGTTCATAGCAGCGGAGCGTTCGGGCCTTTTTGAATAGTTTCTTGAACTCAGCCTCGGGCGTGCCGTCGTATTGTATTCGCTCGATGAGGGCGTTGGCACAGTTTGACCAGCCGAAATTCATCACCTCGACGAGCGCGAACTTCATCTTATCGGGCGAGCGAAGTTGCTGGTCGAAAATTCGCTGCAGCCGGTCGGGATCGGCGTTGTTCTTTCGCGACTCGACGTTGACATTAAGCCACGCCGCAAGCAGTTGGTCGCCGCCCGCGGCCAATGGCCGGGCGTATCGCGTGACGCAATCGGGGGCTGCCTCGTACGCCAGCAGCTTTGCCGGATCCGAATAGCCTAGCATCGATGTGCGCTCCAGCTTATACACCTGCTCAAGCTCGCGGATCTTTCGTGCCTTGAGATCCTGCCAATACGCCACGTTGACGATATCGAGTGCCTTGAGCTCGGCGACCTTGCGTTTGTACTCGGCATCGAATGCTGCGATGTCGAGTTTGGCAATATCTCCATAGCTCCACGCGGTCGTGTTCGTCTCCAACAGATAGCTGCCGGGCAGGCTGAGCTTGAGCGTGTTACGCAGACGGGCGGCCGTATGGATCTTCGGATCGTATGTGCCTGAGTACTCGCACATCTCGTCTTCCCAGCGCAGGACGGCCGCCCGCTGGGCGAATGTCGAGACCGCCGCGGCGGCCAGCAATATCGCGATGATCAACGGTTTCATAGGCGTTACTTTACATCAAATTGGCGCTCCACGCACCGGCGGTCTAGAATTGAACAGCATGGCCTGGCAGGACGAATACCTCGCGAGATATTACTCGGCTGAGTCTGGCTGGGTGGACGGCAATGTCGTTTTCCACGGCCTGTGCGAGAGCGTCATTGCCGCCGGTGGTGAGATACTCGAGGTCGGTGCCGGGCCGACGAATATCACCTCCGACTTCCTCGCAACGCTCGGCCGCCTGCACGGCGTCGATATTGACGCGGACGTGCGCGACAACACAGCGCTCGCGGCCGCGCATGTACTCGACGGCGAGGCTTATCCGTTCGAGGACAACACTTTCGACGCGTGCGTCTCGAATTACGTGATCGAGCACGTCGCCGACCCGACGGGCCATCTCGCCGAGATACGGCGCGTGCTCAAGCCCGGCGGCAGTTACATCTTTCGCACGCCAAACTTCTGGCATTACGTCTCGCTGGTCTCGCATCTGACGCCTCATTCATTCCACACACTTGTCGCGAACCGCCTGCGAAACCTGCCCGCCGAGAGCCACGATCCGTATCCGACTCATTACCGCCTCAATACCCGAGCCTCCATCGAACGCGCGGCAAAAGCCGCCGGCCTCACCGTCGAGCGCCTCGACCTCATCGAGAAAGAACCTATGTACGGCCTCGGCTCGCGGCTGCTGTTCTTCCCGTTCATGGCGTATGAGCGGATCGTGAACTCGTCTGAGGCTTTTTCCGGGCTGCGTGCGAACATTCTTGGCGTACTAAAAAAGTAGCTATTAGCTGATAGCTATTAGCTAATAGCTACTTTTCAAATTCGGGCCGTCGGCAATGAACGCGGCACAGCGACGAAGCCGCATCCATCAATTCCCGACGGCCCGAAACTCGTAGTGTCTTGATCTCGATCTATTCGTGCATTCGTGGCTTAGTCTTTCGAACTCAGGAATAGCCACGAATGCACGAATTAAGACACTACTATTAGTTCTTCTTCACATAACTCCTGTGAATGATCGTTTTCGACCGGTCATCGACGGCGTCGATCATTACGTTGTCCTTGTCCTCGCGCGTGACGAGCTTGCCGCCGGAGCCCACGGCGCGTTCCTTGGCTTTGGGCTTTTCTGCGTCGGCGATCATCTCGGTTACGGCTGCGGCCTTGACGGGTTCGGCCAGGCGGACGCCGCGCGATTCGACAACGGCCTCGGTCGCGGTGGCCTTGAGCATGCGCGGCCAGAGCTTTTTGAAAAGGGCGTTCGAGACGTAAACGTCAGCGCTGTTGAGTTTGCCGTTGATGGCAAATGCATAGCCGATCACGTCGGACTTGCCGTTGGTGATGCCGTTTAGAGCTTTGACGTATTCGTCAACGCTCGCCGCGACCTTGCCGTTCTCGAGGCTGAGCTGAAGGCTCGACCCTGACGCGGCTGCTTTCACGTCGCCGCCGACATTCTTTGACAGGCTATCCTGGGCCTTGCTCACACTTGCCCAAACCTCTTGCTGCGAGCGTTTGGCATTTGCGGCGATCTTGAGCTCCTTGGTCACGATGCGATCGTTCGAGCTTGAGAATTTGCCGGCCTCCTCATTGCCGCGCTTTTCCCATCGGCCCGATTCGACGCAGAATGCATCGATCCTGACGCGGCCCGAACGCGCCGGGATAATGATGCTCACGGCCAGCACGCGGTCCTGTTTGCCGCCCTTGACGATGTCGCCGGACTGGATGAAAACGTCCTGCTCCTTTGAGAGGTTCTCGACCTCAAGCTCGTTAACATTCGACGTCTCGTAAACGACAAAGAGCCTTCGCTCCATCGCCTCCTGCAGCGTCATCACGTTGCTCTTTTTGGATTCGTCCTTGCCATGGATCAGAAAGATGGTCAGGTTCTTGTGCGAGTAGGGCGACGAGATCCTGTAGCTCGTCCCCTGCGCCGCCACAGCCGCCGCACAGACAAACGCAAACGCCGCCGCCGCCGCGAAAGACACATATCTTTTGTATTTCATTTGGATCACTCCTGGTTTAGATTTCGGGAGAGCGTCGCTGCTTTGGTTAAAGAACGGCGTTGATGAATCTCTCTTGCACATAAAGATGTGTCAGTAGCCCGACGTGTCAGTAGCCCGCACGTAAGTAAGGGCTCAACCTACAATACGGTCGCGCACCGGTGAATTCGGCAGGTGCATCACCCGAACCTGAGCCCTCACTCACGTGCGGGCTACTGACACGCTCCGCGATGTCCCGCTCGTGTCCCGCACCCTTGCGGGACAGGTTAAGTATCGTATTTGCACCAGTTACAGACATATTTCGGTGTCATTTGACCGTTTTTGAAAAAAAACTTCTTGACATCGGCTGTTTCATATGTAAGATACTGTATCACAATGATATTGCATTGTCAAGATATTCTTTTAGCCACGCAACCTCACATTCGTGCATTCGTGGCTAATTCTGCTTAAGAGAGATAGCCGCGAATGCACGAATAAGACACCAGGAGACAAACATGCACGACACGATAAATTCACCACACACGACACCGCAGCTTCCGCGAACCGCAAACGAACGGATGGAAATGAGCAACTATGCCCCGCCGATCGAGCCGCTGTTTGACACGTTTTGGCACACGCGCGAGCTTGGGCTGCTGTTTGGGGCAGCGGGCACGGGCAAGAGCATGCTGGCGATGCTGCTGGCGGAACGGATCGCCCGCGGCAAGGGTATTGAGGGATTTGTGATGCCCGAGCGGCGTCGCAAAGTGCTCTACGTCGATCTCAAGCTGTCAGACACGCAGTTTGGGCTGCGTTACAGCGACCCTGAAACGGAGCGCGACTACCGCTTCTCGGATAACCTTTATATCGACCGTCCGCCGTCGGCCGAACAGCTTGTGCCGTGGCTTCGCGACATGGTCGCGGCCGGCATCGATGTGATCATCATCGACGACCTGTCGGCGCTGCAGCAGACGGCGGACGGTACAAAACATACGCTGCGGCTGATGCGCGCCTTGCGCGAGCTCATCTATGAAAAAGGCGTTTCGATCCTGGTCATCGCGGGCTCGCGCGAGCACCGATACGATAACTCGGTGAGCGAAGCCGACCTCAAACGCTCGCGCGTGCTGTGTGATGTCGCCGACAGCGTTTTCGGCATCGGCAATCATCCGCATTACACGGGCTCGCAATACGTCCAGCAGACACGCTCGCGCACCGCGCCGATCTATTGGGACCACACCGCGCCGCCGCGATTTACGATACAGCGCAGCGAGGGCGGCTTTATCGGGCCAAAATTCGACGAGCGCTTCGCCGAACAGCTCGACGAAGACACCGCTAGGCTCATCTACCAGCTAAAAAAGCTCCACGACAATGGCCGCAGCATCCGCGACATCGCCAAAGACCTCGGCACCTCAAAATCCCGCGTCGAACGCCTCCTGAAAAAATGGACGCCCGACCTCGGGCGCTATTTCGACGACCTCTTAGACGATCCGTCGGATGATGATGACCTCGATGATGAACTCGATGAAGAAACCGAACACAACGAACCGGAACACGAATCTGCCGCCCATGCCGACGACCAGGTTCCCGATAGTGAGGAATTCGACCACGCGACAACCGAGGCCCCAATTTCCGCCTCTGAAGGCGCAGTCGCTCTCGACGCTCCCGCCGCTGACGCCAATGACAGCGATCCCGAGCCGAGTTCTCAATTTTCAACTATCAGTTCTCAATTCGGCAACCTGCGTCACACCCTCGACGCCTACGGCCGCAACATCTGGATCGAGTCCGAGGACAATAACGGCAAACCCACGCTCTGGTACCGTTACGACTCAAAAAACCGCCTCTGCCGGATGGAGAACAAAGGCTACTTCATCACAACGACGAGGGTCGAAGAATGACGGCTTTTTGGAAAACGAAAGCGATTTTTTGCTGTTTGGGCGTGGATGTGGTTTCCTCTATTTAATTAACGAACAGGAATGTCAGGGGAACAGGTCACGGCTTATGTCGGGTTAGGGTCGAATCTTGGGGATCGGGCCGGGAATCTGCTGTTGGCGGTGAGGTGCATGGTCGAGGCCGGATTTGTGGTAAACCGGCTCTCGAACGTCTATGAGACTGAGCCGGTTGATATCGAATCGGACGCGTTATTTCTGAATATGGCGGCCGAGCTATATTTGAACGGCGTCAGCCCGACACAGATGATGGCAAGGCTGCTGAGGATCGAATACCTGATGGGCCGAGGCGACAAGGGTCTCAAGCGGCCGAGGACGATCGATATTGACGTGCTGTTCTACGGCGCTATGGTGATGGAAACGCAGTTTCTCACGCTGCCGCACCCGCGACTGCACCTGAGGAAATTCGTCCTGATGCCAATGGCTGAGATCGCGCCGCACTTCATGCATCCGGCCATCAGGAAAGACATAACGCAGATGCTGGCTGAGTGTGGCGATACAACATGTGTCATGAAATGGGATCCGAACACGTGATTTGAAGATGAATAGGCGTTGCACAAAGCCCGCGTTTGAGCAAGGGCGATGCATCCAACGACGAATGTATCGCCCTCGCTTACGGTCGGGCTTCGGCAATGTTTGGCTTGTTTTGTGTGCTAGACTGAACCGAGAATATGGCCTACCTGCAACCTGACAAAGAAGGCAAGGTTTACCTGCCGGCGATCCGTGCGGCAAAGGAGAAAGGCGAGAAGCTCATATGCCTGACGGCCTATGATTATCCGACGGCAAGGATCGTCGATGAGGCCGGTGTGGATATTATCCTGGTCGGCGACAGCATCGGCAATGTCATCCACGGCTATGGCAATACGATACCTGTATCGCTGGAGGAGATCTCATCCGCTTGCATTGCCGTAAAACGCGGCACAGAACGGGCGATGGTCGTGGCGGATCTGCCCTACGGCACATATCACGTCAACGAGGACGAGAGCGTGCGTAATGCGCTCAAGCTGATGAAGCACGGCGGTGCCGAAGCGGTAAAACTCGAAGGCGGGCGCAACCGCGTCGATCTGGTCAAGCGGCTCGTGGACGAGGAAATTCCCGTCGTTGCCCACATCGGGCTGACGCCGCAAAGCGTGTATAAAATGGGCGGTTATCGGGTTCAGGGCCGCACCGCCGAGCAGGCGCAGCGGCTCATCGAGGATGCAAAATTGCTCGAGGATGCCGGTGCTTTTGCGATAGTCCTCGAACTCGTTCCGCGCGAGGTCGCGGCGATGATCACGCAAGAACTGAAGATATCGACCATCGGCATCGGAGCTGGCCTCGATTGTGACATTCAGGTGCTGGTGCTGCACGACCTGATGGGCATGACCTTTGGCCGCCAGCCGCGATTCGTCCGTCAATACGCAAACCTGCGGCAGGTCATGACCGACGCGATCCAGGCGTGGGCCGCAGACGTAAAATCAGGTGCGTACCCGAACGATCAGGAATCCTACGGCCTCACGCCCGAGACGATAAAGGAAATGGCAGCGAAATGACGCAGTTTTCGGAGGAAACCAAACAAAAGATCGCCGAGCTGTGCCGGAAGAATAAGGTGCGCGAGTTGAGCATCTTCGGCTCGCGCGCTCGCGGCGATAACCGGCCGGACAGTGATTACGATCTGTTGGTTGAGTTTAGGGCCGATGCTGACGTTGATCTTTTCGACTATTCCAGGATGATGGTCGACCTTCAGGAAGTAATTGGTGCAAAGGTCGACCTGGTAGATAAGAAAGGCCTGAAAAGGCTCATCCGCCCGCACGTCCTCGCCGAAGCGCAGTTGATCTATGAGGGATGAAAGGCAATACCTGGACGATATTGTCGAAGCCGCAGAACTGATCGACCAACACGTAAAGTCTGCCTCGCTTGAGGAGTTCCGGACGAACATGCTTTTGCAGCGGGCTGTCCTGTTCAATTTCACAATTATTGGCGAAGCGGCGAACAAACTGAGTAAATCGACGCAGGAGCTCTATCCCGAGATAGATTGGAGCGCGATCATTGCGTTTAGAAACGTGATCGTGCATGCGTACCACAGTCTGAGTCTCGAAACCGTATGGAAGGCCGCAAAGCGCCGTGTGATTCCACTCGCTGAGCAGATCGAGGCGATTATCCGCCATGATTTCAGCCAGGACACAGAGGAATCGGACTGACATGGAAATAATCAACCGCCGACAGCGAATGTTCTCGATCGCACGCAAGCTGCGACGTGAGGCTCAGACAGTGGGGTTTGTGCCGACGATGGGTGCGTTGCACGCAGGGCACCTGAAGCTCGTCGAGGAGGCTCGGCAGCGCTGCGATGTATTGATCGTCTCGATATTCGTCAATCCGACGCAGTTCAACGACGCCGGCGATCTTGAAAAATATCCACGCGACCTGACTGCCGACGCGGCGATGCTCGCGGAACACAGTGTCGACTTCATCTATGCTCCCGACGCCGACGAGGTCTATCCCGAGGGCTTCTCGACCTATGTCAATGTCGAAGGGCTGACCGACACAATGGAAGGCGCGTCGAGGCCGGGGCATTTTCGCGGTGTGGCGACCGTAGTGACGATACTTTTTAATACTATTAGGCCCGACATGGCCTTTTTTGGTCAAAAGGACGCGCAGCAGGCCGCCGTGATCAGGCGTTTGACGCGCGACCTTGGGTTTGAGACCGAGATCGTCGTGATACCGACGGTCCGTGAGGACTCGGGCCTCGCGATGTCGTCACGAAACGAGCGTTTGTCGGAGCAAGGGCGTGAAAAAGCGGCGGTCATCATCGAGGCATTGCGCGAGGCCAAAACGGCATACAAGAAAGGTGAACGAGATGCCGCAGACCTCGCCGAGATCGTGCGAAACCGTGTAGCCGACGAACCGGCCGCGACGCTCGATTATGTCGCGATCGTCGATCGCGATTCGCTGCAAACTATTGAAAAGATTGGGGATGATGAGACGTTGATCGCAGTCGCGGTCGAGATCGAGGGCATAAGGCTGATCGACAACGTGATACTAAATCGAAAACAGTAGTTTGGTATCAAACTTGCATCTAATTGCCGTGAGATCACGCCATTCGTGCATCTCTACGACTATGAAAACGCTAAGAGCGACATTCTTAACATTAACTCTCGCGCTATTGGTCTCGGCCGCCGCAACGGCGCAGACGAGCCTAACGTCGGTTGACGGTTCGCGTGTCGATGTTGAGGCGCAGCACGGCAAGGTCGTCGTGCTTGCCGTCGGTGCGAGTTGGCTGCCGCTCTCCGACAAACAGGCTGAGTATGCCAACGCGCTGATGAAAAAATATCAGGGCAAGCCGGCGGTGTTCTACTTCGTCGTGACAGATTCGACGAATACCAAGTCAAAGAACTTTGCCGACACCGAGACGCTCAAGAAATGGGCGTTTACGAACAAGCTCGCAATGCCTCTATTGCGCGACCCTGATGGAGCTGCGACGCTGAAGAAATATGACATCGACCAGATACCGTCGTTCGTCATACTCGACAAGAACGGCAACCAGTCGGGCGAGCCTTTCGGCGGCATAGACCCGAAATACGACATCGCCGTCCCGATGTCGAAGGCGATAGATAAACTGCTCTAGTCAGAACCGCCTGTGTATGCGGGCGGCCAGTACCTTTGGCGAGTTTCAAGTTTGAGTGGTCGTGGCGGCTGCTTCGTCCGGTGTAACGAACTGATCGCCCGCTTACGCAGGCGGTTCCGACACGCCGACAAGCTCATACGCCAGCCTGATCGGAAGTCCGACGATGTTCCAATAGTCGCCCTCGATCTTTTCGATAAAGAGCGCGGCTTGCTTTTGGATGGCGTAGGCGCCGGCTTTGTCGAGCGGGTCGCCCATTTCGGCGAGAAAGTTGACCTCGGCATCGGTCATCGGGGCGAACTTTACGGAAGTGCGTTCGAGGCCTGTCGTTGTGCCGCCATTGACAACCGCGATGCCCGTCAACACATCGTGCCAATTGCCGGCGAGCATACGGATCATCCGCCGAGCGTCGTCCAGATCAATGGGCTTAGCAAGGATGCTGCCGTCGATGACGACGGTCGTGTCGGCGCCGAGGACGAGTCCGCCGGGATAATATGGCGCGACAGCTTCCGCCTTTTCACGCGCCAAGCGGACGACGTAATCCTCGGGCGATTCGCCGGTGCGTTCGGTCTCGTCGATGTCGGCGACGTGCTTATCAAACGGCCAGCCGACGGAATTCAGTATCTCGGCCCGCCGCGGGCTGCCCGAGGCGAGAATCAGTTTTGGTAGATCGATCATAGTGTCCGTAGCCCGACTGTGAGGGAGGGCGCCGCCACGCCCGCACTCACGTTTGGGCTACTGACGGCTTCTCGTCTAGAATGATAGTTTCGTCGGTGTAAGACAAATGCAGCAGTTATTTACAGTCCTTCCCGCCGTTCTGAAGCAGATCGAGCACACGCCGCGGGCCGAGGAATCGGTCGTCTTCGCCGCTTGGCGTCGCTCCGCCGGCGAACCCCTCAGCCGTCGTGCCGTGCCGATCCAATACGCCGACAAGAAGCTGGTCGTCGCCGTCGAAGACAAGACGTGGCAAAAGCATATGCAGGCACTCGCCCCGCAACTCGTCGCCCGCGTCAACGAGGCCGCCGGCGAAGGAATGGTTGAGTACATTGAGTTCCGGATCAGACAGAGCTAGTTTTTGAATTTTGAGTTTCGATTTTTATGGACGTTCGACACGTAGCAAAACTCGCCCACCTCGAGATCACCGACGAAGAGGTCGCGATCTACACTCCGCAGATGGCGAATATCGTGAAGTACGTCGAGCAGCTAAATGAGCTCGACACAGGCGATATCGCGCCGATGCTCGGCGGCCTCACAGACGAAGGTTCGGCGACCGATACTATCCGAGAAGACACGCCGGGCGGCTCGCTCGGACAGCAGGCTGCACTTTCGCAGGCGCCATCGGCCGTCGAAGGACATTTTCAGGTGCCGAAGGTACTGTAGGAAATGCAACATTCAAAATGCAGAATTCAAAAATGGATCGGCCTAGCCGTCGTTCTGAATTGTGCATTTCTTATTGCAGGATGCGGCGCTCCGAGCCTTGAATCGACAACCTGTTCGGCAGCTCGTGAAGCCGGCAAGCGGTTCTATTCATTTCATTTTGCAAATGAGATGAGCCCCTCGAATGTGGGACTTAAGGCCCGTCAACGGTATCTGACGCCGAGGTACTTCGAGATGTTGTCAGCCGGCGAGGCGAGCGATCTCGACCCGTTCACGATGACGCGCGAATATCCGCGAACATTCAAGATCGGCGAATGCCGCGAGGTATCGCCAACCGACGTTGACCTGCAGATACAGCTCTACTGGAAGGATGACGAAAAGACAGTACAGCAGGAAGTGATCGCAAATATGGTAAGGCTGGGCGACGAGTGGCGCCTCGACGGTGTCGGGTCCAAAACCAGATAGATCTATGTCCATTCTTTCGGAGACCGAAAAGACACTTCATAAGGCCGAGCGGCTGAACCCCGAACTGAACTCGTTCTTGTCGATCGAGCGTGATCATGCGCTCGCGCGCTCTGAAATGCTCGACATGACCGACGGCGCCGGCCCGTTGAAAGGCATCGCCATAGCCGTTAAGGACAACATCTGCACCGAGGGCATGCGAACGTCTTGCGGATCGCGAATATTGGGGAATTACAGGGCTCATTACGATGCGACCGCAATTACGAGATTGAATGAAGCCGAGGCGATCGTCATCGGGAAGACGAACATGGACGAGTTCGCGATGGGCTCATCGAATGAGTCGTCGGCGTTTGGGCCGGCCAAGAATCCTTGGGACGTGACGCGCGTGCCGGGCGGTAGTTCGGGCGGGTCGGCGGTGGCGGTGGCTTCGGGCGTGGTGCGCGCGGCGTTGGGCAGCGAGACAGGCGGCTCGGTGAGGCAGCCGGCATCGCTTTGCGGCATTGTCGGGCTAAAGCCGACCTATGGCCGCATCTCGCGTTATGGGCTGGTGGCGTTTGCTTCGTCGCTCGATAACATCGGCATTTTTGGTCAGACGACACGCGATGCGGCTGATGTGCTCGGCGTGATAGCAGGGCGTGATGAAAAGGATTCGACCTCAGCCGACGTGCCGGTGCCGCATTACGCGGCGACCCTCGACGACGACATCGCAGGCAAAGTCATCGGCGTGCCGCGTGAACTGCTCGGTGAGGGGCTGGACGACGAGGTTCGCGAGTCGGTATTGGCTGCTATCGAAAACCTCAAAGCCCTCGGCTGCGAGACCGTTGATGTCGAGCTTCCCTACGCAAAATACGGCATCGCCGTGTATTACATCATCGCAACGGCCGAGGCGTCGTCGAATCTGGCGAGATTTGACGGCGTACGTTACGGCTTTCGTGCGGAAGAGGCGGATGAGCTGCGCAAGATGTATTTCAAGACCCGCGAAGAGGGCTTTGGCCCCGAGGTCAAACGCCGCATCATGCTCGGGACCTATGTTCTTTCGAGCGGTTATTACGATGCTTATTATGCGAAAGCCCAAAAGGTGCGAGCGTTGGTCAAACGCGATTATGTCGAGGCATTTAAGAAATGCGATGCCATCGTGACGCCTACATCGCCGACGACGGCTTTCAAGCTAGGTGAGAGATCGGACGACCCGATCGCGATGTACCTGAGCGATATCTACACGGTCTCGGCAAATCTCGCGGGCGTCCCCGCGATCAGTGTGCCGTGTGGATTATCGAGCGAAAGGCTGCCCATCGGGTTGCAGCTAGTCGGCAATTTCTGGTCAGAGGCGACGCTGCTCAATCTCGCGCACAAATACGAGACGGTGCATCCGCTCGGGGCAAGGCCGCCGATCTTTGCGGAATAGGCGAAGCGTTCGCATACTTCAATTTCCGGTTTCTGCCGGTATTCGCTATGCTATCAATTCCGCTCGCGCGGAAAGGTGCAGGAGTGGTTGAACTGGCAGCATTGGAAATGCTGTGAGCCTTAACGGGTTCCGTGGGTTCGAATCCCACCCTTTCCGCCATGTGGCTTCAGGCCCCGCACAAGGCTTGTGTTGTGAACTCCGCTAGGCGAGGAATCGAGCAACGGTAGCAATTACAGCCTGTGTTGCGATCAGGTCTGAAGCCTCCAAAATAAGAAAGGCCCGGGCTTTACAGGCGGGCCTTTCCAGTTTTTTGGGCTCGCTAGGAATCGTCCTCGGCCTTCTCGTCACCCGCGGCTTCTTCCTTCACTTCGGCAGCCGGAGCGGCGACGTCCTTACTGCCGAGCCAATCATACAGGAAGCCGGCCAATAGGGCCCCCAACAGCGGAGCCACCCAGAACATCCACAACTGGTTCAATGCCCATCCCTGTGCAAACACCGCCGGGCCCGTGCTGCGGGCCGGATTGACCGACGTATTGGTGACGGGGATCGAGATCAGGTGGATCAATGTGAGACACAGGCCAATAGCAAGCGGAGCAAAGCGCGACATTTTCCGCTTGTGCGTCGCCCCGAGAATAACGACGACAAAAAAGAACGTCATCACGACCTCTGAGACAAATGCCGCCAGAGCCTCATACTTGCCGGGCGAATGATCGCCAAACCCGTTGGACGCAAAGCCGGTCGTCAGCGAGAAGCCCGCCTTGCCGCTTGCTATGATATACAGGATACCGGCACCTGCAAGCCCGCCAAGCACCTGCGCGACAACATACGGTAGTATCTCGTTGGCAGGAAACCGCTTACCGGCCCAGAATCCGAGCGTGACCGCGGGATTGAAATGGGCCCCTGAAATATGCCCGAGTGCATATGCACCGGTCAAAACCGTAAGGCCAAACGCCAGAGCAATGCCGACATTCCCGGCCTGCGACCCCGCGAGCACCGCTGTGCCGCATCCGCCGAGAACGAGCCATAACGTACCTAAAAACTCAGCCGACAACCTTTTTGTTAAAGGCATGAAACAACCTCCTTTCGCATTTTTTGCAAATCTCAACGTGCGCAAGGCGCACCGTAGCTAATTACTGGTTGCAATTGTAAGTTAATGAAAAGCTGGCGGAGAGGGTGGGATTCGAACCCACGGTACCCGTAAAGGTACAACAATTTTCGAGACTGCCCGATTCAACCACTCTCGCACCTCTCCGCGCGATACGAAAGTATAAATGATTAGGAATAAAGGACAAAGTGGTGAAAGCCTACTTGCGCCGCGCCTTGAAGAAATCCTGCATGAGGCGTCGGCAGTTTTCCTCAAGAACGCCTCCCTCGACAGCGAGCCTGTGGTTGAGCTTCTCGTTGTCACAGACCTGAAAGATACTGCGGACGGCGCCAAACCGCTCGTCGGGGGCACCAAAGACCAACCTCGCGACGCGAGCATTGACCAGGGCACCGGCGCACATTGCACACGGCTCGACTGTGGCATACATCGTCGTCCCGATCAGGCGATAATTGCCTACACGTGTCGCCGCGATACGCAGCGCTCGTATCTCAGCGTGGCCGGTCGGGTCGATGTCTTTGATGGTTCGGTTGCCAGCGGCGGCGAGTATCTTGCCGTCCGGGCCGACGAGCACCGCACCGACCGGCACTTCACCGATCTTTTCCGCCTCGCGGGCCATGCCGATGGCCCGCCACATCCAGCTTTCATCAATATCAGGCATCGAATCGAGTTTAGCCCAAACGGGCGTTTTCTTGCATCCGAGTGCCCAAAATGTTAAACCATTACTGGTAAAAGCGCTTTCTGTCCCCTTCGAGAGCTCACCGCAGTCAAAATATGAACGACGAGGTTCGAACCGAACCCAAAGGCGTCGATGCGGACATTCACATCACGAGTGTGCCGCAGTCGTTTCGCGCCTTTGCTGAAGAGGTCCAGAAACGCCACCAGAAGCCACGCACAACGGCGGTATCTATCTCGCAAAAGCTGCAGCCCGCGGAATTTAATACCGCGATGGTGCATTTCTATCGCGGCGAGGTCCAGAGATCAAATGTCTGGCGAAATCGGCTGGATGCGACAACGAATTGGGCCGTTATCACGGCCGGTGCGACGCTGTCGTTCGTCTTTAGCTCGCCAGACAATCCACATTTTGCGATCCCGATAAACTCGATACTTGTATCGATCTTTCTTTTTATGGAGGCCCGCCGGTATCGCTATTACGAGGTCTGGGCCAATCGCGTGAGAGTGCTTGAAACGGGTTATTTTGGGCCGATGCTCTCGCACCGCGCGTTACCGCCCGACAAGGAGTGGGCCGAGCATCTGTCGGCAGACCTGCTGGCACCGCATTTTACGATAAGCACGTGGGAAGCGGTCGGCCGGCGTCTGAGGGCAAATTATCTGTGGATATTTGTCTTGCTGGCCCTATCATGGACGCTTAAGATCTATATTCATCCCTCACCGATACCAACCACGACCGAGGCTGACCGCAGGATATTTTGGGAGATCATCTTTCAGCGTGCGACGGTTGGCCTGGCTCCGGGCTGGTTGGTGGTAATGGCCGGTGCCTTGTTCAACCTGCTCGTCGTTTTCGTTGCCTTTAGCACAATGAAACTCAAGGATGCATCGAGCGAGGTCTTGCCTCTCGAGAGCTTTGAGTGGCACCCACTCAAGAGTGTTTCGGATTGGGCAGGCAGCAATTTGAAGCGCCGCAATACGATCCGCCGCTCAAAGAAGGCGCGGCAGCGAATGCGCTCCGTTCATAAGACCGAACCCTGAAAGTGCAATAGTGAAAAAGACGTTAATTCTTTTTCACTTTTTCCCTTTTAACCCTTTTCACCTATCTTGTAACTATGGCAATTGATCTTGAAGCAAGAGGCGATGCGTTGGAAAACGAGTATTTTCGCCGTAAGGAACAGGAACTGATCGCAAAAATGAAAGCGAAGCTCCAGGAGGACGAGGCTAAGAGCCTGGAGATATCGTGCCCGAAATGCGATGGCACACTGATCGAAACGGATTTCGATAACATCAAGATCGACGTCTGTGACAAATGTTCGGGCGTCTGGCTGGATGCTGGCGAGTTGACCCACATTGCGGGAAAGGAAGATGAGACCGGTTGGTTCGGGAAACTCTTTAAGTAACATGTTTGCGAGATCGGTATTCTTCATGCTCGCCTGCCTCGCCCTTGCGGGCAGCAGCCTGGCACAGTCGGAGCAGGCGGCCCGCGTGGGTGAGATTCAGGCGGCCTTGCAAAAGACAGATCTTGCCGGCTGGTTGTTCTACGATTTCCGGGGCAGTGATCCGCTGGCACCGAGAATACTTAGAACAGAGCGCCTCGGCGGATCGCGCCGTTGGTTCTACTACATTCCACGTCAGGGAGAGCCGGTCAAGGTCGTCCACGCAATCGAGCCGGGACAACTAGATTCGCTTCCGGGCAAGAAGCTGATCTATCGCGAATGGCAGTTGCTGCGCGACCAGATACGAAACGCGATCGCGGGCGGCGGCAGGTCCGTTAAGGGCAAGCGTATCGCGATGCAGTATTCTCCGAATAACGATATTCCCTATATCTCTCGCGTCGATGCGGGAACGATCGAGATGGCTCGCTCGCTTGGGGTCTCAATCGAAACAAGTGCGGACCTCGTGCAGCAATTTGAGGCCGTCTGGACGCCGGAACAGCTCTCGATGCATACGGAGGCATGCATCAAGCTTCAAAAGGTCATTATCGATGGGTTTGCCGAACTAAAACGCCGCGTCAATGCGAATATCCCGACCACCGAGATCGACCTGCAGCAGTTTATGATGAAACGGCTCGGCGACGAGGGACTGCAGCCTTCGCCCATGATCGTTGCCGTAAATGCAAACGCCGCGTCTCCACACTATTTTCCGACAAAGAACAGGAATGCTCCGATAACGAAAGGCGACCTTGTCCTGATCGATGCAACCTCAAAACTCACGAAGCCAAAAGCTCCCGCAGTTGACCTGACGTGGGTCGGATATGTCGGCGAATCCGTGCCTGAGGAATACGTCAAGATCTGGGAAATCGTCCGGGATGCAAGAAATGCGGCATTTAAGTTCGTCCAGGATGCGTTTCGCGCCGGCCGCTCGATACGAGGTGCCGAGGTCGATGATGTTGCTCGCGGCGTAATAAAGAGAGCCGGGTACGCCGAGCAATTCCTTCACCGGACGGGCCACTCGATCGGCGAGGACGGACACGGAAACGGGGCTAATATCGACAATCTGGAGACACGCGACACCCGCCGCCTGATCCCACGAACAGCGTTTTCGATCGAGCCGGGCATCTATCTCGCGGGCAAGTTCGGTATCCGTTCTGAGATCGACGTTTATGTTAGCGAAAACGACGCGATCATCACCGCTCCGCACCAGACCGAGATCATAGCGATCCTTAAATAGCCCCAGAGCCCACGGAGAACACGGAGGACAGGTTTTTGTCGTATGTCCTCTGTGCCCTCGGTGTGCTACGTGGCTAGAATGATCTTATGCTCAACTTTGCGATCGAGACTGCCCGCGACGCCGGACGATTGTTACTCGAGAAGTTTGGCCGCAGGATCGCCATTTCGAAAAAGGGCGACATTAACCTCGTTACGGAGGCTGACCTCGCGAGCGAGGAATTGATCATCGACCGCATCAGGTCTTATTATCCAAAACACTCTATCCTCGCAGAAGAATCGGGCGAAGCGGCCGCAGCCGGAGGAGACACGGCGTGGAAGTGGATCATCGACCCGCTCGACGGAACGACAAATTACGCCCATGGATATCCGTGCTGGTGCGTTACGCTCGCCCTCGAACATAACGGCGAGATCGTGATAGGCGTGACCTATGATCCGACACGCGACGAGCTTTTCTCAGCCGAGCGCGGCCGGGGTGCGAGCCTCAACAACCAACCAATTCGCGTCTCCGCAACCGGATCGCTAGGCGACGCACTGATCGTGACTGGATTTCCCTACGACATCAAGCGTCGCGACGATTTTGCAAGGCATTTGACCGAATTTCTGCTAAATTCTCGCGGTATCCGGCGTGATGGTTCGGCGGCGATCGATATGGCATATGTCGCGTGCGGTCGCTTTGACGGTTTTTGGGAAGAGGGCCTTAATCCGTGGGACATGGCCGCGGGTGTGCTGCTGATCGAGGAAGCAGGTGGCCAGGTCAGCTATTACGACGGCTCGCGGCACAGCATCTACCATCCGCCGATCTGTGCCAGCAACGGACTCATCCACTCGCAAATGCTCGCGGTCCTTAGTTGAAAGCAGCCGGCACGGGCCGATCGGTTGCGTTGCCAAAGAACGAGCTCGCGAAGCCGGCCGTTGATCTGAGCAGGTACCACGCGCCGTCCCTGTAAACCGCAACATCAGCCCGGCCGTCGCCGTCATAATCGCCTGGCACGGGCCGATCGGTTGCCAGGCCGAAATTGTAAGCGACAAATCCCTGCGTCGAGCCGAGAATATACCAGTAACCGTCGCGGTAAACGGCCAGGTCGGACGCTCCATCGCCGTCATAGTCCGCGGCAACGGGCCGGTCGGTAGCGAGGCCCCATTGAGTGATCGAGTATTCGCCATCCGAACTTCGCGAGACATACCAGACTCCGCCGCGAAATATCGAGATATCACCGATTCCGTCGCCATCAAAATCACCCATCAGCGGTACGTCGCCATCCTGACCAAACTGTTCCTGATACACATCGCTAAGCAGACTGCGCATCTGGTACCATGTCCCGTTTGACGGCCTGAAGACGCCAAGGTCCGCTCGGCCGTCGCCATCAAAATCGTTCGGGACGGGCAGATCGCCGTTGGCTCCCCATTGCGATATCGTGAACGTCTGGTCCGAACTGCGCAGAATATACCAGTGGCCGTTGGACGGCCGAAAGACCGCGATATCGGTCTTGTTGTCACCGTCGAAATCGGCCGGTGCTATCTTGTCATTCGCTTGGCCGAACGGATTCGTCGTGACCAAACTGTTCGAGCTTAGCGTCGCGTACCATGTGCCCGTCGATGGCCGAAACACGGAAATATCGGTCATACCGTCGCCGTCCATGTCGAATGGCGCCCGAGCAACGCGCTTGATACTGATATCATTGCCGTCACCGCCGAGATACGTTATCTGAAACGCCGTATTCAGTGGGCCCGAGAAAACAGATCCCTCCGGAATACCGAGAAACGTGCCGTTGATCGCGTCAGTGCCGTCGTTTCTCAGGATCACGAACGTATCATTGACCGCAGGCCGAAAAGCATTTAGCGGCAATGGTCCAAGACGAGCATTATTTAGGGTCACCGAGCCGGTGACATTTAGTTGGTCATGCCCGCCGGCGCCAGGCGAGGTCCCCGAGATCTTGCAGATATAGCTGCCATCCGGAGAGAAGGTAAGGCCGTTATTTATGTTCAGAATTCCGGTCGGTGATGTGAGCGTCCCGGCGCTGAGCACTCCTGAATTGACATTTGTATGACCGACTGTGCCCGTCCCGCCAAAACCGCTGATAGCAGTCCCGCTAGGTGCTGTACTGTTGATGTTGACGGTGCTATTTGGAATATTCGCATCGACGACAAAGATCCCGTTGTTGTGGATCAAACCGCCCGAATAGCCCGCCGCCGCAACGATCGCCGCAGCCCCGAGGCCATTCTTGGTGATAACGCCCGAGCCGGAAAGCAGACCGATGCCCGTGATTCCCGGTCCGTCAACGGTCAACGGGAAACTTCCGATCGACAGGATCACCATGGTCAGCGTGACTCCGGTCCCGGTTGTGATCGTCTGCGGGCCGGCAAGCGTGATCGCAAGATTAAATGTCGGCGTGCCGCCGGTAGCGTTAATGCCGTTCGACAGACGTATCGGATTGCCGCCAAATGTGTATGCTCCGCCCTCGACCGTGATCGTATTAAATGTTGTGAGAAAACCTATGTTGCAGTTTGTCGCAAACTGGGCCGACGTCGCCGGAAACACGAGATCATCGCCTGCGACAGGAGCGACATCGGTTGTCCAGTTCGCAGCCGTTCCCCAATTCGCATCCACGCCGCCGCCGTCCCACGTCCGGACCGCCGCCGCAGCCGGGGCTGAAAGGAATCCCAACAACAAAAATAGCCTTATCGCTTTCGTCATATTTGCTAGAAAGGTAGCACATTAGCGAGACCGTAACCAGCAAGAACCTTTCGCAGTCATAAACCCGTGTGTTAACCTTAATCAGTCGTTAATTTAGCAGACTTATGTCATGGTTTCGCAGAGACAAACCAAAGATCGATTCTGACTCCGCCGACGAGCAAACTGTAAGGACGGAAGGCATCTTTGTAAAATGTCCTGACTGCGAGAGTGCTCTATATGGCCGTGAACTGACGGAATCGCACGAGGTTTGCACGCATTGCGGATATCACTTTCGCTGGTCGGCCAAGGAACGGCTCAAAGACCTGTTTGATGACGGGCGATACGAGGAATTGGACAAAGATGTCACCTCGGGCAATCCCCTGGAATTCTTTGACTCCAAGCCTTACAAAGACCGCATCGAACAGGCAAAAGAGGTCTCCGGCTTGCCCGAGGCGATCATCTCGGGCAAGGGCATGGTCGGTGGGCATTTGGTTTTCGCCGGTGCGATGGATATGTCGTTCATCGGCGGTTCGATGGGCTCGGCGGTGGGCGAAAAGATCACACGGCTGATCGAATACGCACTCGACCAAAAAGGTGCGGTCGTAGTCTTCTCAGCCTCCGGCGGTGCGCGTATGCAGGAAGGCACGCTTTCGCTGATGCAGATGGGCAAGATATCAGCCGCTCTATCGCGATTGCACGAGGCTCGGCTACCCTTTATCTCGGTGTTGACCGACCCAACGACGGGCGGCGTCACGGCCAGCTTTGCAATGCTCGGTGACGTGAATATCGCTGAGCCCAAAGCCCTGATCGGCTTCGCCGGCCCTCGCGTGATCGAGCAAACCATTCGCCAGAAGCTGCCGAAAGGCTTTCAACGCAGCGAATTCCTGCTCGAACACGGTATGCTCGACATGGTCGTCGACCGCCGCGAAATGCGAGACACGATCTGTCGCGTGCTCGATTTCATGATGAACCCCACCGTGTCAGTAGCCCGCACGTAGGTAAGGGCCCAACCTAACGATCCGAGATGCTTACACAAATTCTTAGTGAACTCTACGAACGCGACCTCAACAAGCTGAAGGAGGAGATATCGGCATACGCCGACGAGGCTGACCTCTGGAAAAAGCCCGGCGACACACCGAATTCCGCAGGCAATCTCTGTCTCCATCTGAACGGCAACCTGCAGCATTTTTTCGGCGCTGTGATCGGCGGAACAGACTACGTCCGGGACCGCGACGCTGAATTCTCGACAACGGGTGTTCCGCGCGATACGATGCTCGCCGACATCGATACGACGCGAGCGGTCGTCAAGGATACGCTCGCAAAACTGACCCATGACGACCTTGCCGAAAACTTCCCCATCGAGGTATTCGGCCACCCGATGACGACCGGCTGGTTCCTAACGCATCTCAGCACTCACCTTACCTGGCACCTCGGTCAGATCAGCTATCACCGGCGGATGCTGTGAATTTTCGCGAGGCCGAAAGTTATCTCCTTTCATTAGGCAACGAGGTCGAGACAATGAAACTCGGCCTCGATAACGTCCGGCGCCTGCTCACCGAGCTCGGCGACCCGCAGAACAACTACCTAAAAGTCCAGATCGCCGGGACCAACGGCAAGGGCTCGGTCTGCGTTTTCCTTCGCTCTATCTGCCTCGAAGCGGGCATCAAGGCGGGCGTCTACACCTCGCCACACCTTATCTCTATCACCGAACGCATTAACATCGGCGGCGTTGACATCGGCGAGGAGGATTTTGCCAGACTCGCCACGCGCGTCCGCGAAACGTCCGAAAAACTATCGGCAAATAATGAGATCGACAACACTCCAACATTCTTCGAACAGGTCACCGCCATCGCTCTACTCGCCTTCGCCGAGGCAAACGTCCAACTTGCCATCCTCGAAACCGGCCTCGGCGGCCGGCTGGATGCGACAACCGCTGCAAGTGCTGAGATCGCCGCCATCACGCGCATCGATATCGATCATCAGGAGCATCTTGGTGAAACGATCGAGGAGATAGCGGCTGAAAAAGCCGCGATCATTCACCCCAAAACGCACTTTCTCGCCATCGCCGAGCAGTCGAGCGAACCAAACAATGTGATTCTCGACCGCTGTCGCGAGGTCGGTGTTAAGCCTTATTTCACCGACTTTGTCGAGATCCGCGAGACTAAGACCTCACTGTGTTTTCAGACCGATCTTACCGATTACGAGGTCGATCGGCTTGGTCTCGCCGGACGGCACCAGATCGGGAATGCGAAAGTGGCGATTTTGGTCGCCGAGGAACTGGTGCCTAGGTTCAACATTCTGCGAGCCGACATTATTCTCGGCCTCAAAAACGCATCGCATCCCGGCCGACTCGAACACATTGGCAATATTCTTCTTGACGGTGCCCATAACGTCGGCGGAGCAAAAGCTCTTGCTGCCTATCTCTCAGAATTTGAACTGGGTCCGATCACGCTCGTCTTCGGCGCGATGAATGATAAGAACGTCGCTGAGATGCTGTTGATCCTGGCTCCTTTTGCTGAAAACTTCGTCCTGACCCAGTCGTCAAATGCGCGTGCGTTGTCGTGCGATGAACTTCTCGCCCAAATGCCTTCCGATATCACGCCGGTGCGCATCTCGAAGGCCAACACGGTTGCAGAGGCCTTGGATCGAGCGCGCGAGATCACCTC